>DATJZH010000452.1:0-26753 GCA_035499215.1 Streptosporangiaceae bacterium | reverse complement strand
CGTGCGGCTCAGCGGCGGCCAGCGGGCCGGTGAGTTCTCCTCGCTGGTCGATCCCGGCCGCGCCATCCCGCCGGAGATAGCCGGGCTCACCGGCATCACCGACGCGCTGGTCTGCCAGGCGCCGCCCATCGACGCCGTGCTTCCGTGGTTCCTCGGATTTTCCAGCGGTTGCGTGCTCGCCGCGCACAATGCCCCGTTCGACATCGGCTTCCTGTCGGCGGCGTCCAGGTCCTGCGGAGTCGGCTGGCCCGCCTTCGCGGTGATCGACACGGCGGTGCTGGCCCGGCTGGTCCTCGGCGGCGTGGCTGGCCCGGCCGGCGTGCCCGACTGCAAGCTGGCGACCCTTGCGGAGTTCTTCGCGGCCGGGACCAGGCCGTGCCACCGGGCACTGGCCGATGCCCAGGCCACGGCCGACGTTCTGCTCGGGCTGCTCGCGCTGCTGGCTGCCCCGCGCCGGCGGCTGCTCGCCGGGCTCACCGCCTGACCTCGCCGGGCTCACGGCCCGATAAGTCACGCCGGACGGCGAGCTGATGAGGTCACGGGCGGACGGCGAGGCGGTACGCTACTGCCGCAGCGGGGCGCGGGCTCCCCGCGGGCGAGGAGGCGGCAGTGGTCACGGCTATCGTTCTGATCAAGGCCAACGTCGCGCGCATTCCGGAGACGGCCGAGACTATCGCCCAGATACCCCAGGTCAGCGAGGTGTACTCGGTGACGGGTGAATTCGATCTGGTGGCCATGGTCCGGGTCCGTGACCACGAGGAACTCGGCGACGTGATCCCGGGCACGGTTAACAAGGTGGCAGGCGTCACCCATACCGAGACCCACATCGCGTTCCGCGCGTACTCCCGGCACGACCTCGAGGCGGCATTCGCGATCGGCTACGCCGAGCCTGCCTGACGCTCAGGAGCCTTTCAGCGCGAGTCGGCGGCTCGCCGCGGCCCAGCGAACAAGCAGTTCGCTGGCTGCTCCCGAGTCGACCGCCCTGGAGGCTCGCGCGTAGCCATCGGCCAGCACCGGCACGAGATCATCGGGGCCCGGTACTCCAGCGTCGGCTGCGAGCGCTGCCGCGGCATTCAGCAGCGCCGTGTCGCGCACTGGCCCGCGCTGGCCGCCGAGAAAGGCCCGCGCGACCGCGGCGTTGACCGACGCGTCGCCGCCGCGCAGGTCCGCTGGCCGGGACCGCTCGATTCCCAGCTCGGCCGGATCAAGTTCTGCCTGGCTCACGGTGCCTTGGTGCACGACCCAGACCGTGGAGGGGGCTGTCGTCGTCAGCTCGTCCAGCCCGTCGTCGCCGCGGAACACCAGCGCCGAGCAGCCCCGTCCGGCCAGCACGCCAGCCAGGACCGGGCCCATCCGGGCGTCCGCCACGCCCACCGCCTGGGCTCTCGGGCGTGCCGGGTTGGCCACCGGGCCGAGGACGTTGAAGACAGTGGGCACGCCGAGCTCGCGGCGCGGGACAGCGGTGTGCCGGAGCGCCGGGTGATACAGCGGCGCGAAAAGGAAGCCGACGCCCGTCTCGGCCACTAGCTGCTCGGTGGCCTCGGGCGGGAGATCAATCACCACGCCCAGCGCCTCAAGCACGTCGGCGGTCCCGCAGGCCGACGAGGCTGCCCGGTTGCCGTGCTTGACCATCCGCGCGCCAGCCGCGGCAGCCGCGATAGTGCCCATCGTGGAGATGTTGACCGTGCGCGCCCCGTCGCCGCCCGTGCCGACCAGGTCAACCACCCGGCCGGGCACGCTGATCGGGGCAGCCTGCGCCAGCATCACCTGCGCCAGGCCGGTTACCTCGGCGACCGTCTCGCCCTTGATCCGCAGCGCAACGCCGAACCCGGCGATCTGCGCGGGCGTCGCCGCCCCGGCCATGATCTCGCTCATCGCCCAGGCCGTCTCCTCGGCCGTGAGCGTCTCCCCCTTGATCAGCGCGCCGATCAGCGCGGGCCAGGCTGCGCGCGAGTCCATAGGGGCTCCCAGGGTTGCGAGATGGCGCCGGGCGGAGTGCTGGCGGAGTAGCAGGTTTTCCGGCAAAGGGCCAGGCGGACGGCGGCGGGCTTGCGCGGCAGCGCAAGCCCGGTCAGGCCTGCGCGACGGCAGAGCCCGCCGCGCGCTGGCGCATCAGGCCGGCCAGAGCCTGGGCCAGCGCCGCCGGTTCGATGGGATGGCTGACCACGGCGTCGGCGCGCGACCAGGTCGCCAGCCAGCCGTCGTCCGCCCGGCCGATGACCAGCAGCACCGGCGGGCAGTCGTACTCCTCGTCCTTCGCCTGACGGCACACACCCATGCCCCCGGCGGGCTGAGCCTCGCCGTCCAGCACCATGACGTCAGCGCCGCCGGCATCGAGCAGCCGGATCAGGGCCGGGTGCGTGGCCACCTCGATCACCTCGGCTTCTGGCACGTCAGGAGCGGGCCGACGGCCGATGGCGAGCTTGATCTGTGCCCGGGTACCGGCGTCATGGCTGTACACAACAACCTTCATGAAAGTGGATGGTACCGACCCGGGGGGTCGCGCGACGTCTCCCTACGCGGTGTCGTAATAATGGGCCCGTGGCGACAGCAACCGAGGCTGCTCCTCGTAGCCCGACGAGCAGACCCAACCTTGTCAGCGTCGGGACAATCATCTGGTTGTCGTCCGAGCTGATGTTCTTCGCCGCACTCTTCGCCATGTACTTCACGATCCGCTCGGTCGATAAGGGCATGGGCAAGCCCTGGCCGGGCGCGACCCTGGATCTGCGGCTGGCCACCATCGACACCATCGTGCTGCTGCTGTCCAGCGTCACCTGCCAGCTCGGCGTGTTCGCCGTGGAACGCGGCCAGATCAGGCGGGCCGGCCCGATCTGGAATCCGGCCCGATGGGGCCTGCGCGAATGGTACGTGCTGTCCTTCCTGATGGGACTGTGGTTCGTCTCCGGCACGGCATACGAGTACGCGTCGCTGGTTCGTGACCAGCACGTGACGCTGTCGTCGAGCAACTACGGGTCGGTGTTCTACCTGACCACCGGATTTCACAGTGCGCACGTCACAGGTGGCCTGGTCGCGTTCCTGTTCCTGCTGGGCCGTACTTTCGCGGCCAAGAAGTTCACCCGCGAGCAGCAGGTCAGCGCCATTGTCGTCTCGTACTACTGGCACTTCGTGGACGTCGTGTGGATCGGCCTGTATACGACCATCTACCTTATCCACTGAGCCGGGAACTGGGGAAAGCAGTGACACCGATCAAGCGGCGGCGGCGGCACCACGCGGCGGGATACGCCGTCGTCCTGCTGGGCCTGCTCCTCGTCGGCGCGGCCTACGCTGTCCTCACCGGTACCGGCAGCACGGCCAGCGCCGCCGCGCCCACTGCGGCGCAGCAGGCGCAGATCGCCGAGGGCAGGAGCCTTTTCGAGGAGAACTGCGCGAGCTGCCACGGCTTCGCTGCCCAGGGAGTCAGCGGCGTGGGCCCGAGCCTGATCGGCGTCGGGGCCGCCGCCGTCTACTTCCAGGTCAGCACGGGACGGATGCCGGCCAAGCAGAACGAGGCCGAGCAGCCGCGCAAGGAACCGGAGCTGAACCCGCGCCAGACGCTGGCAATCGCTGCCTACATCCAGTCGCTGGGCGGCGGCCCGGAAATCCCGTCAGCGGCCCAGGTGAGCACCAACGGGGCTGACGTGGCCCTCGGCCAGTCGCTGTTCATCACCAACTGCGCGCAGTGCCACAACTTCTCCGGCGCGGGCGGCGCCCTCACCTACGGCAAGTACGCCCCGCCGCTGGATCAGTCGACACCCAGTCAGATCTACACGGCGATGCTGACCGGTCCCGAGGCCATGCCGGTGTTCAACGACAGCACCGTCACGCCCAGCGAGAAGCGCGACATCATCGCGTACGTCACCGGCGAGAGATCACAGCCGAATCCCGGCGGCTTCAGCCTCGGCCGGGTCGGGCCGGTGACCGAGGGCCTGGTCGTGTTCCTCGGCCTGCTGCTGTTCATGGTGCTGGCGGCTATGTGGATAGCCGCGAGGCATGGGAGGGCTCATGAGTGACACCAGTGCCGGCGGGCAGCCTGGCGACGCCCGCCGCGGCAGCCAGGCCGGCCAGCCGGGCGCGGAGCCGGCGGCGGATGAAGGCCCGGCTGTCCCGCACCGGGTGATCGGCACTCCGCCCCCGGCGCAGGCCAGGACGCTGCTCGGCCAGGCCGACGACGAGCCGCAGGCCCAGCCGCGCGAGCTGCCCGCTGAGGTGAGTGACCCGGAGCGGGCCAAGAGGGCCGAGCGCGTCGTGGCGGCGTGCTTCATCATCGCGATGCTGGCTGGCTTCGCGTTCATCGTCTGCTACGCGCTGTTTCAGGTGCACACCGTCAACGGGGCGCTGCACTCCAACCTGGTGCTGGGCTCCACTATGGGGCTGGCCTTCCTGGGCCTGGGCGTCGGCGCCACCATCTGGGTGCGGCAGGTCATGCCGGTCGTGGAGCAGACCGAGGAGCGCCACCCGCTCGCGTCGAGTCCCGAGGACCGGGCAGCGTTCGCCAAGACCTTCGAGGAGGGCACCGAGGCGAGCGGGTTCGTCAGCCGGCCGCTGCTGCGCCGTACCCTGATCGCCGCCACGGTACCGGTCGCGCTCGCGCCGATCGTCCTGCTGCGCGACATGGGCCCGCTGCCGGGCACGAGCCTGGAGAACACGGTCTGGCGCAGGGGAATGCGGCTGCTGACCGCCGGCAGCAACCGCCCGCTCACGCCCGGCGACTTCGACTCGCCCGGCGGGATGATCACCGTTGTGCCGGAGGGATTCCAGAACGACGACGACGCGCTTGCCAAGGCCGCCGTGGTCATCATCAAGTTCGCGCCTGGCGTGCTGCAGCCGCCGACAGTGCTGAACTGGACAGTCGACGGGATCGTCGCCTATTCCAAGATCTGCACCCACCTCGGCTGCCCGGCCGCGCTGTACGAGCAGACCACGCAGCACATTCTCTGCCCGTGCCACCAGTCCACCTTCGACGCGCCGCGCGGCGCCCAGGTGCTCTTCGGGCCTGCCACCCGGCCGCTGCCGCAGCTGCCGATGACGGTGAATTCCGCTGGCTACCTGGTCGCGCGGAGCGATTTCCATGAGCCCGTGGGCCCGAGCTACTGGGAGCGGTCATGAGCAGCAACCCGCTGGCCGGCGTCGGCATCTGGGTGGACGACAGGTTCCACGCCGCCAGGGGCGCCCGGGCCCTGGCCAGGAAGATCTTCCCGGACCACTGGTCGTTCCAGCTCGGCGAGATCGCGCTCTACTCGTTCATCATCCTGCTGCTGACCGGTGTCTTCCTGACCCTGTGGTTCCAGCCCAGCATGACCAGCGTCGTCTACCACGGCTCCTACACGCGCCTCGACGGCGTGAAGATGAGCCAGGCGTATGCCTCGACGCTGAACATCAGCTTCGACGTGCGCGGCGGCCTGCTGATGCGCCAGATCCACCACTGGGCCGCGGACCTGTTCGTCGCCGCGATCATGGTGCACATGCTGCGCATCTTCTTCACCGGCGCCTACCGCAAGCCGCGCGAGGTGAACTGGCTGATCGGCATCGTGCTGCTGACGCTGAGCCTGCTGGAGGGCCTGGCCGGCTACTCGCTCCCCGACGACCTGCTGTCGGGCGCTGGCCTGCGCATCCTCGAGGGCGTCATCCAGACGATCCCGATCGTCGGGACCTACCTGGCGTTCTTCCTGTTCGGCGGGCCGTTCCCCGGCCATGACATCATCCCGCGGCTGTACATCATTCACGTGCTGCTGCTTCCCGCACTCTTCCTGGCCCTGATCACCGCGCACCTGTTCATCATGTTCCACCAGAAGCACACGCAGATGCCGGGCAAGGGGCACACCAACACCAACGTGGTGGGCGCGCAGACGTACCCGTACTTCATGGCGAAGACCGGCGCGTTCTTCTTCTTTACCTTCGCCGCGCTGGCCCTGGCCGGAACGTTCGCGCAGATCAACGCGATATGGCTGTACGGCCCGTTCTCGCCGACGGCCATCTCTGCCGGGACCCAGCCCGACTTCTACATGGGCATGCTGGAGGGCGCGCTGCGGGTGATGCCGGCCTGGCAGTGGACGTTCCTCGGGCATACCGTCGCATGGAACGTGCTCATTCCCGCGCTGCTGCCCCTCGGGCTGGTCTTCACCGGGGCCGCGATCTGGCCGTTCCTGGAGCGCTGGATCACCGGCGACAAGGCCTACCACAATGTCAATGACCGGCCGCGCAACGCGCCGACCAGGACCGCGATCGGCATGTCGGTCGTCGCGTTCTACGGCGTGCTGTGGCTTGAGGGCGCCAACGACCTGTTCGCTGAGCACTTTGACATCCCGCTGTACGTGACGACGATAGTCGCCAGGTACGCGATCTTCATCATGCCGGCCATCACCTACTTCGTCACCAAGCGCATCTGCCTCGGCCTGCAGCGCAAGGACGCGCACCTGCTGGAGCACGGCGTGGAGACCGGCATCATCCGGCAGCTGCCCAATGGCGAATTCATCGAGGAGACCAGGCCGCTCAACGAGGATGAGCGCGCGGTCCTGGTGGCCCGGCCTGATATCCCGGCCCTGCCCTCAGGCGGCGACGGCGATGCGATCCCTGCGCCGGGCATGCGCGGAGCAGTCGGCAGGGTACGCGAGCGGCTGCACCACACCATTGCCGAGAGCGTGCCGCTGCCCGACGTCACCGCAGACGGGCACGGCAATGGCCATGGCAACGGACATGGCGAGATCGAGGGGAATGAGCCCGACGGTCATGCCCCGGCCGCAGCACGGCAAGGTGACGGCGCCGATGGCGCCAGCCAGGCGGACGCCTGATCAGGAGACTGGCGAGGAGGGCATCGCCGCAAGCCAGTTCACCGCTCGGTGGCACGGGCCGCGTCAGTGCGCATAGTGGCCGCGGTAGTACTCGAAGACGAAGCCGATCATGGTGAAGACGACCGCCAGCATGCCGATCAGGAAAAGCCACCAGCCGACGGCCACCCCGAGCGCGGCGGTAGCGCTCGCGAGGCCGACGAACAGGGGCCACCAGCTGTGCGGGCTGAAGAAGCCCAGCTCGCCGGTGCCCTGGTAGATCTCGCCCTGCCGGTCGTCCTCCGGCCGCAGCGGCAGCCGCCGCCCGGTGAACAGGACGTAGAACCCCGTGAGAAACGCCAGCCCGACGGCCAGCGCCAGCGCCGTGGTCCCAGTCGGGTCATGCGAGACGTTCCAGTACACCAGGTCCGTCGCGCCGAAGAACAGCGCGCAGCCCAGGAACAGGTAGCCCTCGACCTTCATGCAGATACCCCTGTCGTCATCCAGGCAGACATCAGCCGCCGGCTCTCCTGCTCGCCTCGAGGTGGCGGCGCTCGCCCTCGCGATCGCGGCCCGTCCTGATGTGCGGGTAGTGCAGGTCGAATGCGGGGCGCTCGGAGCGGATCCGCGGTATCGAGGTGAAGTTATGCCGCGGCGGCGGGCACGAGGTCGCCCACTCCAGCGAGTTGGCGAAGCCCCACGGGTCATCGGCGGTGACCCGCTCGCCGTGCCTGTGCGTCTTGTAAATGTTGTAGAGGAAAATGAAGGTGGACGCGCCGAGGATGAGCGAGCCGATCGTCGAGATCTGATTCAGCGTCGTGGCGCTGCCGGGCAGGCCCGGATAGTTGGCGATGCGCCGCGGCATGCCCTCGACGCCGAGCCAGTGCTGCACCAGGAACGTCATGTTGAAGCCGATGAAAACGGACCAGAAATGCCATTTCCCGAGAGTGTGGTCGAGCATCTTCCCGGTCCACTTCGGCCACCAGAAGTAGAACCCGCCGAACATGCAGAACACCACCGTGCCGAACAGCACATAGTGGAAATGCGCCACGACGAAGTAGGAGTCGCTGACGGCGAAGTCCAGCGGCGGGGAGGCCAGGATGACACCGGTCAGCCCGCCGAAGAGGAATACCGCCAGGAAGCCGAGGATGAAGAGCATCGCGGGCTCGAACGTGAGCTGGCCGCGCCAGATGGTCCCCACCCAGTTGAAGAACTTCACCCCGGTCGGCACCGCGATGAGGAAGGTCATGAACGAGAAGAACGGCAGCAGCACCGCGCCGGTGGTGAACATGTGGTGCGCCCACACCGTCATCGACAGGCCGGCGATCGCGATCGTGGCCCCCACCAGCCCCTTGTAGCCGAACAGCGGCTTGCGGGCGAACACGGGCAGGATCTCGGTGGCAATGCCGAAGAACGGCAGCGCGACGATGTAGACCTCAGGATGGCCGAAGAACCAGAACAGGTGCTGCCACAGGATCGCCCCGCCGCTCGCGGCGGTGAAGACCTGCGCGCCGAGCTTGCGGTCGATCTCGAGCACCAGCAGCGCCGCCGCCAGCACCGGGAAGGCGAGCAGCACGAGGATGCTGGTCAGCAGGATGTTCCAGGTGAAGATCGGCATCCGGAACATCGTCATGCCGGGCGCCCGCATGCACAGGATCGTGGTGACGAAGTTGACGCCGCCGAGGATAGTGCCGAGCCCGGCGAGCGTCAGGCCCATGATCCACATATCGCCGCCGATGCCCGGCGAGTACAGCGAGCTGGTCAGCGGCGAGTAGGCATACCAGCCGAACGAGGCGGCGCCGCCGGGCGTGACGAAGCTCAGCAGCAGGATGATCCCGCCGAAGACGAAGAAGTAGTAGCTGAGCAGGTTCAGCCGCGGGAACGCCACGTCGGGCGCGCCGATCTGCAAGGGCATGATCTCGTTGGCGAAGCCGACGAACAGCGGTGTCGCGAACAGCAGCAGCATGATCGTGCCGTGCATGGTGAACAGCTCGTTGTACTGCTGATCGGAGATGACGTGACTGTTCGGCTCGTAGAGCTGGACCCGCATGATCATCGCCATCAGGCCGCCTATCAGGAAGAAGGCGAACGACGTGATCAGGTACAGGTGGCCGATTATCTTATGGTCGGTCGAGGAGAGCCAGTCAGCGAGGAGCGAGCCCTTCCGGTAGCCGCGCGGCGCGGCGATGGTGATCTGCTGGCGCGGCTGATCGACTGTGGTCACTGAGCACTCCCGGAGGCGTTCTGCTGCGCCTGCTGTGTCGTTATCCAGGACTTGAACTGCGCAGGCGTGACAATCTTGATGGTGAAGAGCATCCGGCTGTGATAAAGGCCGCACAGCTCAGAGCAGCGCCCGGTCCAGGTCCCGGTCCGGATAGGCGTCACCTGGAAGTGATTCGGGTGGTCGGGAATAACATCACGCTTGAACTCGAACGGCGCTATCCAGAACGAGTGGATCACGTCCGTCGAGACCAGGTTGAACCGTACGGTCCGGTTCTCGGGAATCACCAGCAGCGGCAGATGCTGGTGGTTGAAGGCCGCATTCGGGCTCCACATGGCGCCCAGCTCGGTCACGACGTCCGGCGAGCCCTTCACCGTGTATTGCGGGTACTGGAATTGCCAGCTCCACTGGAAGCCGGTCACGTTGACCACCACATCGGGATGAGCCGGGAGCTTGTCGATGTAGTTCTCGTCGCGCGCGGTGAAGTAGAACAGGACACCGACCATGATGAAGGGCAGCACGGTGTAGAGGATCTCGATCGGCAGGTTATACCGCACCTGCGGCGGCACTTTGTCCGAGCGCTTCCGGTAGAAGATCACCGCCCAGATGAGCGCGCCCCAGACCACGGCGCCGACGATGAAGGCCGCGACCCAGGAGCCCTGCCACAGGGTCAGGGTCACCGCGCCCTGCTTCGTCGCGGGCGGCAGGAAACCCAGCCGGGGCAGGTTCTTCGACTGGCAGCCGGCCGTGAGGACAGCCAGGACGGCCAGCAGGACGGCACGCGGCACCCAGCGCTGCGTCCGGCGCGCTCTCTTCCCGGGGCGCGGGACTCTGCGGATGGGACTCACGGTTGCCTTCCCAGCGGATGACTCCCGGCGCCATTGGCCGGTTATTGCTCGTCCTACAGCCTGTCGTGGAAACAGTACAACGCAACCCCAGCCCGGCACCCAGTACCCCCGCCCAGAGCGTGCCTCGCCTCGCGCCAAGCGATTACTGTCGTAGTCGTGGTGTACCTCGATGCCGCCTCCGCCGAGCCGCTGCACCCAGCGGGCCGGCAGGCAATGCTGGCCGCGCTCGACGACGGCTGGGCGGACCCGGCACGGCTGCACAACGAGGGCAGGAAGGCACGGCTGCTGCTGGACCAGGCACGAGACGCCGTCGCAGTCCTGCTGGGCTGCCGCGCGGACGAACTGTCCTTCACCGGCTCGGGCACCCAGGCGGCCCACCTGGCCGTGCTCGGGACCGTCATGGCCCGGCAGTCCGCGACGCGCGGCCCTGGCCGGATAGTCGTCAGCGCCGTCGAGCATTCCAGCGTGCTGAACGCTGCCGACTGGGTGCAGCGGGCCGGCGCAGCGGTGACCGTGACCGGCGTCGATGCGACCGGCAGAGCAGACCTCGGCGAGCTCGCAGCCGCCATTGCGCGCGACCGCACCGTGCTGGCCTGCCTCCAGGCCGCCAACCACGAGGTCGGAACGCTGCAGCCGGCGCAGGACGCAGCGCAGCTGTGCCAGCGGGCCGGCGTGCCGCTGCTGGTGGACGCGGCCGCGGTTGCCGGACGGTTGCCCGTCCCGGCCGGCTGGTCGCTGCTGGCCGCGAGCGCGCACAAATGGGGCGGCCCCGCGGGGGTGGGCGTACTGGCGGTCCGCAAGGGCACGCGCTGGCGCCAGCCGCTGCCGGCGGCCGACAGCCAGGCTGGCCGGTCCCCCGGCTTCCCGAACGTGCCGGCGATCGTCGGCGCGGCCGCTGCCCTGCAGGCATTTCAGGCCGAACGCGCTGGCGACGACAAGCTGCGCGCACTCTGCGATCAGATCAGGACCGGGGTCCCGGCCACCGTGCCTGATGCAGTCGTGCACGGCGACCCGGCCGCAGCGCTGCCTCATATCGTCACCTTCTCGTGCCTCTACGTGGACGGCGAGGCGCTGGTCACCGAGCTGGACAAGGCTGGCTTCTCGGTCTCGTCGGGCAGTTCCTGCGCATCGCCGACGCAGCGTCCTAGCCATATCCTCGAGGCGATGGGCGTGCTGACGCACGGCAACGTCCGGGTATCGCTGCCGCGTGGCACGCAGCAGAAAGAGGTCGACGGCTTCCTTGGCGTTCTCGCTGACGCCGTGACCCGTTTGCGTGACAACCTCGGGGCACACGGTAATGATCCCCGCCCGGAAGACCCCTACGTGGAGGTAACCGCGTGACCTTCCCGCCGATCCCGCCGCCGACTTCCGCAGGCGCCTCCGCCTCCTCGCCGGCGCCCGCGCTCACCATCGACGCGCTCGGCAAGAAGTGCCCGATCCCGATCATCATGCTGGCCGAGCGGATCAGGGAGGTGTCCGTCGGCGAGCTCGTCGAGGTACTGGCCGATGATCCCGCAGCCAAGACCGACCTGCCCGCCTGGTGCATGATCAAGTCGCAGGAGTCCGTCTCGGTAACCGAGCTGCCCGTCGGCTGGTCCTTCCTGGTCAGGCGCGCATACTAGCGTTCCGACGGCTACTCGGCGGGCTGCCCGGCATTGTCGCCGGCGGGACTGTCCCCGGCGGGACTGTCCATGGCGGCCTTGTCAGCGGCGGGACCGTCCATGGCGGCCTTGTCACCGGCAGGACTGTCCGCGGCGGCCTTGTCAGCGGCGGGACTGTCCATGGCGGCCTTGTCACCGACAGGCATGTGATGGACGCGGCCGTCATCGACTGCCCGGAATCGGTCGGCGAACCGGGGATCTGATTCCCACCAGGGCCGCTGGGCGGGCCCGGCGCCGCCATCGCCCCGCCCAGCCGCCGGGCCGGCGGCGATCCCGCCGCCATCCGCGCGCCCGACCGCGGCGCCGCCGCCCTGGCCTGCCGAGGCGGCCAGGGCTGCCGCCGCCAGCTTCGCATCCCTGGCGTCGAGCTCGGCGTCAATTTCCGCGGCCTCGGTCTCGTCTTCCCTGATCATCTGAATGAGCTGGACGGCCAGGAACGGCAGGCCCACGATGTCTCCGAGTATCCACAGCACTCCGCCGCCGAGCACCTGATCCGTCGCCAGGCTCGGTCCCCAGGGCCGCGCCAGCGCGTGATAATAGGCTCCCGCGATCAGGTTCTGATCCGCGATCACCGCAATCCCGAGGACCGCATCGCCCACTACCTCAGCAGCAGTGATCCACAGCGCCACCAGGTACGGGTAGGCCCTCGGCACCGGGTCGATTCGCAGCAGCGTCCAGAAGAACACGAAGCCGGGTGCCATCAGCGCCACATAGGTGAGCTCGCGGACCAGCGTGCTGTGGAAGCCCGCGGCGTACCACGCCGTGAAGTACATCAGGAACGGAGTGATGATCAGGACGGCCGTGGTGATCGCCGGGAACGTCAGGATTCTCGCGATCCGGCTGCGGATGACGGCCTCAAGACGCCGGCCGGGGCCGGGCAGCGCGGCGATCACGAGGGACAGCGGCCGGCCCATGGCGAGGAACAGCGGGACCACCAGCAGCAGCAGGATCGTCTGCACGGAGCGGGCGTAGAACAGCACTGGCATGTAGACGCCCACCCAGGACATGGTGGCGATCACGCCGAAGCCCAGACCGAGCCCGCAGAAGGCGATGATCCGCCCCGTCCCCCATGGCGCACCGGAGCGGCGGACGCGCCGAGCCCCGGCGAGATACGCCCCGGCGAGCAGCAGCACCGCCGCCACCGCCCACGGATCCAGGGTCCATTCGGTGAACGCACGCGTGATGGTCAGCTGCGGAGGGCCCTGGTAACCGGACGCCAGCACACCGACCATGCACAGTACGCTACCGCGCGGATTCGGCCAGTCCGGCCGACGGCGGGCCGACCGCCCGATACCCTGGTCAGCCGGATGGCCGGATCGCGCGCGAGCAGATAGCGGAGCGCGGTGCCCGATGACCGGTCTTATCCCCTTAAGTGATCAGATCACAGGCATTCGAAGGGATTGCGCATGCCGCCAATCACCTCGCTGCGGGCAGTCGGCGCGGCGTTAGCACCCTGCGCGCTGACACTCGGCGGCCTCGCCCTCGCCGGCCCGGCGCAGGCGTCGTCCCCGCGGGTCGCCATCGCGGGCACCCACCCGGCCTGGGCTGCCCGGCCGGCCCGCGTCGGCCGCCAGGCGGTCACTGGCGGCAGCGTTGCGGCGCGGGTCTACCTTGCGGGCAACCCGGCGGGACTGGCCGCCTTCGACGCTGCGGTGTCCACGCCGGGAAGCGCTCTGTACCGGCACTTCCTCACCCCCGCCCAGGTGCAGGCGCGATTCGGGACCAGTCCCGGCCAGGTGGCGGCAGTGGAATCATGGCTGCGGCAGTCAGGCCTGACCGTCACATCCGTGAGCAACCATGTCGCGGGCGGCTACGTCGCGGTCCGCGGTCCGGTCGCGGCGGCGAGCCGGGCATTCGGCGTGACCTTCGCCCGGTATCAGCTGGCCGGCCAGGGCACTGTCCGGGCGCCGATGCAGGCGGCTACCGCGCCGAGCAGCGTAGCCCGTTCAGTCCTGACGGTCAGCGGGCTTAGCACCGCCAGCCAGCTGGCGCGGCCGATGGCTGCCAGCCCTGCGAAGCTCCCCCCGCCAGGGCGGAACTTCTGGATCGCCAAGCCCTGTGCCCAGTGGTACGGCCAGAAGATCGCCACCAGCAAGCCGAAGGCCTACGGCGCGCACCAGCCCTGGGCCGTCTGCGGTTACACCCCGCGTCAGGTGCGCGGAGCCTACGGCGTTACCCCGTC
The DNA here is from genome assembly GCA_035499215.1 of Streptosporangiaceae bacterium. Lineage (GTDB taxonomy): Bacteria > Actinomycetota > Actinomycetes > Streptosporangiales > Streptosporangiaceae > DATJZH01. The sequence continues at coordinate 13,077 of DATJZH010000452.1, read as the reverse complement.
GGGCATGACCGGCAGGGGGCAGACCGTGGCAATCGTCGACGCGTACGCCTCCCCGACCATGCTTTCCGACGCCAACACCTACGCCAGGGTTGTCGGCGACAAGCCGTTCGGACCCCGCCAGTACCGGCAGTACCTGCCGCCCAGATTCAGCCGGGCAGGCGCCAGCCAGTGCAACGCGCAAGACTGGTACGACGAGCAGACCCTGGACGTCGAGTCGGTGCACGGCATGGCGCCTGCTGCCAGGGTCCGGTTCGTGGCCGCGGCGAACTGCCAGGACCCGGACCTGGCCGACGCGCTTGCCTACACCGTGAACCATCACCTGGCCAGCATCGTCAGCAACTCCTGGGGCGACACCGAGGCCGGCGCGGCCGGCCTCATCGACGTGTACCACCTGATCTTCCAGGCGGGAACGGCCGAGGGCATCGCCTTCATGTTCTCCTCGGGCGACAGCGGCTACGAGTCCCCGGAGCAAGACCCCGGCCATTCCGACGAGATCCAGGTGGACTACCCGACCTCGGACCCCTACGTCACATCGGTCGGCGGCACCAGCCTGGCCATCGGCCCGAGAGACAACTACAAGTTCGAGACGTCCTGGGGCACCATGCGCGACCCGCTGGGCAAGACGGGAAAGCAGTGGCAGTACGCACCGCCCGGTCAGTACCCGGCGGACTTCGACGGCGCCAGCGGCGGCGGCACGAGCACGCTGTTCGGCCAGCCGTGGTACCAGGCCGGCGTAGTGCCCAGCGCGCTATCGCATCAGCTGCCGAATGGCGCGACCAGCCCGACGCCGATGCGCGAGATCCCGGATGTCTCCGCCTACGCGGACCCGGCCACCGGTTTCCTGGTCGGCGAGACCGTGCTTGAGCCGCGCGGCAAGACCGACGGTTTCGCGCTCACCAGGATCGGCGGGACCAGCGTGGCCTGCCCGACGTTCGCCGGAATCGAGGCGGACGCCCAGCAGGCGGCCGGCGGCGCGCTCGGGTTCGCAAACCCGCTGATCTACCAGGCGGAGACTTCGCCGCGCCTCATGGCCTTCCACGACGTCACAGATCACCCGTTCGGGCAGACATCGCTGGCCCAGGTCCGGGTTGACTACGCCAACCCGGCCACCAGGACGGGACCGCTGGTGTATTCGCTGCGGACCCTCGGCGTTGACGGCGAAGGCCCGGCCGCGCTACGCGCCAGGGTCGGCTATGACGACGCCACTGGCGTTGGCTCGCCGCGAGACTACATCGGTGCGGCAGCCGCGCTCAGCGGGCACTGACGGGCGGCATGCATGGCGGGAACCGTCCATCGCGGAAGGTCCCCCGCTGTCATGCTCGCCCGGCGCCCGGAAACCGCCGGCAGGCAGGACAGCCGCCGCCAGGCGGCCGCCGGCCGGTCAGCTGAAATGCCTGGCGATTTCCTGCGCCGCGAGCTCCCCGTAGGCCGCCGCGAACCGCTCGGCCACATTCGCCGGCTTCAGCGAGTACTCCTGTGTTCCGGTCGTCTCGAGCGCGTGCACGGCCATCATGTTGCCGAGCTGGGCCGCCCGCTCCAGGCTCAGGCCCCACGCGATCGCGGCGAGAAAACCGGACCGGAACGCGTCTCCGGCACCTGTTGGCTCCTGCGGCTGCACGTCGGGGACGGCCGCGACGATGATCGGCGGCCGTCCGCGGCGGTCGACTCGCGCTCCGGCGCTGCCCAGGGTGGTGACTCGCACGCCCACCTGCTCGGTCAGCTGGTCGGCTGTCCAGCCGCTCTTGTGCTCGGTGAGGGTCGCTTCGTACTCATTGCAGAACAGATAGGCTGCGCCTGTCACCAGCTGGCGCACTTGCCCGCCATCGAACCGGGCAAGCTGCCAGGAAGTGTCGGCGGCGAACGGGATCTGATGCTCACGGCACTGGGCGGTGAAGCGCAGCATCGCGTCCGGGTCACTGGCGCCGATCAGGATCAGGTCCACCTGGCCGGCTAGCTCGCCGAGATCGATGTCGACATCCTCGCTCATCGCGCCGGGGTAGAACGACGCGATCTGATTCATGACGGCGTCCGTGGTGCCGACGAACCTCGCGGTGTGGTGCAGTGCCGACTCACGGACCCCGGCGGTGTCCACCCCGTGTCCCCGCAGCCAGCCGCGGTATTCGGCGAAATCGGTGCCTGCAGTTCCGACTAGCAGCGGCCGCAGCCCGAGGCAGCCAAGGCCGAAGGCGATGTTGGCGGCGACACCGCCGCGGCGGATCTCCAGGGTGTCGACCAGGAAGGACAGCGCCACCTTGTCAAGCTTGTCCGGTATGAGCTGGTCGGTGAACCGGCCAGGGAAGGTCATCAGGTGGTCGGTAGCGATCGACCCGGTCACGGCAATGCGCACTTGGGATCCTCTGCGGCAGTGGGACTGCGAGAACGCGGCAAGGCTATCGCGTCGCGCGGCACTCCATGGGATGAGCGGCGCTGCCGCCGGGGCGGATCAGCGCTGCGGCGCAGCCGGGCAGGACCCGGCAGCGCCGCAGGAAGAGGTCTTGGCTGTGATTAGTGGAACGAGTCGCCGCAGGCGCACGATCCGGTCGCATTGGGATTATCGATCGTGAAACCCTGCTTCTCGATCGTATCCACGAAGTCGATGGTGGCACCCCCGAGATAGGGAGCGCTCATCTTGTCGGTCACGACCTGGACACTGCCGAAATGACTGACGACGTCGCCGTCGATCTCGCGCTCATCGAAATACAGCTGGTATCGCAGGCCGGAGCAGCCTCCCGGCTGCACCGCGATCCGCAGCCGCAGGTCTTCGCGGCCTTCTTGCTCCAGCAGGCCGCTCACCTTTACCGCAGCGGCCTCGGTAAGGACAATGCCCTGCGTGGTCGCCTGGTCCTGAACTGTCATCTGCGTTAGCTCCCGCGTCCGACTGGCTGCGCCCGGACGGCACAGCGTGGTCTGTTGTCGACAACCATATGCCCTCCGCCAGCATTCCGGACTGCAGGCGGCCGTCCGGATACGGACCACCATGCGCCGCCGTGCGGCCGACCACAGCGGCAGACCGCAAGCCGGCCCGGCCCGGCACGTATGATTGGAATCGTCAGTCAGACGATAAGTCCGGCGATTCGAGGTTTCATGACCACGTCAGCGAACCAGGCGGCCGGCCGCAGCCCGCTCCCGCTGCTCATGCTCGGCGCGAGCGCCGACACTGACCCCGAGACTGGCGTGTCCTGTCCGGGCGAGCTGCCGCCGGCCTCGGACCCGTCCCTGGTGCACCGCGCGCGGCAGGCCAGGGATTTGCTCGGTGACCGTGCGCTTATCCTCGGCCATCACTACCAGCGGGATGAAGTCATCCAATTCGCCGACGTGACTGGCGACTCCTTCAAGCTGGCACGCGAGGCGGCCGCCCGGTCCAGCGCCCAGTACCTGGTGTTCTGCGGCGTGCACTTCATGGCCGAATCGGCCGATATCCTCACCTCGGCCGGACAGCGGGTCATCCTGCCTGACCTGGCCGCCGGCTGTTCCCTGGCTGACATGGCAACCTACGACCAGGTCGAGGAGTGCTGGGAAACGCTGGCGGATCTCGGGCTTGCCGCGGAGGTCATCCCGGTCACCTACATGAACTCCTCAGCCGACATCAAGGCGTTCACCGGCCGGCACGGCGGCACGATATGCACCTCTTCCAGCGCCGGGCGTGCCATCGCGTGGGCGCTGGCCAAGGGCCGCCAGGTGCTTTTCCTGCCTGACCAGCATCTGGGCCGCAACACCGCCGTGCTGGAACTGGGGATGAGCCTGGCCGACTGCGCCGTCTGGGATCCGCGCGTGCCCGGCGGCGGGCTGGCTGAGGAGGCGATGCGCGCGGCGACGATGCTGCTGTGGCGCGGGCACTGCTCGGTGCATGGCCGGTTCAGCGCCAGCTGCGTCGACGCCGTCCGGGAGCGCATCCCGGCCGTCAACGTCATCGTGCACCCGGAGTGCGCGCACGAGGTGGTGCTCGCGGCTGACCAGGTCGGCTCGACCGAGAAGATCATCTCGACGATCGAGCAGGCACCGTCCGGCTCCGCCTGGGCCGTCGGTACCGAACTGAACCTGGTCCAGCGGCTGGCGGCCAGCAACCCGGACAAGCGGGTCGTGTTCCTGGACAAGACGGTCTGCTACTGCTCGACGATGAACAGGATCGACCTGCCGCACCTGGTCTGGGCGCTAGAGTCGCTGGCCGCCGGGTCGGTCGTCAACCAGATCAGCGTCGAGCCGGAGACTGCCCGCCAGGCACGCGCCGCCCTCGACCAGATGCTGGCACTGCCGTGAGGCAGATGCCGGCACTGCCGTGAGGCAGATGCTGGCACTGCCGTGAGGCAGATGCTGGCGGGTCGCCGGGGCGTGCCGGACCGGAGCGCCCTGGATGCGCGGGGAAGGGGCGGCTAGAGGCCGGGAGCCCCCCAGACCGGGAACCAGCGGCTCAAATCAGGCTCAACTTTGAGATCGTCGGTCAGCACGCCGCGAATCTGCAGTTCCAGGGCATTGTCCCGGCGTTCACCCGGCAACGGCGCCAGCGGGTAGAACGTACCGCGCTTGTAGAGGTACACCAGGCCGAGACGGCGCGCCGACGAATCGCGAAAGCTCAGGATGGTGCAGAGCAGCTGCGGGCCGAAGCCGCCGAGCTCCAGCGACGAGTTCACCGCATGCAGGTCGGTGACCAGGCCCTCAATGTCGTCAGGGGAATGACTGCAGACAAGCCAGGTAAAGCCGTAGGAATCGGCGGACACCTCGACTGGCGTCTTGTTCTTTCCCATGTTCAGCAGGTCGCGGACGTCATGCTCGATGTCGCTGAACGCCTTGCCCTCGGGGGCGCGGAAGCAGACTGAGCCGGTGCCCGTCGGGCTGAAGTCGGTCGCCGCCTGCAGCGTGATCGCCGCCGACGGCAGCGCGAACAGCTGGTCCAGATTCGGCGGCACGGGCTTGGTCCGGCCCAGCAGCGCGTCGAGGAACCCCACCTGCTACCTCCCCTGCGGTCGGGCCGGCCGAGCCGGCACCGCGATGTGCCGGCCGCTGACGCTGGCTAGCTGCTGAGCTGCTTGGAGATCTTGTCCAGCTGGTTCAGCCGCTTCTGCAGCGGCGGATGGGTGGAGAAGATCGCGGACAGGCTCAGCTCCCCGGCTCGCCTGGAGAACGCGGGAGCGAAGTAGAAGGCGTTCAGCGGCTCGGCCGCCCGCAGGTCCCTGGTCGGGATCCTGGCCATGTCGCCGGTGACCTTTACCAGGGCGCTGGCCAGCGCCGACGGCTGCCCGGTGAGCAGCGCGCCGGACCGGTCAGCTGACAGCTCCCGGTACCGGGACAGCAGCCGGATCAGCAGGAAGCTGATCGCGTAGACCACCATGCCGACCACCATGACCGCCAGGATGATCGGCAGCGCGCTCTGGTTGTTGTTGTTGTTCCGGCCGCGGCCGCCGCCGCCGAAGAGCTCGGAGTAGAACGCGAACCTGACGAGCAGCGCGGCGACGATGCCGAGGAACGACGCGATCGTCATGACGGCGACGTCCTTGTGCGCCACGTGTGACATCTCGTGCGCCAGCACGCCCTCAAGCTCGTTGGTGTCCAGCCGCTGCAACAGGCCCTCGGTGACGCAGACCACCGCTACCTTGCTGCTGCGCCCGGTGGCGAAGGCATTCGGCATTGCCACGGGCGAGATGGCCACCCGCGGCTTGGGCATATCGGCAAGCGCGCACAGCCGGTCGATCACGCCGTGCAGTTCCGGCGCCTGCTGCGGGCTGACCAGCCGGGCGCCCGCTGTCCTCAGCGCGATCTTGTCCGACCAGTAGTAGGAAGCGAATGCCGTGCCGATTCCGATCAGCGCGGCGATGAAGATGATCCCAGCGCCGCTGCCAGCACTCCCTTGGACCCCGCCGCGGTGGTTGTAATAATACAGAACGGCCCAGAGCGCGACGATGAACCCGGTGAATACCAGCCCGAGCAGGAACATCGTCAGGCCCATCCGGGCGGTCAGTCCCCGGTCCGTCGCGTAGCGAGTGCGCGCCATCAGCGGCGCCTCCCTTTCATTGCGGCTCACCGTGCGAGCCGTCTTACCTCATTACATCGCAGGCGGCCGAGTGCTTTGCGCGGGGCGGGACGACTAGCGCAAGCAGAGCCCGCTGACGGCTGGCCGGCGTGCACCGGCCATCCAGCACAACGGGCAAGTGCCTGCCCTCGTTCCCGCGCCGCCAGGCGGCGCCCCGCTGGCAGCCAGGGATCGCGGCCGGACAGGGATTAACTTATCGTCGGCCGACGCGATGGCGCCCCCGTGGTGCCCGGGAGTGCGGCCTGCCGACCGGCCAGCCAGGTATTAGCGCTCGAAGGTCCGGGCTGATGGCGCCCCGCCCGGATCCGGGATTACGGCCGGCTGGTCAGCCGGGGATGAGCCCCTCGTCGGACAGCAGCCTGCGGACGTCGGCCATGGTGGCGTCAGCCTGCGGCAAGATCAGCCTCGACGGCTCGAGCAAGGCGTCATCGACCGGCGTGCCGGTCGCCCGCACCCGGTTGAGCAGGGCGTCGAGGGCCGCCCGGAATCCGGCTTCATCGCCGCGCTCGACCGCGACCTCCAGCCTCGAGTCGAGCTCGTTCAGTTCGTCTGCCGCCGAGTCATCGACCTCAAGCTGGCCTTCTCCCAGAATGCGGATGATCACTGTCCGTCACCCGCTGGCGGCTGATCCGTCGGCGGCGCGGCATGCGCGGACTGTCCGCCGGCAGCCCGCTGAACCGGCTGGGCTGAGTCGGCGGAGCCCTCGAGCTGCTTGGGCGCGCTGCCCTGCTCTAGCTCGGTCTTCAGCCGCTCCAGCTCGGCGTCCACGCCGTGCGTCGCTCCCATGCGGTCAAGCTCGGCCTGGATGTCGTCGCGCGGGCCGCTGACCACGTCGTCCAGCGCCCCTGAGGCCATCAGCTCGTCGATCGCGCCAGCCCGGGCCTTCATCTGCTCGGTCTTGTCCTCGGCACGCTGGACCGCCAGGCCGACGTCGCCCATCTCCTCGGAGATGCCGGTGAAGGCCTCGTTGATCCTGGTCTGCGCCTCGGCCGCGGTGTAGGTGGCCTTGATGGTCTCCTTCTTGGTGCGGAACGCGTCCACCTTGGCCTGCAGCCGCTGGGAGGCGGCGGTGAGCTTCTCTTCCTCGCCCTGCAAAGAGGCGTACTGCGTCTGCAGGTCGTTCAGCTGCGACTGGATGCCGGACTTGCGCACCAGCGCCTCGCGCGCAAGATCCTCGCGCCCTGCCGCCAGCGAGTCGCGCGCCTGCTTGTCGAGCTTGTCGGACGACTGCTGCAGCTGATTGATCTGCAGTTCGATCCGCTTCCGCGAGGTCGCCACGTCAGCCACGCCGCGGCGTACCTTCTGCAGCAGCTCGAGCTGTGTCTGATAGGAGTAATCCAGGGTCTCCCGCGGATCCTCCATCTTGTCCAGTGCCCTGTTGGCCTTGGACCGGAAGATCAGCGTGACCCGCTTCATTACGCCCATAGGCGCGACCATCCCCTCAATTATGTACACCGCTGCCGGACCTCGCGGCCGCGCCGCGACCTGGCCTGCTGCGAGCGGCAACGGACATTGCCGGCAGGTGCTGTGCTCCAGCCTACGACGGCCTGATGCGGCCGTCACCACGAAGTTGGCGGCACGCGGCCGATCACCGCGCGACGCCGCCCGGGCAGGCCGACAGACAAGCAGCCTAGCGGCATGCGGGCGCTGTCCCGGTAGGCTGAGGGCGTGTTCCGACGACGTACCAGCGAAGCTCCTCATGTGCTCGATCAGGAACCCTCCGCGGCAGAGAGCCTCGACGAGGCAGGCTCCGCCGCGGATGGCACCGGCCACCCTGGCCTGACGCCGAGCAAAGGCAGGCCAACCCCGAAGCGCAGCGAGGCGGAAAAACGCAGGCGCCAGCCTTACGTCGCGCCCGCCGACCGGAAAGCGGCATCACAGCAGACCCGTTCGAGGGACCGCGCCGATCGTGCCCGGCGGAACGAGGCGATGCGGCGCGGCGAGGAGTGGGCGCTGCCGCGCAAGGACCAGGGCAAGGCACGGGCGCTCGCCCGCGACTACGTGGACTCGCGGCGGTCAGCGAGCGAGTTCTACCTGTTCGGCGTCGCCGTGCTGTTCATCCTGCTGTTCCTTCCCGCCCTGCGCGGAACACTGGTGGTCGACTACGTAGTCCTCGTCGTGCTGGTGGTGGTTGTCGGAGAAGGCTGGTACACCAGCCGCAAGGTGCTGCGCCTGGTGACGCAGCGCTATCCCGGCGAGAGCACGCGCGGCCTGCGCTTGTATGCCGCGATGCGCAACACCCAGTTCCGCAGGCTCCGGATGCCGCCGCCGCGGGTGAAGGTCGGCGACAAGGTCTGAGGCTGCCGGGGCGCGCCGCGCGCCAGCCCTCCGGCGCCGCCGCTGGCTGCGCCAGCTCATGTGCGGCCGGGTGCGCCGGCCCGCCGCGGCCGCTCTGCGGCGCAACGCGTCGCGGCAGCTGGCCCGCCGGGCCTATCCGGCCGGAGCGCCGGACGGGGCATTAGGGTCGGGAACATGGAACATCGGCACCTCGGCCGCAGCGGCCTGAAGATCAGCGAGATCGCGTACGGAAACTGGATCACGCATGGTTCGCAAGTTGCGGAAGACGCCGCGGCCTCGTGCGTCTCGGCTGCGCTCGATGAGGGAGTCACGACGTTTGACACCGCTGACGTATACGCAGGGACCATGGCCGAGGAGGTACTCGGCCGCGCCCTGCGCAGCGTCCGGCGCGAATCCATTGAGGTCTGCACCAAGGTCTACTGGCCGACCGGGGAGGGTCCCAACGACCGGGGCCTGTCCCGCAAGCACATCATCGAGTCTGCCCACGCGTCACTGCGGCGGCTGCAGACCGACTACGTCGATCTCTACCAGGCCCACCGGTACGACCATGAGACGCCGCTCGAGGAGACGCTCCGCGCGTTCGACGACCTGGTCCGCCAGGGCAAGGCGCTGTACATCGGCGTTTCCGAATGGCGCGCCGAGCAGATCGCCGACGCACTGCGGATCGCCGATCAGGTGGGATTTGACCGGCTCATCTCCAACCAGCCGCAGTACAACATGATCTGGCGGGTGATCGAATCGGAGGTCGTGCCGCTCTGCGAGAAGGAAGGCATCGGGCAGATCGTCTGGTCACCGATCGCGCAGGGGGTGCTCACCGGCAAGTACTGGCCCGGGGCCGCCCCGCCGGCCGGCTCGCGGGCGACCGATCAATCCGGGTCGAGGTTCATCTCGGGCTATCGCAGCAACGACGACCTGCTCAGCCGGGTGCAGCAGCTGCGGCCGCTCGCGCAGGAGGCCGGGCTGAGCCTGGCCCAGCTGGCGATCGCCTGGACGCTGCAGAACCCGAATGTGGCGGCGGCGATCACCGGCGCGACCAGGCCTGAGCAGGTACGAGAGAACGTCGGGGCGTCGGGCGTGCACCTCGACGCAGAACTGCTGAGGCTCATTGACAACATCCTGGGCCCGGTTATCGTGCGCGATCCCGCCCGGACCGCGAGCCCGCAGACGCGACCATGATCGCGGCTCGCCGGCCGGGCTGCTACTCCGTCGCCGGGTGCAGGCTCATCGGGCCGTAGACGGCCTTGTCGTCATCGAGCAGGGTCACCTGATCGACGCCAGACTCGAGCAGGAACCGCCAGTTCTCGCCGAGCCAGCTCTCGGCGTCACCCTGGCTGCTGAAGACCTCTCTCGGCAGGCTGCGCGAGGTGACAGCAGTGCCGTCTTCCTTCTCGAACTGCCAGGTCCAGGTCATGCCCCGCCTCGGTGGTTAGGATCGGGCCGGTCAACAGGCGGCTAATACTAACCGCCCGCGCACCGGACACATCGTGGAGGCTGGCGCCATGGATGTTCGCTTGCTGGGGACCGGCGGCCGGGACGGCTGGCCGCAGCCGGGATGCAACTGCGCCTCCTGCGGGCGGGCGCGGCTGGCGGCCTCCTGCCGCGCGCCGGGCCGGGTGCTCGTGGATAAGGTCCTGGAGATCGCGCCGGGGGCGCCTCCGGCGCCGGCCGACCGCGCGGGCCGCGTCGGCAGCCATCGCGTCGTGGCCGTGCCCGGCGGCTGGGACGTGACCGCGCCGGACGGCGCCCGGCTGCTCACCGCCGCCGGTCCCGGTGCGGTCCCCCGTCCGCCCGATGGCGCCGCGGCCTATGACATCGCGCTGCTCGACTTGCTGGAGTGGCCAGCTCAGCTCGGCGAGCTGCGCGCCCGAGGGCTGGTGCGCGACCACTGCGCGGTGGCGGCCCTGTACGCCGACCACCGGGTCACCTCAGCGGCCGAGCTGGCCAGGCGGTGCCTGCTCTGGGACGTGGCGATGCCTGCCGACGGCATGACCTTGACCAGCCCGGCCGCGGGACCCGGCGAGGGCGGTCCGGGCGCCGGCGAGAGGCCGCCGCGCGGCCGGATCCTGCTGCTCGGCGGCGCGCGGTCGGGAAAGTCGAGCGAGGCGCAGCTGCGCCTGGCCGCAGAGCCTCGCGTCACCTACCTGGCCGCCGGACCCTGGGGTGGCGGTGCGCGGGGCGCGGATCCGCGCACCGGCAGCCCGCAGGCCGGCGACCCGGCGGCATGCGGCTCGCGGATCGGCCCGGACGGCACCGCGGACGCCGAGTGGGCGCAGCGGGTGGCGGCGCATCGGGCGACGCGGCCACCGTGGTGGAGAACGGTGGAGAGCGCCGATGTGGCGGGGATGCTGCGTCATGAATCTGGTGCCTTGCTTATTGACGGGATGGGCACATGGCTCGCCGCGGTGATGGAGGAATCCGGCGTCTGGGCCGAGAACCCGCTAGCCGGCCAGGCAATTGCGGGCCGGGTTGCGGCCGGCCGGGTCGCTGGGCCGCCCGGGGCGGAGGAGAGGATCGCCGACCGGGTGGCCGAACTTATCGCCGCGTGGCGGCAGACCACGGCGCACATCGTCGCAGTCAGCGACCAGGTTGGCTCGGGCGTGCATCCTGCCACTCGTGCCGGGCGGATGTTCCGGGATCAGCTGGGCTGGCTCAACCAGCGGCTGGCCGCCGAGTCCGAGCAGACACTGCTCGTGGTGGCCGGGCGGGTGACCATCCTGCCGAGTTGATCCATAATCTGACTAAACACTGCTTCGCACCGCGAACGCCGCGAGACCGGTTGGCGAAACTGTTAAGTTCTAAGAGGGTAGGTCTGTGAGCCGGACGCCTGTGGAGGCACCGCAGGCTCGGCCCGGTGATCAAGGTGGTGACCACAGTGACGCGTGTTGTCGTCGTGGGTGATCTGATGACTGACACGGTCGCCCATGCGGCGCTCCCGCTGGTGAAAAGCAGCGACACACCGGCGTCCGTCACCATGCACGGTGGCGGTTCCGGTGCGAACATCGCTGCCTGGCTCGCGGTCGACGGTGCGGAGGTTGCCTTCGTCGGGCGGCGGGGCGCCGATATCGCCGGGCGGAACCGGGATATGGAACTTATGGGCTACGGCGTCGATGCGCGGCTCGTGATGGACCCCGACCGGCCTACGGGTACCTGCGTCGTGCTGGTTACCCACCGCGGGGACCAGACGATGCTGTCCGATCCCGGTGCGAACGCGGCGCTCTCCCCAGACGACCTGCCGAAAGACTTGTTCACCCCCGGTAGTCACCTGCACCTGTCAGGCTACACGCTGCTGAACGAGGGCTCCCGCAACGCTGCGCTCGCCGCCTTCGCGCACGCGCAGCGGGCGGGGATGAGCATCTCGGTGGATGGTGCATCGTCAGCGCCGCTTGAGCGCGCGGGCGCCGAGCCGTTCCTGGAGATGACAAACGGGGCCACCGTCTTGCTCGTCAACACCGAACAGGCCCGGGTGCTGACTGGCCGCGGCGAGCCCGAGCAGGCGGCCCGGGTGCTGACCGCCTGGTATCCGCAGGTGGTCATGAAACTCGGCGCTGACGGCGCGCTCTTCTATGCGAACGGCCGGCCCGATCCGGTCCGGGTCCCCGGGCCGCCGATTGAGCACGTTGTGGACGGGACGGGGGCCGGAGACGCGTTCTGCGCTGGTTTCCTGCCCGCATGGCTGGACCGCAAGCCGCCGGGCGAGGCGCTTGCCAGCGGCTGCCGCCTCGCGGCCAGGGCGCTGAGCATGGTCGGGGCACGACCGGCACTCTGACCTGCGGCGCCAGACCGGCGCTGCAGTACCCCGGGCGCCTGCCGGGACCCGTTCTCTGCCTGCCCGGCAGCGCCCGCCGGGTGGCCATAATCGTTACCCGACACGACTGACTACCTGGACCGGCTTTTCTCGTGCACGGGTGCACGACGCTCATCGCCGGTGAGCCCGACAGCCTGGTCAACTGCACCGGGCCGAACGTCCGGCCGCCGCTGCCAGAACTGACTAGTGCAGCGGGATCAGCTCATTGCTGCGAAGGGCGGTCTCGTCTCAGTCGGCGGCGTGGGCCGCCAGCGGTGTGTGCTGCAATGCGATCGCGCCGGGTTTTGTTCGGCCGCCTGAGAAGCGGTGACCAGCCGATTTGCCGACGGCGGCAGGCCTGAGATTTTCTCATCAGCAGGGTCAGAACGCGGCCGGGCTCGTTGACCGCGCCGCCGTGCCGGCGATGACGGCCAGCAGGAGAAACGCCACGCCAATGCCGCCGAGCACGATCCCGGCGATCGCCAGGCTCCTGCCTCTCTGGTTGTTCCGCTTGATCTGGCTCAGCGAGATCAGGCCGAAGACCAGCGCCAGCGCCGAGCCGAGCCAGAAGATCCACACCAAGCCGAGCACCAGCGAGGCGATGGCCAGGCCGTTTGTTGTCTGGCCCGCGGGATACCCGCTGGTTGTCTGGCCCGCGGGATACCCGCCCTGCGGCCAGTAACCCGGCGGCTGCTGGGACTGGTAGGCACGTGGCTGCTGATAACTGCCCGGCGGGTAGCCCCCCGGCTGCTGGTAGTCGCCCTGCTGATAACTCCCCGGCTGCTGGTAGTCCCCCTGCTGATAACTCCCCTGTTGCTGGTAGCCCGGCCCGCCAGGGTCTGTGGCCTGCCGGCGGGCGCCGCAGAGGGGGCAGAAGTTGTCGGCGAGGCCCATCGAGTGGCCGTTTTCGCACCGCGGCAGTTCCTCGCCAGCAGGCTGCTGTGGAAATATCACGCCCGCCCCTTCCCTC
>DATJZH010000451.1:0-4898 GCA_035499215.1 Streptosporangiaceae bacterium | reverse complement strand
AGTCCCTCGAAGCCGACATCCGCGCCTGGATCGCCAGCTGGAACGAGAACCCGCGGCCGTTCGCCTGGACCAAGACAGCCGAAGAGATCCTCAACTCACTGGCGAGATATATCGAGCGGATTTCCGGCGGGGGACACTAGTGGCGGGCCCGATCACTGGCCGGTCGATCACGGTGCGGAACGCGCCCGGAGTGTCGCGGCGGATGCGGCAGCCGAAGATGATCTCGACGTTGCGGGGTTGCCGAGGAATTGGCGTCGGCGAAGGGAGGCCGCCGAGGCGGAACCGCTGGCTGATCTTCTCCGGCAGCGCCGGGGAAGGGATCGGCAGGTCCAGGTACCGGGCATGCGCAACCAGCCCCATAAGCGCGCCGATGAAACCACGGCGCGCTGTCTGACCAGCAGATACCGCACAGCTAGGCGGTCCGAGGCGGAGCCTCACTGGTAGTTCAGTGAGGGATACCAATCGCCCCGGCCGTGTGGCGTGAGATCAAGGAGGTGCCACACCGGGCTGAGTAGGTCGATGCCGCGCTCCCGTCGGTCGTCGGCCATCTGCGCGCCCTTGGAGTAGACGTGACGCACGGTGCGGTCGCCCGCGCGGATGAACACCGAGATCCACTCGGTCTGAGTGCCGTCGGCCTCCTCACTGCCGAGGTCGTACTTGAACGTCGTATCGCCGGCGCTGAGCAGGCGCAGGTTGCTCCAGCCACGCGATGCCGCGTGGGCGCTGAGGGCAGCGGGCGCGGCGGCCGCGACCACCGCAAAGTCGACGTTCTGCGTGAGATGGGGCGCCGCCGCGTTGTACCCGTCGATCCACATCGTGCACAGCGGGCACGGCTCGGTCTGGGCCTTGCCGTACATGAAGTGATAGAGGATCAGCGCCCGATCCGGAGCGCTGAAGAGTCCGGAAAGCCGTACCCGGTCACCGCTGCCAACGTCGACCAGCTCGTAGTCGTCGACGACAGTGCCAGTGGGCAGCTCTCGCCGTAGCGCGGCGACCCGCTCGACATGATCGATCAGGTCCAGCTCGGCGACCCGCAGTTCCTCACGCTGACGCCGGTACTGGTCAGATTCCTTCAGCCGGGTGAAGCCCATGTCCACCATTCCTGTCCGGTAGCGCTCGATCCACGGTGCTCCGAGCCGCGAATGTGCGTGGAGCGCGCCACCCGGTCGGGCCCGCTGCCATGGCCGCCGGGGTATATCCCCGACCGATGTTCGTCAAGGCGCACGGTGTCGGTCGGCTGCCTGCCGCCCGCAACCAACCCTCGAAATGTTCTCACTGCCCGACATCCGTCACAAGGGCGGGGACGGCGGCGACTGTCCACGCGATCGCGATGCCGGTCAGTAGTTCGTACCAGCGGGCGACCGCGGCGGCCTGCTCGGCGGTCAGCCCCTCGTCCGGGTTCGGTCTTCAGGCTGAAGCTCGCGTACAGATACTGACACGTGATCAGGTGCTCGACTTGTGCCGCCTCGGCGAGCAGGTACTCTGGGTGCTCGCGATGCTCGACTACGATCTTGGGCTCGGCGACTGATGTTCTCCGGCCCGTGCGAGCATCGGCTCGAGATCGCCTCGCTGCATTTCCTAGCTCCGCGAGGGGGACTGATGACCGCAGCCATAGTGAGAGCACGTCAGGACGGCGCCGGGTCTTCGCCGGCTGGCGACTCCGGTATGGCCGAGCACCTGGAGCTCCCCCGGCCGTTGCGGCTGCTGCGCACTTTCACGTGGAGCCTGGCTGAGTCTGCCGGGCTTCCGATCGCCGCGTATAGTGTCGCGGCCTGGCTGGGCGGGCGTGATGCCGGCCTGCTGGCGGGACTTGCGGCGATCTGGGTTACCGCTGCCATCCGCAAGGTCGCCACCGGGTCCGTCCCCAGCCTGCTGGCAATCTCCGCGATCGTGCTCACGCTCCAGACCGCGGTGGCCATCGCGACCGGCGAACTGTGGATCTTCCTGGCGCAGTTCCCGCTCGCGTACTTCTGCATGTGCGTCTTGTTCGCCCGGACCGCCCGCGGCCCGAACCCGATCGTTGCCCGGCTCGCCGCTGAGGTGGTCGCCTTACGGCAGCCGGCCACCCGGCACCCGGGCCTGCACCGGTTCTTCCAGGGGGCGACCTGGCTGTGGGCGGGTATCTTCCTGCTGCTCACGGTCGGCCTCGCGGTGCTGATGGTGACCGAGCCGATCGGCCTGTTCCTGATGCTCTCGACCGTCGCGACCGCCGCGCTCGTCGTCATCGGAACCGGCGCGTCCACGCTGTGGTTCCTGTCTGTGCTGCGTCGGCTCGGGCTGAGCCTCCGTTTCGCCCCAGCCTGAAGCCTTTTGGCGGTTCGCCGCGCTGGCTTGGGGATCATGCTTGTCAATGGCAGGTTGTCCACGTGCAGGAAATCGACTGCGGTGATCCCAGCGGCCTGAACGTGCAGTTACTGCCGCCAGGTCGGGCCCGGCCGGCGCGGCACCAGATCGATGCCCGCTGGGCGGCACCGGCGGGAAGCTTCGAGGTCGGCACGAGCGTTTTCAGGCTCTTGTCAGGGCGCTGACCGGGCCGACAGCCGCATGGGCAGAGTCCGCGGCACAAGCACGGCCCGGGCCGCAGGGGAGGCGTTGTGGCCGGGCTCGGGTGTCAGCTTCCAGCGAGCGCAGATGGAAGCCAGAGCGAGAGTAGCCTCGGCCAGCCCGAACTCCGCGCCGATGCATTTGGTCGCGCCGGCGCCGAATGGCAGGAAGTAGTTGCGGTGCGCAGCCCCGCCCCCGGCACCGCCGGCCAGGTCGAGCCAGCGCCCGGGATCGAACTGATGCGGCCGGGGAAAGAAGTCGGGGTGGCGGTGTAGCACGTACGAGCTGAACAGCAGTGTGCTGCCGACCGGAAGGGTGTGGCCGGCGAGCCGGGTCTCTCGCTCGCAGGTCCGGATGACGATCCACGCGGGCGGGTACAGGCGCAGCGCCTCTCGCACCACCCGGGCAGTCAGGTCGAGCCCTGAAAGGTGCTCCCACCCGGCGACGTCCCCGCCGAGCACGGCATCGACCTCGGCGTGCAGCGCGTCCAGCACCTCCGGATGGCCGGCGAGCAGGTGCAGCGACCACACGAGCGCCGCGGAGGTGGTCTCGCCGCCGGCCAGCAGCAGGACGGCGACCTGGTCGGACAGCTCCTCGTCGGTCAGGCCCTGCCCGCCGCGGGCCGCGAGCAGCCGCGACAGCAGGTCGCCGCGGTCGGCCGCGGCCCGCCGGCAGCCCTCAATCAGATCATGCACCTGCCCGCGCCACCGGGCGATGGCCTGGTCGTAGCGCCGGTTGCCCGGTGTGGGCAGCTTGCCCAGTATGGGCAGCGCCGCCCGGACGTAGGTGCCGCGCAAGAAGACATCAAACGACTCCCGCAGTTCGTCGGCGTCGCGGGAGCCCATCGAGCAGGAGAACAGTGCCCGTAGCGCGACCGTGGTCGTCAGCTTGAACATCTCCTCGACCACGTCGACCGCCAGGCCGTCCCGCCACGCGTCCATGGCAGCGGTGACCTCCTGCCGCATCACGTCGACGTACCCGCGCAGGTGCTCGTGCCGGAACGCGGGCTGCATGGCCAGCCGCTGCCGTCGATGCTCTGAATGAGCGGCGGTCGCCAGCCCGTTGCCCATCGCCGCGCGGACCCTGTCGTACACGGGCCCGGTCCGGTCGTAGGCGCGGAAGTCGGTCAGCACCCGATAGGCGAGGTCGGGATGGCACAGCATAAACGCACGCCGGGGCCCGAGCCGGATCTCGACGAGGTCGCCGTGGATCGCTAGCGAGTCGAGGAACTTCAGCGGGCGGCGCTGCAGCGCGACGACGTGGCCGAGCAGCGGCCAGGCGCCCGGCGCCGGCCGAATCGAAGACCAGCGCCGGGCGCGGCGCCGGGGCCGCCGGGTGGCACCTCATCAACGTTGGCCAATGCCACGGGCCCTCCTGCACGCGGACGGAGCCAGCCGCCCTGCGACGACGCCGCCAGGCGCGATACCCGCATGCAGCTTCAGCTCACGCACCAGCGTAACGGCGACCTGCGCTGAGGCGGACCGCGCCAGGTGCCGCCGCGCCCGCTGGCTGAGTCTCGGCGGAGCAGGTAGACCGGGCAGGCGTTCTCGCACTGGCTCCGTCGCACGGTGTTCGCCACGCCCCGAGCTGCGGCCTCGGCTGCGCTGGCCCGGCCGGCGTGCAGCCCGGCGGCCAGGGATCCGGTGGGATCTCGGCCCGCTCAACGCCGTCTACCTTCGCAGGTAAATGCGGCGACGAATGGACGTGCCGGCGGCCGGTGCCTACCCCAGCGTCAGGCACCGGCCGACAGTTTCCGCCCGGAGGCAGCGCCAGCCGCAGCAATTACACTAAACCGGACTAATCCGGTGGTTTCCCGTTCCCGCGCCCAGGGCCGTTGAGTGCGGCCGACGGCACTGCGCCGGTGGCGAAGCCATGTGTGTGCTCCGCACGCCACGTGCGTGCTCCGCACGCTCGGGCCTTGCTCCGCACGCTCGGGCCTTACGGCGCGGTGGCGCGGCTATGGAACCTGATGATGTCGGCACCGCCCGGGTTGTCCGGAACCAGTTGCGCGAACAGGCCATAGCGGGCGCCGACCGGGCGCACGGACAGCTGGACGATCATGCCGTCCGGCAGCTTCAGGCAGTGCGAGGCGAGGATATCCAGCCACCGCGGTATCTCGTCAACAGCCCGGGTTTTCGAGGGATGCAGCGAGACCAGATGCTCCCGATCAGCGGGCGGCGGCGGCATGGGCATGCCAAAATCGGCGTCAGCCAATAGGTCCTCCTAGTTAGGGCCCTGGCCAGGCTCGGCCGAGGTGGTGGAGTCACCTTCGGCCGGGCCGGTTTAGGACGTGACGATACCGACGCGGCATCTCGTGCCGCTAGAGGTGAATGCGTAGTTTTTCGGTACTATTA
>DATJZH010000450.1:0-11597 GCA_035499215.1 Streptosporangiaceae bacterium | reverse complement strand
GGGCCTGCGAGCGGCGCCCCCGGACGCGGGATCGGCCGCGCTGTTCGCATCGCGGTGCCGGACGTCCCGGTCCGTCCAGGTACCGGACCGCAGCAGGAGCGCAGCCGCCTTGAGGCAGCGGTGGCAACCGCGGCCGGACGGATGGCAGGCGGCGACCCGATGACCCGCGCACACGCGGCCGTCGTCCGCGATCCGCAGCTGCGGGACGCCGCAGACCGCGCTCTGTCTGACGGGCTCGCCGCTGAATCCGCCTGGTGGCAGGCAGTGTCGGCGCTCGCAGCGCAGCTGGCCGCGAGCGCGGACGAACTGGTCGCAGCGCGGGCCGCTGACGTGCGCGAGGCAGGGGCGGCAGTGCTGGCTGAGCTCGGCCAGGTCCTCGACCGGATCCCGGCCGCCGGCGAGATGCACGGCGGCGTCCTGGTGGCTGACGAGCTCGGACCCGGCGAGGTGGTGCGGCTGGCCGAGCGCGGCGGCGTCGCTGCCGTCCTTTCCCGCGGTTCGCCGACGGCGCACGCCGTGCTGGTGGCCCGCAATCTTGGCCTGCCGATGGTTCTCGGGACCGGCGAGGTGCTTGATCACCTCCGGCCGGGAGCGGTCCTGGACGTCGACGGCACGGCCGGCACCGTCCAGGTCGACCCGCCGGACCTGGCCGAGCGCCGCAGCGCGGTCGCGGCGCAGGCCCGGCAGCGGGCCGCGGAGCGCGAGCTTGCCGCCGCGCCGGTTCAGGTCCGGGGCCAGGCGATCCGGGTCACCGCCAACATCGGTTCCCTGGCAGAGGCACGGGTCGCGGTGGACGCCGGCGCGGATGGCGTCGGCCTGCTGCGAACAGAGCTGCTGATCCTCGACTGCCCCGAGCTGCCCGATGAGGAGGCCCAGCTCGGTCAGCTGGCCGGAATTCTCGACGTGCTCGGCGACAGGCCCGCGGTGATCCGCGTGCTCGACCTCGGCGGTGACAAGCCGCTGCGGGCCGTTGCCCTCGACCCGCAGCACAACGGCTTCCTCGGCGTGCGCGGATTGCGGTGGCTGCTGCGCCACCCTGATGTCCTGCACACCCAGCTGCGGGCAATCTGCCGCGCGGCAGCCGGGCACCATGTCGAGGTCATGGCGCCAATGGTCACGCTGGCCTGGGAGGCGGCCGCCTTCCGCGCGGCGGTCGACGCGGCCGTGAGCTCGCTCGCTGCAGACGGGATCGCCCATGCCCGCCCTGACCGCGTCGGGGTCATGATCGAGGTACCGGCCGCGGCCCTGGCTGCCGACGAGATCGCATCGGCCGCGGACTTCGTGTCGGTGGGCACCAACGACCTCATCGCTTATACCATGGCGGCCGACCGCGCCGAGCCCGACGTGGCCGCGCTGGCTGATCCGTCCGCGACGGCGGTGTGGCGGATACTCGAGCAGCTGTGCGCGGGCGCAGCACGGGGCGGCGCGGACGTTTCGGTCTGCGGCGAGCTAGCGGCTGATGACCGGTTCGCGGCGCGCCTGGTCGAGCTTGGGGTGACCGAACTGTCGATGGCAGCCGGCCGCATCCCCGCGGTCAAAGCACTCCTGAGAACTGGCTGATCACCCTGTGTGGCCAGCGGCGAATTTCCAAAATTACCGTTATCAACGCATTGCAGGAGGTACTCGTGCGACGTATGTTGATCAAGAGGAAGCGCGGGTAGTCGCCCGATCACATCTCAGCCGCGTCAGCTCAGGGACAGCACAGTCAGCTCAAGGAGGAGCGCATGCCGGATTTCGTCGGTGCCATCGATCAGGGCACTACCAGTTCCCGGTTCATGATCTTCGACCATTCCGGCAACGAGGTGGCCAAGCATCAGCTCGAGCACAGGCAGATCCTGCCGCAGGCGGGCTGGGTCGAGCACGATCCGGTGGAGATCTGGGAGCGGACCGCGTCGGTGGTCCAGACTGCGCTGAACCAGGCCAGCCTGACGGCGGCTGATCTGGCCGCGCTGGGAATCACGAATCAGCGTGAGACAACGGTCGTATGGAACCGCAAGACCGGCCGTCCTTACTACAACGCGATCGTCTGGCAGGACACCCGCACCGACCGCATCGCCAGCGCCCTGGACCGCGACGAGCGCGGCAGCGTCATCCGGCGCAAGGCGGGCCTGCCGCCGGCGACGTACTTCTCGGGCGGCAAGGTGCAGTGGATCCTGGAGAACGTGGAGGGCGTGCGAGAGGCGGCGGAGAACGGCGAAGCGGCGTTCGGCAATACCGACTGCTGGGTGATCTGGAACCTGACTGGCGGCCCGGACGGCGGCGCCCACGTTACGGACGTCACCAACGCCAGCCGCACCATGCTGATGAATCTGGAGACGCTCGACTGGGACGATGAGCTGCTCGGCTTCTTCGGCATCCCGCGCGGGATGCTGCCGCAGATCCGGCCTTCGTCCGAGCCCGCCGGCTATGGCGAGACCCGCGGGCTTGCCGCGCTGGACGGCGTCCCGCTGACCGGTGACCTCGGCGATCAGCAGGCCGCGACGGTGGGTCAGGTCTGCTTCGCGGTCGGGGAGGCCAAGAACACCTACGGAACCGGCAACTTCATGCTGCTCAACACCGGCGAGGAGCTGGTGCGGAGCAAGAACGGGCTGCTGACGACGGTGTGCTACCAGTTCGGCCAGCAGAAGCCGGTCTATGCCCTCGAGGGCTCGATCGCGGTCACCGGATCGGCCGTGCAGTGGCTGCGTGACCAGCTGGGGATTATCTCCGGCGCAGCCGAGACCGAGACGCTGGCCCGCCAGGTCGCCGACAACGGCGGTATTTATTTCGTCCCGGCGTTCTCCGGGCTGTTCGCGCCGTACTGGCGCAGCGATGCCCGCGGGGCGATCGTGGGACTGTCGCGCTTCAACACCAGCGCCCACCTCGCCAGGGCCACGCTCGAGGCCATCTGCTATCAGAGCCGCGATGTCAGCGAGGCGATGGAGCAGGACTCCGGCGTGCATCTGGACGTGCTGAAGGTCGACGGCGGTGTCACCGCGAACGACCTGTGCATGCAGCTGCAGGCCGATATCCTCGGCGTCCCGGTCAGCCGCCCGGTCGTCGCCGAGACGACAGCTCTCGGCGCCGCCTACGCCGCCGGCCTGGCTACGGGTTTCTGGTCGAACACCGACGAGCTGAAGGTCAACTGGAATGAATCCAGGCGCTGGGATCCGCAGTGGAATGAACAGCAGCGCGAAGAGGGTTATGCAGGCTGGAAGAAGGCAGTGCAGCGCACACTGAACTGGGTGGAGGTCGGCTAATCCCGTGACCGAGCTGTCTGCAGATGCACTATCCCCCGCAGCACGGGGGGACGCGATCGGCCGGATGGCCGAGGGCGAACTCGATGTGCTGGTCATCGGCGGCGGGATCGTCGGGGCCGGCAGTGCGCTCGATGCGGTCACCAGGGGGCTGACCACGGCGATCGTGGAAGCGCGCGACTGGGCGAGCGGAACATCGAGCCGGTCAAGCAAGCTCATCCATGGTGGCCTGCGCTACCTGGAGATGCTCGATTTCGGCCTCGTCCGTGAGGCGCTTGCCGAGCGCGGCCTGCTGCTCGATCGCATCGCCCCGCATCTCGTGCGGCCGGTGCCGTTCCTCTACCCGCTGAACCACCGGGTCTGGGAGCGCGCCTACGTGGGCGCCGGGGTCCTGATGTACGACACGATGGCTTACGCGTCTGGCACGGCCCACGGGCTCAGGCATCACCGGCACCTCACCCGCAGGCACGCCCTGCGGGAAGCGCCCTGCCTGCGGCCAGACGCCCTCACCGGCGCCGTGCAGTACTGGGACGCTCAGATGGACGATGCCAGGTATGTCGTCACCGTCGTTCGCACTGCCGCCTCGTTCGGCGCGCTCGCCGCGAGCCGGGCCCAGGTCACCGGGTTCCTGCGGCAGGGCGAGCGGGTCACCGGCGCGGCCGTCACCGACCTGGAGACCGGGCAGGCGTTCGAGGTGCGCGCCCGGCAGGTCATCAATGCCACCGGCGTGTGGACGGACGACACCCAGGCACTTGCCGACGCCCGCGGCCAGTTTCACGTCCGCGCGTCCAAGGGCATCCATCTCGTCGTGCCGCGGGACCGGCTGCAGTCAAATACCGGGCTGATTCTGCGTACCGAGAAGAGCGTGCTGTTCGTCATCCCGTGGGGCAGGCACTGGATCATCGGCACCACCGACACTGACTGGTCGCTGGATAAGGCCCATCCGGCCGCCAGTTCACGGGACATTGACTACCTGCTTGAGCATGTCAACTCGGTGCTTTCCTCACCGCTCACGCGGGAGGATGTCGAGGGCGTCTATGCCGGCCTGCGGCCACTGCTCAGCGGCGAGTCCGAGTCGACATCGAAGCTGTCACGCGAGCACCTAGTGGGTCACCCGGTCCCTGGACTGGTCGTCGTGGCGGGCGGAAAGTACACGACCTACCGGGTGATGGCCGCGGACGCCGTGAACGAGGCGGCCCGGGGCCTGGACGCCCGGGTGCCAGATTCCTGCACCGACCAGATTCCGCTGCTCGGGGCCGAGGGCTACCGTGCGCTATGGAATCAGCGCCGCGCACTGGCCGCGTCCGTCGGCGTGCACGTCGTCCGCATCGAGCACATGCTCAACCGCTACGGCTCACGCATCCATGAGTTGCTCGCGATGCTGCGGGACGATCCGTCGCTGGCGGCACCGCTGCCCGGCGCGGACGACTACCTGCAGGTCGAGGCCCGTTACGCGGTAACGCACGAAGGTGCCCGCCATCTGGACGACGTGCTCACCCGGCGCACCCGGATATCGATCGAGGCCTGGGACCGCGGTGTGGAGGCCGCCCCGACCGTCGCCGGGCTGATGGCTGGCCTGCTGGGGTGGGACGACGAGCAGGCTCACCGGGAGGTTGACCACTACCGGGCCAGGGTGGCGGCCGAGCGCGACTCGCAGACCAAACCGGACGACGACACCGCCGAGGCGGCACGGCTTGGCGCGCCGGAAATCGCCGCACTCAGCTGATCAGGGCGCAGCCGATCAGGGCGCAGCCGGCCCCGGTGATCAGGGGCAGCTGGCCCGGGCGCGGTCTCGGCCGCGCTCCCTATCCGGGCCGGCTGGCCGCCCGGATAGCTGCCGGGTCGCTGCCGCAGGCTTTACTCGTAGTGCGGCATCCAGATGGCGGCGTCCACCGCTGCCTCGATGTCCTCGCCGGGCGTCAGCTGAGCCACCTGGCTGTCGACGGCCTCCCGTGCCACCGCGACGGCCACCGCACGTGATACCTGCCGGAGATCGTGCAGTGGCGGGTAGAGCGCGCCTTCGCCGAGCCGCTCGGCGGTGACCAGGCCGGCCAGCGTGGTGGCCGCGACCAGGAACATCCGGTCGGTGACCTCGCGCGCCCGCGCCGCGATCGCGCCGAGTCCGACACCGGGGAAGATGAAAACGTTGTTGGCCTGCCCGGCAACGATCGTGCGGTCGCCGGCCCTGACCGGAGCGAACGGGCTGCCGGTGGCTACCAGCGCGCGCCCCTCGGTCCAGGCCAGCACATCGGCCGGGGTGGCTTCGGAGTTGGCCGTCGGGTTGGACAGCGGGAACACGATCGGCTCCGCCGTCCGCGCCGCCATCGCACGGATCGCCGCCTCGGTAAAGGCGCCGGGCTGCCCGCTCGTTCCGATCAGGATGGTGGGGGCCACCTGCCGCACCACGGTCTCGAGGTCGTAATGGCCGCCCGGCTCGAAACCGAACCCGGTGAGCTCGCGGTGCGGCAGCGCGAACGGGAGCTTGTCCGCGTCCACCCGGTCGCGCCCCTCGAAGATCAGCCCGTGAGAGTCGAGCATCAGCACCGAGCGCCGCGTGTCCGCGGTCCCGCCGGCCGCGCGCATGACCATCTGTATCAGCCGGGCGATCCCGATGCCGGCCGCTCCCGCGCCAAGAAACACGAGCCGCTGGCTGCCCAGCGGCGCGTCGCGCAGCCGCAGCGCGGCGAGGATTCCGGCCACCACCACCGCCGCCGTGCCCTGGATGTCGTCGTTGAAGCTCGGCAGCCGGTGCCGGTACCGGTCAAGCAGCCGGATCGCGTTGTGCTGCTTGAAGTCCTCCCACTGCAGCAGCGCATCGGGATAGACCTCGCGGACGGCATCGACGAAGGCCTCGATGAAGGCGTCGTAGGCTGCCCCGCGCAGCCGCGGTTTCGGGTAGCCGAGATAGAGCGGATCACCGAGCAGAGCCTGGTTGTCGGTCCCGCAGTCGAGTGACACCGGCAGCGTCACGGCCGGATGCACGCCAGCGCCCGCGGAGTACAAGGCGAGCTTGCCGACGGGGATGCCCATGCCGCCGGCTCCGAGGTCGCCGAGCCCGAGGATCCGCTCGTTGTCTGTGGCGACGATCAGCCTGACGTCCTGGCGATCGGCGTTGCGCAGCAGTTCCGGCATCCGGCTGACGTCGTCGGGCGTGATCCACAGCCCGCGGGGGTGGCGGACGACGTGGCTGAACTGGCGGCAGGCTTCGCCGACCGTCGGCGTATAGACGATGGGAGCTAGCTCTTCGAGGTGCTCGGCCAGAAGCCGGTGGAAGAGCGTCTCATTCCGATCGTGCAGTGCCGCGAGCCCGATGTACTTCTCCAGGTCATCGGATTTGTGGCGGAGGTGTTCCAGTTCCAGGGTGACTTGCTGATCCATGGTGACGACCCCGCAGGGCAGCAGGCCGTGCAGGCCGAGCGCGTCGCGTTCGGCCTCGGTGAACGCGGAATCCTTGTTCAGCAGCGGCCGCCCGAGGATCTCCGCGCCGCGCGGCGGTGCTGCGCAGGTGCCTCGGTTCCTGGCTTCGACATCCATCGCGCCCTCCCTGCCGACGTACCGCCCCTAGCCCCGCCGGACCGTCCTCGGCGGGGCACGTCAAGCCGCGCCCAGGCCCGGCTCAGGCCCCTCGCCGTCGAGTCAGCCCGCAGTGTTCTCAGTTGATCGGATTCTGTCAGCGGCGGCAAGGCCCGCGGGCATGGCGCTGGTTTGAATTGGCCGGCCACGGGAAGTGCGGGGCAGGCTCATGGGGCGGACAGCGGGGGACCTGCTCTGCGGGCCCGGACGGTCAGAGCCAACGTGGCGCACTGTGACGCTAGGAGAGGAATCCCCATGTATATCGGCATAGGCACGCTCGTCGTCATTATCCTCATCGTGCTTCTCATCCTGTTCCTGCGCAGGGCCTGACCCCGCCGCAGGAAGCACGACGGAAGGCCACGACGGAAGGGGAGGAGATGGTATCGATCAAGGCCGGGCACGGCACGTTCAAGCATGTCGTGTTCCGGCCCGGTGTGTTCAGGCCCGGCGTCGTGCCGCCGGTGCCGTAAGGCACCGGCGGTGCGCAACCGGCCGCCACATCGGGCCGCGGAGCGCTAGGACCGGTGCTGTGTTTGCGGGCTGACTGATCTTTGCGTGGGGTCGATGAAGACGGTCGGGACGACTGGCAGCCGGTCGGCCAGCCGCCGGTCGATGTCGTCGGCGAGATCCTCCGCGCCGTTGGCGCTGACCTCGTCGCTGAGTGCCACCCGCGCGGCGACGATGAGCTGGTCGGGTCCCAGGTGCATCGTGAGGAGCTCAAGAAGATCATCGATGCCGGGCGTGCGTTCGATCTCGTCCCGGATCAGCTGCTGCATTTTCGGATCGGCGGCCCTGCCAATGAGCAGTTCCCTGTTGTCGAGCCCGAGCCTGATGGCCACGACGACCAGCAGGCCGCCGATCGCGATGGAAGCGGCGCCGTCCCAGACCGGTGAGCCGGTCAGCTGCTCGAGCACCAGGCCGGCCGCGGCGAGCACCAGGCCGGCCAGGGCCGCGCTGTCCTCGAACAAAGCCGCCTTGACTGTGGTGTCGGGGCTGCTGCGAACGTGGGCCAGCAGGTGAGTGCCGCTGCTGCGGGCCTCGGCCCGCACCTGGGAGGTCGCCCGCAGCAGCGACGTGCCTTCGGCCGCGAAGCAGATGCCGAGCACAACGTAGGCGATCGCCGGGTTGCGATCGCCGCCGCCGCGCAGGGCGAGCAATCCCTCGAAGACCGAGAAGCCGGCGCCGGCGATGAAGATGCCGAACGCCGCCAGCAGCGACCAGAAGTAACGCTCCTGGCCGTATCCGAACGGATGATCGGGATCCGCGGGACGGTCGGCCTGGTGTACCGACGTGAGCAGGAACGCCTGATTGAGGGTGTCAGCTGCGGAATGTGCCGTTTCGGCGAGCATCGCGCTGGAGCCGGTGAGCAGCCCGGCAGCCAGCTTGGCCGCGGCGACGACGATGTTCGCCGCGCCGGCGACGAGCACGGTGTGCCGGGTGGAACTCCGGGTCGACCGGGATGCCGTCGGCGTGCTGCACACCTGGCTGACGCTTCCCGTCCGGACGGGTCATAAACGGCGGACAGCTGCCCCGCCGGATGCGGGCCAGACCGCGGGCTTAGGCTGAATGTCTGCTCGCGGTCGGGCAGTGCCAGACCTCAGCCGAGCAGGTGAGGGGTGGTCAGATGGGCAGTCGCAGCTGGCTGGGGTCGTGGCCGGTCTATCGGCAGCTGACCGGAGCGGATCCGCTCGGGCTCGGAGCCGCCGCCAAGAGCAGGCGGACCGATGAGCTCCGGCCGCGGATCGCAGATGCCGACAAAGTGGTCAAGTCGGTGTGCCCGTATTGCGCAGTGGGCTGCGGCCAGAACGTCTATGTTTCCGACGGCAAGGTCACCCAGATCGAGGGTGACCCGGACTCGCCGGTCAGCCGCGGTCGGCTGTGCCCGAAGGGCTCCGCAAGCCTGCAGCTGACCACGGGCTCCGCCCGCGAGCACCGGGTGCTCTACCGGCCGCCGGGCGGCCGCGAGTGGGAGCACCTGGATCTCGACGCGGCCATGGACATGATCGCCGACCGGGTCATCGCGGCGCGGCGGGACGGCTGGCAGTGGGAGCAGCGGGGCGCGCGGACCCGGCGCACGATGGGCTTCGCGAGCCTGGGCGGGGCAACGCTGGACAACGAGGAAAACTACCTCATCAAAAAGCTGTTCACGGCACTTGGCGCGATCCAGATCGAGAACCAGGCGCGGATATGACACTCTTCCACCGTCCCCGGTCTGGGGACTAGCTTCGGCCGCGGCGGCGCGACCACATTCCAGCAGGATCTGGCGAACGCTGACTGCATCCTGATCGAGGGCTCGAACATGGCCGAGTGCCATCCGGTCGGGTTTCAGTGGGTGATGGAGGCCAAGGCCCGCGGCGCGAAAGTGATCCACGTCGATCCCCGGTTCACCCGGACCAGCGCGGTCGCCGACCTGCATGTGCCGATCCGGGCCGGAGCCGACATCGCGTTCGTCGGCGGTCTGATCAACTACGTGCTGCGCAGCGGCAAGTACTTCCGTGACTACGTAGTGGCCTACACCAACGCGGCAGCCATCCTGACCGAGGATTTCGCCGACACAGAGGATCTCGACGGCGTGTTCTCCGGCCTGGACCGGGCCGATCGTGTCTACGACTTCGAGAAATGGCGGTACCAGGGCGCCGAGATGCGGGCCGCGAGCGGGCAGCGCGGTGCCGGCCGCTCGCAGCGGCAGGTGCGGGAGGCGGCACGGGGCGAAGCGCACGGATCCGGCGGCGCAGCCGCGCATCCGGCCCCCGACACCGACGAGACGCTCCAGCACCCACGGTGCGTGTTCCAGGTGCTCAAACGGCATTTCGCCCGGTACACGCCCGAACTGGTCGCGCAGATTACCGGTGTACCGGCCGACGCCTTCGCGGAGGTCTGCCGGCTCATCACCGAGAACTCGGGCCCGGACCGGACGACCGCGTTCGTCTACAGCCTCGGCTGGACCCAGCACACGGTCGGCGTGCAGTACATCAGAACCGCCGCGATCCTGCAGGCGCTGCTCGGCAACATGGGCCGTCCCGGCGGCGGGATCATGGCGCTGCGCGGGCACGCCTCCATCCAGGGCTCGACCGACATACCTACCCTTTTCGACCTGCTGCCCGGGTACCTGCCGATGCCGCACGCCGGCAGCGGCAACGACGACCTCGACGCCTATGTGGAAGCCGAGAGCGTGGAAAAGGGGTTCTGGGCGAATACCCGCGAATACCTGGTGAGCCTGCTCAAAGCGTGGTGGGGCGAGGCTGCGACGGCGGACAACGACTTCTGCTACGACTACCTGCCCCGGCTGACCGGCAGCCACAGCACTTACGAGACAGTTCTGGCCCAGCTCGAAGGGGCCTGCAAGGGGTACTTCCTGTTCGGCCAGAACCCTGCGGTGGGCTCGGCCAACGCGCGGATGCAGCGGCTCGGGCTGGCCAGCCTGGACTGGCTGGTGGTGCGGGACCTCGTGCTGATCGAAAGTGCCACCTGGTGGAAGAACGGCCCGGAGATCGAGACCGGGGAGATGCGCGCCGAGGACATCAAGACCGAGGTGTTCTTCCTGCCTGCCGCTGCGCACACCGAGAAGAGCGGGAGCTTCACCAACACTCAGCGCATGCTGCAGTGGCATCACACGGCGGTGCAGCCGGGCGGCGACGCCCGCAGCGACCTGTGGTTCACCTATCACCTAGGCCGGCGCATCAAGGCGAAGCTCGCGGGGTCGGCCGACGAGATCGACCGGCCGGTCCTGGACCTCACCTGGGACTATCCGGTGGAGGGCCCGCTTGCCGAGCCCGATGCGGACGCTGTGCTGGCCGAGGTAAACGGCCGGGACTCAGCAGGCCGGCCGCTCTCGGCCTTCACCCAGCTTGCCGCCGACGGCTCCACCGTATGCGGCTGCTGGATCTACTGCGGGGTGCGCGCGGACGGGGTGAACCAGGCAGACCGCCGCAGGCCAGGGCGCGAGCAGAGCTGGGTGGCACCGGAGTGGGGCTGGGCCTGGCCGGCGAACCGGCGGGTGCTCTACAACCGGGCGTCGGCCGATCCTGACGGCAGGCCGTGGAGCGAGCGCAAGGCCCTGGTCTGGTGGAATGCGGACAAGGGCCAGTGGACCGGGCACGATGTGCCGGACTTCGTGGCCGACCGGGCGCCCTCGTACCGGCCGCCGGAAGGTGCCACCGGGGTGGCGGCGATCTCCGGGATCGACCCGTTCGTCATGCAGGCCGACGGCAAGGCATGGCTGTTCGCCCCGGCCGGGCTGGTGGACGGTCCGCTGCCCGCGCACTATGAGCCGCAGGAATCGCCGCTGCCGAACCTGCTGTACGGCCAGCAGCGCAACCCGGTCCGGCAGCTCATCGAGCACCCGCAGGACCGGTTCCAGCCCAGCGGCGGCCGGCCTGGTTCGGCCGTGTTCCCGTATGTGGCGACCACCCACCGGCTCACCGAGCATCACACGGCGGGTGGCATGTCGCGCTTCCTGCCGTACCTGTCCGAGCTGCAGCCAGCGTTCTTCTGCGAGGTGTCACCTGAGCTGGCGGCCGAGCGCGGGCTCGAGCACCTGGGCTGGGCGACGATTGTCACGGCGCGCAGTGCCATCGAGGCTCGGGTGATGGTGACCCGCCGGATGAAGCCGCTCAGTGCTGGCGGCAGGCAGTTGCACCAGATCGGGCTGCCCTGGCACTGGGGACCCAATGGCTATACCGCCGGGGACGCGGCCAACGAGCTTGCGCACCTGTCCCTGGACCCGAACGTGCACATTCAGGAGGTCAAGGCGCTGGCCTGCGACATCCGGCCTGGCCGGCGGCCGCG
>DATJZH010000449.1:0-2236 GCA_035499215.1 Streptosporangiaceae bacterium | reverse complement strand
TGTTGATCCTCTCGGTCTCGTGCCGGGCTGCATGAACAACTACCAGCCACGAGCGCAACACCCCGAGAGACACGCCGCACAACCCGTTAGATGACCGGTTCATGCAACGTCATGCGACAGGCTGAGGACCCTGGGGGAAGGCATGCGCCAGGGAGAGGCCTGCCGCCTCACTCGCGACGATGTCGGCCTGAACGCCGAGGCGATCACGATCCTGGACTCCAAGTTCGGCAATTATGCCGAGGGTGCCGTTATGCCGAGTCCTGTCACGGTGGGCGTGGCCTGCGGCGACTCCGCTCAGGATTCCTCGGCATAATCGCCTGGCCTGATCAAGAATCCCTGCCTGGAAGTCCAGTCACCAGCGAAGGGAAACGATCATGACCAGGCGTGTGCGCGGTCCGCTTGATGGGCCGTTGCTGCCGTACGGGCCGGGTTTCGAGGCGGCGCTGACCGGTCAGGGGTACTCGGCCGACTCGGTCGGGCGGCATCTGCGGCTGATGGTGCACGTGAGCCGCTGGCTTGCGGGACAGCACCTGGCGGCCGGCGATCTGACCGCCGGATGCGCGCGGCGGTTCTTGCGCTTCAGGCAAGCGCAGGGTTACGCGCATCCGGCGTCGATGGCCGGCATGGCTCCGCTGCTTGACTACCTGGGCAGCGTTGGCGCGGTCCCGGCCGCTGAGACGCAGGCTGCGGGACCGGCTGGCGTGCTGATCACGGGGTACCGGCGCTACCTGCTCCAGGAGCGGGGCTTGTCGCCGCAGTCGAGCGTCCCGCATTATGCCGACGTCGCCCGCAGATTCGTGGCGCACGTGCCGGCCGGGACACCGGGCGAGCTGCGGGGCTTGACTGCCGCGGCGGTGACCGGCTTCGTCTTGTCGGTCAGCCAGCGGCGATCAGTCGGCGAAGCCAAGGCGGTCAGCACGCGCCTGCGCTCGTTCTTGCGCTACCTGGAGATCGAAGGGCTGACCCGGCCCGGCCTGGGGGCGGCGGTGCCGTCGATCGCCGGCTGGGCGCTGACCGGGCTGCCCCGGGCGATCAGCGCGGCAGACGTCGGGCGGCTGCTCGGCAGCTGTGATCGCCGCCGCCCGGCCGGGCGCCGGGACTTCGCGATCCTGACTGTCTTGGCGCGGCTCGGGTTGCGCGCCGGCGAGGTCGCCGCGCTGCGCCTGGGCGACATCGACTGGCGCGCCGGGGAGCTCACCGTGCGCGGCAAGGCCAGCCGGCAAGACCGGCTGCCGCTGACGCAGGACGCCGGTGAGGCGATCGCCGGGTGGCTGCAAGATGGCCGGCCGCGCTGTGCGAGCGCCGCGGTCTTCACCCGCGTCCTTGCCCCCCATCGTGGCCTGTCGGACCGGGCCGTCTCGGGGGTGGTGCGCCAAGCCTGCGTCCGGGCGGGCCTGCCACCGATGGGCTCCCACCGTCTCCGCTACACGGTCGCGACGCAGACCCTGCGGGCCGGCGGGACCCTGACCGAGGTGGGGCATCTGCTGCGGCAGCGCAGCCTGGCCGCTACCAGCCTCTATGCCAAAGTTGACCGGGGCGCCCTGTCGGCCGTCGCCCGGCCATGGCCGGGTGGTGCGGCATGAGCGCGCTACGTCAGTCCCTGGACGACTATCTCGCCTTGCGCCGCAGCGTCGGTTACAAGCTCGAGAGCGTCGGCCGCATGCTCTCAAGCTTCGTGGCCTTCGCCGAACGCGCCGGCGCGGGCACCATCACCACCGAACTGGCCCTGTCCTGGGCGACCCAGCCGCAGCAGGCCAGCCCGATCTGGCTGGCCCACCGGCTCAGCGCGGTGCGCGGCTTCGCCCGGTACCTGCACGCGCTCGACCCCGCTACCGAGATCCCGCCCGCGGACCTGCTCACCGCGCCCGGCTATCAGCCGGCCCTTCCTTACCTGTACTCCGACGCCGACATCGCCGCCCTGCTGGCGGCAGCGCGGCGGCTGAGCCCGCCGTTGCAGGCGGCCACTTTCGAGACCCTGCTCGGGCTGCTGGCGGTGACTGGCCTGAGGATCGGGGAGGCGATGCGGCTCGACCGCGACGACATCGACTGGGACCAGAAAGTGCTCGTCGTGCGCAGCTCGAAGTTCGGGCGCTCCCGTGAGGTCGTATGCCACGACAGCACCATCGAAGCGCTCCGCACCTACAGCGCCCGGCGAGATCAGCTCTGCCCCCGGCCGGTCCCGGCAAGCTTTTTCGTCTCCCAGCGTGGCCGGCGGCTCGCCCACCACAGTGTCTAC
>DATJZH010000448.1:0-9472 GCA_035499215.1 Streptosporangiaceae bacterium | reverse complement strand
AGCCGGGGGGCAGGTAGACCCACAGCGGCCGCTCGTGCGGGTCGCCGAGCGGATTCCCGCGCAGCATCTCGCTGGCGATCGTGTGCTCCTCCATCCGCCCGGCTAGGTCGGAAGACCAGGGCAGCATGAAACCTCCCGCGGTGATCGCGCTCGCCGGGATTGCGGCTCGCCGCACCCATCACACCACGCGGCGACGGCGATCACGGCCGGTCCCCGGCGGGTGGCTGCATGGTGCCCGGCCGCGGCCGGGGCGCGTTCTGCCCGGCGCGGGCAGCTCATGCCAGCCCGCCGCACGACGCGTGCGGGACCGGCGCGGTCCCGTCCGGTCGGGCACCCCGGATTTTTGGCGGGATCACACATGATGGCGGCCATTACGAAGCGGAAGGACGGAATTGCCCGGGTTCCTCGCATAATGGCGCTCAGTCCTGCATGCTTCAGAATTCAGCTCAGCCTGTCGACAGTAGCGTGAAAAGCCCACAGGCACGCCGGGATTGTCGCATGGCGCGTGCGGACGGATAAATACCTTCGGCCAATACTACCGCGCCCTGCTGACCGCACACGAGCAGCAGTTCCGGGCCATGCTCGACGCATCGACATCGGGCCGCCAAGTGCACACATGTACGGATCGTGCCTAGCTGATGTCGAGCTCAGCCAGGACGCTCTGCGCGACGGCGAATGCGCGGTTGGCCGCCGGTACGCCCGCGTAGATCGCGACCTGCAGCAGAACTTCCTGGATCTGCGCCTCGGTCAGCCCGTTGCGCACTGCCGCGCGCAGGTGCGCAGCCAGTTCCTCCTCCTGGCGCAGGCTCGCAAGGGCCGTCAGGGTGATGATGCTGCGCTCGGCCCGGCTCAGGCCGGGCCGTGACCATACTTCGCCCCAGGCATAGCGGGTGAGGAGGTCCTGGAACGGCGCGGTGAACTCGTTCGTCCCGGCGATCACCCGGTCCACGTGCTCGTCCCCGAGCACCTCCCGGCGTACCCTCATCCCCTGTGCGGCGCGGTCAGCATCGGTCATGCCGCTCATTGTCCCGCCCGCCCCCGCCCGCCGCCGCACGCGCCCCGGCCGGCCTCCTCATGATCCCGCCGGCTGCGCTAGGCGCGGAATACCGATTCCTGGAACCAGTTCCAGGTGCCGGGGATGCCGGCCTCGCGACTGATGCTGGGCGCGTAGCCGAGCATCTTTTCGGCAAGATCGTAGGACGCGAAATTCCGTCCCACCTCACCGGCCCGCTTGGGCCGGTACTGCACCGGGTGATCGGGCACGCCGGCCGCGCCGCGGCACAGGTCGGCCAGCTCCCGCACAGTGGTCTCGACGCCGGACGCGATGTGCAGCACAGTGCCGCCGGGGACATCGCGCTCGAGGGCCAGGTGCAGCGCGCGCGAGATGTCCTCGACGTGCGTGTAGTCACGTGACGCCGAGCCGTCACCGTAGATCACGATCGGCTCGCCCTGATGGATCGCCTGGAAGAAGAGCGTCATCGCGCCCCGTTTCCTGGCGCTCCACGGGCCGTACACATTCGCGAAACGGAGCGCCACCGTGCGCAGGCCGTACGCCTTCGCAAAGGCGTACGCATAGCCCTCGCCGGCGAGCTTGCTGGCGCCATATGGCGAGATCGGCTTCGGCAGGGAATCCTCGCTGACCGGCGGCGTCGCGTCGCCGATCAGCGCGCCGCCGGTGGAGGCCAGGACCGTCCGTTCCACGCCGGCCCGCCGCGCCGCGTCGAGCACCCGGAATGTGCCCAGGACGTTGACCTCGAAATTGGTCACCGGGTCCTCGACGGACATGACGACGGAGCCCGCCGCCGCAAGGTGCACGATGGCCCGCATCCCCGCGAGGGCGGCGTCGAGCGCCGGGACGTCGCGGATGTCGCCCTCGACGAGCTCAGCGTCGACTCCTGCCAGGAATGCCGCGTCACCCGTCGAGTAATTGTCGAACACGCGGACCGGGTACCCGCTCCCGACGAGCCGCCGGACAAGCGTCGCACCCACGAAACCGGCTCCGCCGGTCACTAGAACACCACTTACCTCAGCCATGCCAGGTAAGTTAGCAGCGCAGCCGCCTGCCGCAAGCTCACGGCGGTGCATCCGGTGCGGGCGTTGCGGCGCGCGGCGAAACCCGGGCCACCCATTCTGCCGGAACTGGTCTTGGCCTATCGTCGGGGGCATGACTACAGGTCCCTCTGCGCACGGCGGCCCATCGCTCGCACAGGAACGCCACCTTGTCACCGAGATCCCCGGGCCGGCTTCCAGGGAACTGCTCAAGCGCCGCCAGCACGCCGTCGCGCGCGGGGTGAGTCAGGTGCTGCCGATCTTCGTCGCGGCGGCCGGCGGCGGCGTCCTGGTCGACGTGGACGGCAACTCGCTGATCGACTTCGGCTCCGGCATCGCCGTGACGTCGGTCGGCAACAGCGCGGAGCTCGTCGTCCAGCGGGTCATCGACCAGGTTCAGCAGTTCACCCACACCTGCTTCATGGTGGCGCCCTACCAGGGCTATCTCGAGGTCTGCGAGCAGCTGAACCGGCTGACTCCTGGCGACCACGACAAGCGCTCAGTCCTGGTCAACTCCGGCGCCGAGGCCGTCGAGAACGCGGTCAAGATCGCTCGGCACGCGGTCAAGCGCGAGGCAGTGGTCGTCTTCGACCACGCCTATCACGGCCGGACCAACCTGACCATGGCGATGACGGCGAAGAACATGCCGTATAAGCAAGGGTTCGGGCCGTTCGCCGGGGAGGTCTACCGGGCGCCGATGGCCTACCCGTTCCGGTGGCCGGGCGGGCCCGCGAGGTGCGCGGACGAGGCGCTGGACGTCGTCACCTCGCTGATTCACACGCAGGTGGGAGAGGAGAACGTCGCCGCCGTCGTGATCGAGCCCATCCTGGGCGAAGGCGGATTCATCGTGCCGCCCGACGGCTTCCTCACCGGCCTGGCGAGTTTCTGCCGGTCCAATGGCATCCTGCTGGTAGCCGACGAGATCCAGTCCGGGTTCTGCCGGACCGGCGACTGGTTCGCCTGCGATCACGAGAACGTGATTCCCGATCTGGTCACCACGGCCAAGGCAATCGCGGGCGGCCTTCCGCTGGCCGGGGTCACCGGCCGCGCCGAGGTCATGGACTCTGTGCACGCGGGCGGCCTCGGCGGCACCTACGGCGGTAACCCGGTCGCCTGCGCCGCCGCGCTGGGCGCGATCGACACGATGACCAAGCAGGACCTGCCGGCCGCGGCCCGGCGGATCGGCGACGTCATGCTGCCGAGGCTGCGCAAGCTGGCCGCGACCCACCCGGAAATCGGCGATGTCCGGGGCCGGGGCGCGATGATCGCGGTGGAGCTGGTCAGGCCTGGCACTATCGAGCCTGACGCCGCCGCCGCCGCCAAGATCGCCGGGGCCTGCCACGCGGCCGGCCTGCTGGTTCTCACATGCGGGACGTTTGGCAACGTGCTGCGCTTCCTGCCGCCGCTGGTGATCGGCCAGGACCTGCTGGACGAGGGCCTGTCGGTACTCGAGGACGCCTTCGCGCAGCTGCAGTAGCCGGGAGACGGCGCCGGAGCGCTGAAGCGCAGCCGGTCCGGCCTACGGCAGCGTGATCTGCGGGTAGAGGGGGTAGGCGGCGAGCAGGTCAGCTGCCTGGCCGCTGACTTTCGCGGCGACCGCGGGGTCGAGGACGTACCGGGCCCTGGCTGTCCCGCAGGCTGTGCCGCTGCCTGGCTGGGTGGCGGCGAGCACGGTGGTGATGAGCTCGGCGATCTGGTCCATCTCGGCCTGGCCGAGGCCGCGGGTGGTCAGCGCGGGGGTGCCGATGCGGACGCCGGAGGTGTACCAGGCGCCGCTGGGGTCCTGCGGGATCGCGTTGCGGTTGGTGACGATCCCGGCGTCGAGCAGGGCGGCTTCGGCTTGGCGGCCGGTGAGGCCGTGGACGGAAACATCGATGAGGACCAGGTGGTTGTCGGTGCCGCCGGTGACCAGCCGGGCGCCGCGGCGCAGGAGCCCTTCGGCGAGGGCGGCGGCGTTGCCGACGACGCGCTGGGCGTAGTCGCGGAAACCGGCGGTGCGGGCCTCGGCGAGGGCGACGGCCTTGGCGGCCATCACGTGTGCCAGCGGGCCGCCCAGCACCATCGGGCAGCCTCGGTCGACGTGCTCGGCCAGCTCGTCGTGGCACAGGACCATCCCGCCCCGGGGGCCGCGCAGTGTCTTGTGCGTGGTCGTGGTGACGATGTGGGCGTGCGGCATGGGGTCGAAATCGCCGGTGAACACTTTCCCGGCCACTAGCCCGGCGAAGTGCGCCATGTCGACCATCAGGGTCGCGCCGACCTCGTCCGCGATTTCCCGCATGAGCGCGAAGTTGATTCGCCGCGGGTAGGCGGAGTACCCGCCGACCAGGATCAGCGGGCGGAACTCGCGGGCGGCGGCGCGCAGGGCATCGTAGTCGAGCAGGCCGGTGACCGGGTGGGTGCCGTAGCTGCGCTGGTCGAACATCTTGCCCGAGATGTTCGGCCGGAACCCGTGGGTGAGGTGGCCGCCGGCGTCCAGGGCCATGCCGAGCATGCGCTGTTCGCCGAGCTCGCGCCGCAGGCCAGCCCAGTCGTGCTCGCCGAGATCGTTGACGTGTCGGGCCCCCGCGCGACTGAGCGCGGGAGCCTCTATCCGCTGGGCGAGGACGGCCCAGAACGCTACCAGGTTCGCGTCAATGCCCGAGTGCGGCTGCAGGTACGCGTGCGGGGCGGCGAACAGGGCGCGGGCGTGCTCCGCGGCGATGGCCTCGACCGTGTCCACCTGCTGGCAGCCGGCGTAGAAGCGCCGCCCGATGGTGCCTTCGGCGTACTTGTCGCTGAGCCAGTTCCCCATGGCCAGCAGGGTGGCCGGTGAGGCGTAGTTCTCGCTCGCGATGAGCTTGAGGGAGCGGCGCTGGGCGGCCAGCTCGTCGGCGATCGCCTCGGCAATCCGCGGCTCGGCAGCTCGCACGACGTCCAGGCCGGCGCCGAACGCCGCGGACTCTGCGCTGGGAACAGGCATGATGGACCCTTCTCGATGAGGTCTGGAAAGGCCCAGGCGCACGGCACGATGTCACGGCTGACCGGGCCGCTTCCCGATGGTGATCCATCCTCTGCGCGCCAGTCACGGCCCAGCCGCATCGTAACAGTGCCACGGCAGTGTCGCTGCTGTTCCTGGCGCGCACCCGCTGGGCATCCGGCTATCCGGATCGCGGCCAGCGGCGGGACCTCGCGTCTAGCCCTGGTAGTAGCGGTCGACCAGGGCAAAAACCTCGTCCAGGATGGCCAGGCCCTCCTTGGCCTCGGCCTCCGACACGGTGCACGGCGGCACGACGTGCAGCCGGTTGTAGTTGACGAACGGCATCAGGCCGCGGGCCCGGCACTGGCTGACGAGAGTCTGCATGGCCTGCGACGAGCCGCCGTAGGGCGCGAGCATCGCCCGCGACGCCCGATCGGACACCAGCTCCAGGGCCCAGAAAACGGCCAGCCCGCGCACCTCGCCGATCACCGGGTGCCGTGCGGCGAGCTCACGAAGGCCAGGGCCTAGCACCTGGGTCCCGATCCGCGCGGCGTGCTGCACGATCTGCTCGTCCTGCATCGCGTCGATGGTCGCGACGATGGACGCGCAGGCCAGCGGGTGTCCCGAGTAGGTCAGCCCGCCGGGGAATACCCGTTCGTCGAAGCCGGCGGCGATCTCGTCGGAGATGATCACGCCGCCGGCCGGCACGTAGCCCGAGTTGGCGCCCTTGGCGAAGGTGATCAGGTCTGGCACCACGTCGTGCTGGTCGAACGCGAACCAGCTGCCCGCGCGGCCGAAGCCGCACATCACCTCGTCGGCGATGTAGACGATCCCGTACCGGTCGCACAGCGCCCGCACGCCTGCCAGGTAACCAGGCGGCGGGATGAGCACCCCGGCGGTGCCGACGATGGTCTCCAGCAGCACCGCGGCGATCGTCGCCGGGCCTTCGAGCTCGATGACCTGCTCCAGGTGCTGGAGCGCGCGCTCGCATTCCTGCTGCTCGGTCGCCGCCCAGAACGCCGACCGGTACAGGTACGGCCCGAAGAAGTGCACGTGCCCGATCGCGAACTCGTTCAGCCAGCGCCGCGGGTCCCCGGTGGAGCCGATCGCCGCGCCGGTGTTGCCGTGGTAGGACCGGTAGAAGCTGAGCACCTTGCTGCGGCCGGTGTGCAGCCGGGCCATCCGGATGGCGTTCTCGTTCGCGTCCGCGCCGCCATTGGTGAAGAAGATCTTCT
This sequence comes from Streptosporangiaceae bacterium, assembly GCA_035499215.1. Taxonomy (GTDB): domain Bacteria; phylum Actinomycetota; class Actinomycetes; order Streptosporangiales; family Streptosporangiaceae; genus DATJZH01. The sequence goes on along the minus strand of DATJZH010000448.1, from coordinate 3,232 downwards.
GCATACCGGCCGGCGCGAGCGCGGCCAGCCTGCTCGCCGCCTCGCTGCGCGCCTCGTTGGCGTGCTGAGGGGCGATCGTGGCCAGTTTCGCCGCCTGCTCGGCGATGGCGGCGGTGACCCGCGGATGCTGGTGCCCGATGTTGGTGTTCACCATCTGGCTGGAGAAGTCCAGGTAGCGCTTTCCGTCGTAGTCCCAGAACCACGAGCCTTCCGCCCCGGCGACTGGCAGCGGGCTCAGTCCCTGCTGCGCAGACCAGGAATGGAACACGTGCGCGCGGTCCATGGCGACAATCTCAGCGCCGCGTGCCGGGTCGGCCGCGCGGCCGGTCACGGCTGCCTCTGCCGGGTCGGCCGCGTATTCGGTCATGGCTGCCTCTCCTGTCATGGCCGCTTCTCCTACTGGTTCACCGGGAAGCCGAGGTTGACGCCGCCGTGGCTGGGGTCCAGCCAGCGGGACGTGACAGCCTTGCCGCGGGTGTAGAAATGCACGCCCTCGGTGCCGTGCACGTGCGTGTCGCCGAACATCGATGCCTTCCAGCCGCCGAAGGAGTAGAACGCCATCGGCACCGGGATCGGCACGTTGATCCCGATCATGCCGACCTCGACCTCGTGGGTGAACCGGCGGGCCGCACCCCCGTCGTTGGTGAAGATCGCGGTGCCGTTCCCGTAGGGGTTCTCGCTGACGACCCGCAGGGCGTCGGCGTAGCTGGCGGCCCGGACGACCGCCAGCACGGGGCCGAAAATCTCGTCGGCGTAGCAGCCCATCGACGGGGTGACGTGATCGAGCACGCTCGGCCCGAGCCAGAACCCGCCGGGCTCTCCCCCGGTTACCGGGTGCCCGCGCCCGTCGACCGCCAGCACCGCTCCGTCGCTGACCCCGGAATCCAGATAGGACGCCACCTTGTCCCGGTGCGCCCTGGTCACCAGCGGCCCCATCTCGGCCTCCTGGTCATCGCCGGGGCCTACCCGCAGCCGCGTTACCCGCTCGGCGATCTTCCCGACTAGCTCGTCGCCGGCCGGCTCGACCGCCACGACCACCGAGATGGCCATGCACCGCTCGCCCGCCGAGCCGAAACCGGCCGACACTGCGGCATCGGCGGCAAGCTCCAGGTCGGCATCGGGCAGGACGACCATGTGGTTCTTCGCGCCGCCGAGAGCCTGAACCCGCTTGCCGGCAGCTGTGCCAACTTCGGATACATAACGGGCCACCGGGGTCGAGCCGACGAAGCTGACGCCGCGGACATCGGGGTGGGTCAGCAGGGCGTCGACCGCCTCCTTGGCGCCGTGCACCACGTTGAATACCCCGTCCGGCAGGCCGGCCTCGGCCAGCAGCCCGGCCAGCAGCAGCGACGCGGACGGGTCCTTTTCCGACGGCTTGAGCACGAAGGTGTCCCCGCACGCGATCGCGATCGGGAACATCCACATCGGGACCATCGCGGGAAAGTTGAACGGCGTGATCCCCGCTACCACGCCCAGCGGCTGACGGATCGAGTAGGCGTCGACCCCGGCCGACACGTTCTCCGAGAAACCGCCCTTGAGCAGGTGCGGGATGCCGCACGCGAACTCGACGACCTCGAGCCCGCGGGCTACCTCGCCGGCTGCGTCGGAGGTCACCTTGCCGTGCTCGGAACTGATCAGCGCGGCCAGCTCGCCCTGCCGGGCGCGGAGCAGCTCGCGAAAAGCGAACATCACCCCGGCCCGCCTGACCAGCGACGTCTCCCGCCAGCCCGGCAGCGCCTCGGTCGCGGCCGCAGCGGCGGCCGCTACCTCGCCCCGGCCGGCGAAGTCCACGGTGCCGGTCACCTGCCCGGTCGCCGGGTTGTAGACATCACCCTGGCGGCCGGCTTCCCCGGACCACGGCTTGCCGCCGATCCAGTGGGATATGTGCCTCATTGCCCGTTCCGTTCTGTCCGGTGACCGCCGGCTGGCTCGCCGCGGCCGGGGAACATCAGGCCGGTGGCTAGCGGGCCGGCGGTCAGGAAGCCTGCGCGTCGACTGCGCGCAGTGCGTCGATCAGGATCGCCAGGCCCTCCCGCGCCTCGGCCTGGCTCACGTTCAGCGGCGGCGCGATCCGCAGCGCGTGCCCGTACAGTCCGCCCTTGCCGATGAGCAGCCCCCGCTCTCTGGTGGCCTCCAGCATCTGGGCGGCGAGCGCGGGGCACGGCTCGCCGCTGCCGGGGTCGATCAGGTCGACCGCGATCATGAGGCCCCGGCCGCGGACCTCGCCGACCACGGCAAGCGGGCCGACCACATCCCGCAGGCCGCCGATGATCAGGCCGCCCAGGGTCGCCGCGTTGGCCTGCAGGTCGTGGTCGAGCACGTAGTCGAGTGTCGCGCTCGCCGCGGCCGTGGCCAGCGGGTTGCCGCCGAAGGTCGAGATGCCGTTGCCGACCGGGCCGTCTATCAGGTCCCGCCTGCCGACGACGCCGCCGATCGCCAGGCCGTTGCCCAGGCCCTTGGCGAAGGTCATCATGTCGGGGACCACGCCGTGGGCGCTCATTCCCCAGAAGTGATCGCCAGTGCGGCCCCAGCCGGTCTGCACCTCGTCGGAGATGAGCAGGATGCCACGGGAGTCGAGTACCTCCTTGTACGCGGCGAACAGGCCGTCCGGCGGCATGGCGAAACCGCCGACGCCCTGTACCGGCTCGGTGATCAGGCAGGCCACATCACCCGCGGTCGCCGTTGCGAGCACGTGCTCCAGATCAGCCACGCAGGCGCCGATGTAGTCGGCATCTGGCAGGTCGGCGAGCCCCGGCAGCTGCCGGTCCGTTCCGTGCAGGTAGTGCACGGCGAACGGGGACAGCTGCGAGCTCTTCCACGCGCCGTTGCCGGTGACGGCCACCGCGCCGAACGACCGGCCGTGATAGCTGTTACGCAGCGCGAGCACCTGATTGGACCGGCGCGCGGCGGTGGCGAGCAGCAGGGCAGTCTCGTTCGCCTCGGTGCCCGAACTGGTGAAGAAGACCTTGGCGTCCTCGATCCCGGACAGCCGGGCGATCTTCTCCGCCAGCCCGACCTGGTTGCGGATCAGGTACATCGTCGAGGTGTGCAGGACGCCGGAGCCGAGCTGCCGCTCGAGCGCCTCGCGCACCTCGGCCACGTCGTAGCCCAGCATGTTGGTGAGGATGCCGCCGAAGAAGTCGAGGTAGCTGCGGCCCGAGGCGTCGGTGACGCGGCTGCCCTTGCCGCTGACCAGCTCAAGCGGCTCGTCGTAGTACAAAGCCACCCAATC
>DATJZH010000447.1:0-2860 GCA_035499215.1 Streptosporangiaceae bacterium | reverse complement strand
CGCGGCGTGCCAGGCAAACAGGACCTTCGCCCCCGAATCGCCGAGGTAGTAGGCGACCTCGCGGCTTTTCAGCAGCGGGTTCATCGGCACCACGATGCCCCCGGCGCCGAGCGCACCATAGAAGGCGATCGGGAAGGCCGGTACGTTGGGCAGCATGACGGCGACCCGGTCACCCGGCCCGACCCCGAGAGACGACAGCAGCGCGGCCGCGCGGCCTGCGGCGTCCTCCAGCTGCGAGTACGTCAGCACCAGGCCGTCCAGGCGCACAGCCGGACGTCCGCCATGATCGGCCGCCGCCTGCGCGAGCACGGAACTCAGGTTCGCCATCTCGCCCTCCGTCAGGCACCGCTTCGATGCAGCCCCGGTTGCATCATGCCCCAGACCGGCGTAGCCGACAGCCCTGGAAGACAAGCCAGGCGACGTGACGGAGCCAGTCTCCCGCCCGCGGCGGTCGACCACTGCAACAGTGCCCGTCGCGAGGCCCTGCCGGGTGCACCCGGCCGCCGCGTGCATATAGCGCCCTCGTAATTTCTGCTACTGCGAACAGTGAAGTCCGGACTGCGGCGTGTGTAAAATCGCCCGTACTGCCTCAGGCGGTGCCAGATGGCCGCGGCAGCCACCGAGGAGGGTCGTGCTCGCAAACGCATGTCCTGGCGTCGCCGCTCGGCACATAGTGGCTGCGGACGGGGTCACTGTCGGGTCCGAAGGTTGGCCGGTCCTCGACCGTTTCTCGCTCTTGGTGACCACCGGGGCGGTCATCGCTGGCCGCCTCCTGCCGGACGACCCACTGGTGTTGCCGGGGCCGGTCTAATACCGCGACCGACACGTCCGCATCCGCGGCTGCGGTGGTCCCCAAGTGTCCTGTTCTGCCGTTCTGTAGCGTCGGCCTCCAGCGAGGAGCGAGAGTGAGCATGAGAAGCAGCAACCCGGCCCCGGCCTCGGGCATGCCCAGCCTGAACGAAGTGTGGCGGTGGGAGGAGCAGCTTGTCCGGTTCGGAACCCGCTACACCGGCAGCAGCGGTCATGCGGCCTATGTGGACTGGCTCGCCGGGCAGCTCGCTGGCGTGCCCGGCTTCAGCATCCGGACCGACCGGCTCACCTTCAACCGCTGGCAGGCGGGCGATTTCGCCCTCCGGGTACGCGTTCCCGCCTCCGTGGGCCGGTCCGGCGCCGTCGCGGTCACCTATTACTATCCCTACTCCGGGCACACCCCGGCCGGCGGCGTAACCGGCAGTCTCGTCGATCTCGGCACCTACTCGCCCGGCAGCGGCTACACGGCGGCATTCTGGGCACGCGCCAGTGGCGGGATCGCCCTGGTGCGGACCGCGCCGCCGGTGTTCTCGCTGGATCTGGGGCAGACGGCGACCGGCGGCTACCAGCCGGGCAAAAGCTCCGCTGAGGCCGCCGCGGGCTACGCGGACTACGCTGCCGCGTTTACGCATCCCGCCTGGCAGGGCATACTTGAGCCGGTTCCGCTGCTCGACGCGAAGAATGCCGGCGTGCTCGGCGTGGTCTGCGCATGGACGGGGCTCCCGGACGACGAGGTCGCCAACCAGTACAACCCGTTCACCACCGCCTATCCGGCGGTATCCGGCCTGCCGACCCCGGACGACCCGGGCTGCCCCGCGGTCTGGGTCGGCGACTCGACCGGCGCCGAGCTGGCCGGGCTCGCCGCGAGCGGCCAGGCGAGCGCCACGCTCGTGCTCACCGCGGACATCACGGTGGGCGCCGCGACCGAGACGGTCTGGGGATCGCTGAAAGGCTCGGGAAACACCGGCGAGAACATTATCATCAACACCCACACCGACGGCCCGAACGCCACCGAGGAGAACGGCGGGCTCGGGCTCATCGCATTAGCCCGGCACCTGGCGGCCCTGCCCTCGCGCAACCACGACATGTATCTCACGCTGGTCACCGGGCATTTCCAGCTGCCGCAGTTCACCCAGACCATCCCGAACCCGAAGAACGCCGAGATCGGCAACGACGCCATCAGCGTGTGGATGCTCGACCACCCCGACATCTACCAGGCCGCCGCGCTCGGCGTGACCATCGAGCACCTCGGCGCCACGATGTGGACGAACGACCCGGTGACCGGGCAGTACGTGGCCGCCGGCGGTTCGGAGTGGGGCACCACCTACACCATGCAGCGGGACATCCTCAGCCCGGTCAACGCCGAGCAGGACGCTTACCTCGCAGCGGTCGCCGCGGTCAACGGGAATGGCTGGCCGGACCATCCGGTGGCCACCGTGCGGCCGGGTGCCACCCCATTCTACTTCGGCGAGGGAGCGCCGCTGTACGCGGCCGGGCTCGGCACTGTCTCGCTGTGCCCCCTGCCGACCTACTTGCTGCAGGCAGGGGATGCGCAGCGGCCGCATCTGCTCGACCTCGACAAGCTCGACCAGCGGCTGATGTACGGTCAGATTCTCGCTTTCGCTCAGACCATCGAGGCTCTCGACGTGGTCCCGTCATCCGCCCTGTAGCCGGTGCGCGGATTTTACCCAGGCCGGGAAAGAAAGCATCTGCAACGGTGCTGAATCCGGCCTGCAGCTTTCTGCCAGTGCCTTGTCCTGCACGCGCCCAGCCGCAGAATGCTGGCCGGGCCGTCGCGGGACGATAATCATTCCGAATCCAGGTGACCGCTCTCACGCCTGGCCACATCCGGGCCGTCCGGCCGGATACTGACCGCGCCAGACACTGGTCCGAAGGCGTTTGGCAGGCCGGGTGCGGACCGAGGATGGCAGGAGGAGGGGGTTGTGCTCGATCTTCCGGATGGCGGCTGCGATCTAGAGCGGGAACTGCGAGGTCGGGGAACCCCACTCGGGTGATCGCGCCGACACGACGATCCCCGGCATGCCCCTAG
>DATJZH010000446.1:0-4663 GCA_035499215.1 Streptosporangiaceae bacterium | reverse complement strand
GTCGTTCGTCTTGGTCGCGACCTCCTTGGCGAGCTGAGCGCCCAGGTTCTCGTGCGGGTCCTCCAGCTCGACCTCGCGGGCGACGGTAACGCCGTCGTTGGTGATGGTCGGGGCGCCCCACTTCTTGTCGATTACCACATTGCGGCCCTTGGGGCCCAGCGTCACCTTGACGGCGTCCGCGAGCCGGTTTACACCGCGCTCCAGCGCCTGCCGCGCATCCTCGTCGTAATCCAAGCTCTTGGCCATTGAGCACCTCAGCCTACGTTGTCGTGTTGTTGATCATTCACTTCGCATGCCACCGCCCCGGCACGGCCCGCCGCCCGCCGGAGACTGCCTCCGAGGGCCGCGAACCGATCCGGGGCGGTTGCGGGCGCGGCTGCGCCCGGGCACGGGCGAGCCCGCGCCGCAGGATCTGCTCGCTACTTCTCGACGACGGCGAGCACGTCACGGGCGGAGAGCACGAGGTACTCCTCGCCGTGATACTTCACTTCGGTGCCGCCGTACTTGCTGTACAGCACCACGTCGCCGACCTTGACGTCCATCGGGACGCGCTTGGCTCCGGCGTCGTCGAACCTGCCGGGGCCCACCGCAAGGACTTCGCCCTCCTGAGGCTTCTCCTTGGCGGTGTCCGGGATCACCAGGCCGGATGCGGTGGTCTGCTCGGCTTCGAGCGGGCGCACCACAATGCGGTCTTCGAGCGGCTTGAGAACAACCTTGGTGGCGGTCGTCACGATCTGACCTCCCCCTCCGAAAAGGGCTAGCTGAAGAGTTACTGGAAGAAGGCGACCATAGCGGCCTGCCGTCGCGGGTGCCAGACCAACCTTGTCGCATTAGCACTCTATCCTAGCGAGTGCTAGCTCTGAACAGTAGCGGCGCCGCGTCGGCACGTCAACCTGAGCACTCGAAGCGGCGGGACGGCGCGGTGATCCGGGCCGCGCCGCAATCCGCAGCACCGGGCTAACCTGCGACGATGCTCGTCACCGGCATACCGGAGTCGGCGCGGAAGGCCGGCCCGGACGGCGCGGCGCCGTCGGCCGCCAGCTCGGCGCCGAGCGCCGCCACCATCGCACCGTTATCCGTGCACAAACCCGGCCGCGGCACCCGCAGCCGGATGCCCGCCGCCCCGCATCGCTGCGCCGCCAGCGCCCGCAGCCGCGAGTTGGCCGCAACCCCGCCGCCGATCACCAGATGATCCACGCCGTGCGACCGGCACGCGTCCACTGCCTTGCGGGTCAGCACATCGGCGACGGCTTCCTGAAACGATGCGGCGACGTCAGCCACCGGCACCGGCAGCCCGGCCGCCTCCCGCGCCTCGATCCAGCGGGCAACCGCCGTCTTCAGCCCGGAGAAGGAGAAGTCGAGCGTCCCGTCGCGGTACTTGGCACGCGGGAACGAAACGGCGCCAGGATCGCCGGTCCGGGCCGCGGCGTCGATCGGCGGCCCGCCGGGAAAGGGCAGCCCCAGCACCCTGGCTACCTTGTCGTAAGCCTCGCCCGCCGCATCGTCGACGGTGGCGCCGAGTGCCACCACCCCGGTTGTCAGGCGCTCCACCAGCAGCAGCGAGGAGTGCCCGCCGGACACCAGCAGGGCGATGACCGGGGCCGGCAGCGGGCCGTGCTCGAGCTGGTCCACTGCGACGTGCGCGGCGAGATGATTGACGCCGTAGACCGGCTTGCCGAGCGCGAGCCCGTATGCCTTCGCGGCGCAGACGCCGACCAGCAGCGCCCCGGCCAGCCCGGGCCCTGCCGTCACCGCGATCGCGTCAATGTCGGCCAGCCGCGCCCCGGCGGCCGCCAGGGCGCGCTGCACCGCCGGGACCATTGCCTCCAGGTGCGCCCGGCTCGCCACCTCGGGCACCACGCCGCCGAAACGGGCGTGCTCAGCAACGCTAGAGGCCACCGCGTCGGCCAGCAGCTCGCGTCCGCGGACAAGCCCGGCGCCGGTCTCGTCGCAGGAGGTCTCGATGCCCAGCACCAGCGGCGCGATCACAGCGCGGTCCCCCGCGCGGGGTCCCTGGCCCCGCGGTCCTGACGGCCCTGCCGCGGCGCCGCCGCGGGCCCGCCCGCGCGCCCGGCGCGGCGCATGACCAGCGCGTCGGCTCCGGACGGCTGGTAGTAGCCCTTCCGGATGCCGACCTCGGTGAAGCCGTACCGCCGGTACAGCCGCTGTGCCCGGATATTGTCCGTCCGCACCTCGAGGAAGACCTCCGTGGCACCCCGCCGGGCCGCCTCGGCCAGCAGGGCCGCCAGGAGCGCCGACCCGATCCCCTGGCCCCAGCGACCGGCCGCCACGCCCAGGGTGAGCACGTCGGCCTGATGCCCGGCCGCCAGCAGGCCCGCATACCCGGCGATCAGCCCGGCGTCGTCAGCCACCAGGTAATACCGGCTGGCGGGCTGCTGGCGCAGCTCCCCCGCCAGCATCTGCCACGACCATGCCTCCTGGCCGAACAGGGCGTGTTCCAGGTCGAGCACGCCGGGGATGTCAGCCATCGTCATCGGCCGCAGCGCAGGGCAGCTCATGCTGTCACCCTCTTGGGCCTGCCCGGTTCCCTGGCGTCGGGCCTGCGCAGGTACAGCGGCTCGAGCGCCGCTGGCGGAGCGCCCGCGGCCCGCCCGCTGGCCGCCAGCTCGGCGAGCCGCCCCGCATCCGGGTACCGCGGCGGCATCGGCCCCGCGATCTCGGAATACAGCAGCGCCGCCGGGCCGGCGACCGGGATTCCGGCCGGAAGCTGCGCCGGGCGCGCCACCTCAGGTCCGGCCAGCCGCTCGCCCGCCGGAGAGTAGCGAGCCCAGTAGACCTCTTTGCGGCGAGCGTCGGTGGCGACGATGAATTCCCGCCCGGCGGCAGCCGCAGCCGCTTCCGCGGCGATGACGTCCAATGTGCACACGCCGTCTGCCCGGATGGCCAGCGCGCTGGACAGCACCCTGGCGGTGACCAGGCCGGCCCGCAGGCCGGTGTAGGGGCCAGGGCCGGTGCCGGCGGCAACGGCAGTGAGGTCGGCGGGCGCCGCGTCCGCGCTGCGCAGCACTGCCGCGATGCAGGCCGCCAGCAGCTCGCCGTGCTGGTGGCCGGCGTGCGCCGATTCCCGCGCGATGACCCGGCGGCCGTCATGGAGCGCAACGGTCACGGCCGCGGTGGCGGTGTCGAAGGCGAGCAGCAGCACGGTTGACCAGCGTAGGTCACGCCGGCGTCCGCTCGCGCCGGTCAGCCGCTCGCCGTGGGCCCGGCAGTGACGCCCGCCAGCACCTCGCGCCCGGCGCTCAGCGCTCCCGCCCGAAGCCCGGCCACGGAGACCGGCCCGTACCCGCCGCCACGCGTGGCCAGGCCCTGCAGCGTGACCGTGATCAGCGTGTTGCGGTCCCGGATCGTGACGGTGATCAGGTCGCTGGTGTCGCTGCCGGAGCGGAACACCTGCACCGCGCTGAAGGCTGCCTGGCCGAGGCCCGCCAGCGGGCTGACCGCCGGCGCCGGCAGGTGCGTGTTTCCCGGCGGGTCGGACAGGTGGTCGCGGGCCTGGAAGTAGCCGTTAACGGCGTTCTCGGTGGCGCTGCCGTTGCCGGGCGCCAGTGCGCTCGGCTGGTAGGCCTGCATCGTCACCTCGAGCACGCGGAAAAGCGGCCGTTCGTCGGCGGTGAAGCTGCACTGGCTCTGCGTGCGGGCAGAAATACTCTGGATTACCTTCCGCGCGCCCGGCAGGTACTGTCTCAGCGTCGCGGCGCTGACGCTGCGGCACGCATCCGGCACCGAGCTGAACTCGCCCCGCTGCAGCGTGTTGACGTAACTGCCGTGCTTGGCCGGCGCTGGCCCGCTGATCAGCCATATGACCGAGGCGGCCGCCAGCGCGACGGCTGCCGCGCCAATCCCCCAGGCGCAGATCCGCCGCCGGGACCTGCGCTTCCTGCCCGCCACCCGGTCCCTGCCGGGCTGCCCGCCGACGGGCCCGGCAGGGTCCTGGCCGGGCGGTTCCGGACCGGAGGCGGGCGGCCGGGGCTGCTGGCGGCCCGGCCCGCCCGGAAAAATGCTCGGGCCCGCCCACGGCGGCGTGTCATCGTCGGTGTCGTCGAAGAGGCCAGGCTCCCGCCACGGCCGCCGGCCGGACCGGTCAGAGCGGGGCGGCCGCTCGGGACGAGGAGACGGGCCAGGGCCGCCCGAGCCGCCCGAGCGGCCAGAGCCGCCGGATCGGCCGCTGCGGCTGGATGCGGGCAGCCGGACGCCTCGGCGGAACGGTGAGCCCTGCTGAGCCACGGCGCGCCTCCCGGGAGGGCATCGGACCGTGCGTCATGACGGCAAGCGGATAGGGGGCTGCCGCGCTCGCGGCGCTGCGAACGAGCCGGCGGGGCGGACAGACCGGAACTATAGAACGTCCCAGCGGCCGGTGCGGCCCAGACGAGCTGTTTCGGCTGCCCCTTCCCACCGCTCGCCCCAGCCGGCGAGCACGACGGTGCGGGGCTCGTCGCCGAGTTCAGCGGCGCCGCCAGACAGGCAGCCGCCGGACAGGCCGCCAGGCGGGCCGGCGCCAGGCCGGGCCGGGCTGCCGTGGCCGTCACGCGCGCCCGGCCGGCCGACGGAGATGGTGACGTGGAGGTAGCTCGGCGCGAGTTCCTCGACCAGGCCCTCGCCCCACTCGACGACGGTGACCGAGTCGCCGGCGCTGGAGTCCAGG
>DATJZH010000445.1:0-2843 GCA_035499215.1 Streptosporangiaceae bacterium | reverse complement strand
CGGCCAGCAGACGGAACGGGACATCCGGCGTGATCGATGGCCAGCTCCTCGTGGACGCGCATACGCATGTGGCAAAGATCCCGACCTTGTCGGCCGACTGGCAGGCATGGGTACGGACCTTCGGAAATGAGATTCCGCTGGACGAGCTGTTCGATGCTGACGGCGTGCCGCGCCCCGCCGCGATCGACGACCACTTCGCCCGGCAGGGCGTTGACCATGTCCTGCTGTTCGCGGAGTACAGCCCCAAGGCAACCGGAATCCAGCCGATCGAGGACGTGCTTCCCCTGGTCGAGGCCAACCCGGTGCGGTTCCGGCCGGTGGCCAACATCAACCCGCACCTGCACTATCCGGTGACCGCCGAGCTGGCCCGTCAGGTGAGCCTGGGCGCAGCCGCGCTGAAGATCCATCCGGTGCATGGCGGGTTCGAGGCCCGCGACCGGATGCTCTACCCTGCATACGCCTGGGCACAGGAACGACAGCTGCCGGTGATCGTACACTGCGGGACCTCGACCTTCTCCGGCTCGAGCAACTCCTGCGCCGACCCGAACCTGCTCCTCGATGTGCTCCGCGACTTCCCTGAGCTGACCGTGGTGCTAGCGCACGGCGGCCGCGGCTGGTGGTACGAGCAGGCAGCGTTCCTCGCGTTGATGAAGCCGAATGTGTGGCTGGAGGTGTCTGGCCTGCCGCCGCAGCGGCTAGCCGACTACTACGGTCCGTCACTGTGCCGACTCGCCGACAAGATAATCTTCGGCACGGACTGGCCCGGCGTGCCCGGAGTGCGGCGCAACGCCCGCGTCCTCGAAAAGGTGCTGGTGGATGCCGGCTGCACGCAGCAGCAGGTTTCCGCCGCCTGGGGCGCGAACGCGGCCAGGGTATTCACGCTGGGGTGAGCTGACCGCGTGCAGCGGTGGTTCGGCCTGCGGTGGTTCGGGCCTGCGGTGATTTCGGGCTCGGAGTGGGACCGCGACGCCGGGCAGCGGTGCGGCGCCGGTCACCCCAGCGGCGCGGACCTGTCACCCAGCCGCGCCGCGGCGAGCGCGGGCACGCCGCTTGCCCTCGTGCATTGCCTGCACCCGGGCAACCGGAATCGCCCGGCCCTCTTCGATCAGATCGGAGCGCAGTGGCTGCGGTTCGGGCAGCTGGCCGGCCCACGGATCACTGTCGGCGATCAGCCGCGCCGCCGTGTGCACGGTGAAGTCCGCCGGCTCAATGCGATCGAGATCATCCCAGGCCACCGGAAAGGACACTGGCACGCCCGGCCGGACCCGCGGGCTGCACACCGCCACGACCGTCGCCCCGCCAGCTCGGGTCGAATCCAGGAACACCTTGCCGCCGCGGTCGTCCCGGATAAAGGCCGTCGTAGCCAAACCTGGGTCCAGCCGCTCGGCGCGGGCGGCGATGGCGCGGGTGGCGGCGGCCGCCTCGTCGGATGTCGCGGACGCACCGATCGGCACGAACACATGCATGCCCTTGGCGCCGCTGGTCTTGACCGCGCCCGCCAGGCCGACATCGGCCAGGGCCTGGCGGACCAGCCAGGCGGCGCGGAATGCCTGCGGGAAAGCGTCAGCCGACGGCGGATCGATGTCCAGCACAAGATAGGTTGGCTGGTCCCACCGACCGGCGCGAACCAGCATCGGGTGGTACTCTACGGCGCGCTGATTGGCCAGCCACAGCAACGTGCGCCGGTCGTTGCACAGCGGGTAGGAAACCTCGCGCCTGGAGGCCTCTGCCCACAGCTGCACCGTCTGAACCCACGGCGGCGTGTACTCGGGGACGTTCTTCTGCATGAACGGCGCCTGGCCGCGCAGCACCCGGATCACCGACAGTGGCCGATCCCGCAGTTCCGCGATGAAACAGCCGCTTACCGCGTCGAGGTAATCCACCAGATCCCGCTTGGTCGCGTCCGCTTCGGCGAACAGCGGCTGGTCAAGATTAGTCAGCGATACCCCCTCCCGCTCCTCACCGCTGCTCATCTGGCCACCTTCCCACTGATCCGGTCCAGACGCGAGGATCGTCTGGCGGTCAGGAGCAGCCTGCCACAGCTGATTCCTGATCCGCCGCAGACGCATTGCCGGGGCGGCCCCCGGGTGGCTCCGGGCAGTGAAGGGCAGCCTTCGATACTGTGCCTGCCTGCTGTGTCAGCCTGCTGTGGGTCAGGCTGTTGTGTCAGCCTGCTGGGTGAACGGCCGCTGTGCACTGCATGGTCGTGCATCTCCGCTGCACTGCCTTGTTGCGCCGCCGCGCCCGCCATGGAGACTGCCGCTTTGCCACCCTCGCTCGCTGACCTGCGCGCTCGCCTGGCCGGGCTGATGCTGCGCGATCAAGCCCGGTTAGGCCGCCAGGCCGAGAAGGCCGCCGCGCTGCGCGACACGGGCGCGCGCGAGCGAGCGCTCGATCGCGTCCTGGCGGAACTCGGCGCGGCATCGGCCCGCGTCGAGGCCCGCAGGCGCGCCGTACCAGGCGTCACCCACCTGGCTGAGCTTCCGGTCAGCCAGCTGAAGGCCGAGATCGCCGAGGTCATCCGCGAGAACCAGGTAGTGATCATCGCGGGTGAGACCTGCTGCGGCAAGACCACGCAGCCACCGAAGATTTGCCTCGAGCTCTGCGCAGATCGACGAAGGCCCGCACGCGGTCGGCTGGCTGAACAGGGCGACAACCCCTACCGGACGCCGTAGAGGTATTCGAGGGCCAGCTGGTCGAGATGCTCGAACGCCATGCCGCGTGCGCCGAGGGCGGTGGTGTCGGGGACGTAACCGCGGATGTCGCGCCAGGTCTCGCCGTCGTCCAGGGTAGGCAGCAAGAGATCAGGCAGCCGGGCCGCGCGCAGTGCCTCGGCCACTTCC
>DATJZH010000444.1:0-4633 GCA_035499215.1 Streptosporangiaceae bacterium | reverse complement strand
CCTGCGTTCCGCAGATGTGAGCCTGGGCTAGTGCGCAGATCTGCGGGTTGACCTGCGGGAATGGCCGATTTCGCGGTGACGGGGCGTGTCACTAGGCGCTGGCGCAGTTCTCGGCGGGGCCTGCGGGCGTGGCGGGGGCGGCTTCGATGATCTTCTTCGGGTAGGGGATCTGCAGCCGGTCGAGGATGCCGCGCTGGGCGGGGGTGAGCTCGGCGGTTTGCCGGAAGGTGCCAGCCGGGCCGGTAAAGGTGCCGAGGGTGAGCTGGCCGAGCTCGCCGGTGATCTTGTTCCAGGTGGTGCCGGCGGCGGTCTCGGCGATCCGGATCAGCAGCAGGGCGAGCCAGCACAAGATGACGTGGGCGCGGATCCGCTGTTCCAGCCGGTGGTAGACCGGGCGCAGGTCGATGGCCTGTTTCATGGTGCGCCAGCCGCGTTCGACTTCCAGGAGCTGCTTGTAGCCGGCGGCGATGTCCGCGGCGGTCAGGTGCGGGTCCGACGTTCGCAGCAGGTACTTGCCGTCGAGGTTCTCCTCGGCCTTGATCTTGGCGGCGTCGATCCGCAGCAGCCCCCCGGGGGTGACGCGGAGGTAGCGGTTCAGGCCGGGCTTGGCGGAGATGACGCCGCGCAGCTCGGCGCGCCTGGTGGCGGTGAGCTTGTCGGTGTCCTCGATCATCTCCTTGAGCCGGGCCAGCAGCCGGGCCCGGGTGGCGGCGTCGCGCTCGGCGCCGCCGGGGTTGTGGCAGATGACGAACCGCTCGTGGTCGCTGATCCGGACCTCCTTGACCCGCAGGTTCCCGGCGACTTCCTGGTAGCGGCCCTGCCGGGACAGCGCGGCGGCGGCCTCGGCGGAACCGGAGCGGAGCTTTTCGCCGATGATGTAGTGGTGGTCGCCGCGGCGCAGGTAGCGGCGGTTGGCGGCCGAGGTGAACCCGCGGTCGGCGACCCACACGATCTTCGCCAGCGTCCAGTCCCGCATGTCGCGCTTGACCTGGCGGATCAGCGCGGAGTCGGCGGTGTTCCCGGGCCAGCACCAGATCCGGACCGGGATCCCGCCGCGGGTGACGGCCATGCCGATCACGATCTGGGGCAGGTCGTCGCGGTAGTCCTTGGAGTTGCCCAGCACGCGGAACCCGGCCATCTGCTGGCCGTTCCCGCCGACCGCATCCCCGTCCCGGCTGTCCGCGGCGGCGCTGCCGCCGTCCCCGCCGGGGGCGCCTGCCGCGGGGACCGGGCTGCCGTCCTTGTCCCGCAGGACCGGCTCGTCCTCGCCGTCCACCTCGAAATAGGTGGACGTGGTATCGAAGAACAGCAGATCGACCTGAAGGTCCAAGGCGGCCGCGACCTGGCTGAACACCTGCCGCTCCAGCGCGTGCCGGACCTGGTGCAGCCAGTCCATCGCCCGGTAGCAGGCATCATCGGTCGTGGCCGGCAGCCGGTCGATATACGCCGTGCGGCCGGCCCAGTGCGCGGCGGCGAGCTTGGAGGACGGGTCCAGCGCCCGGTTGGCGACCAGCGCGAACAGCACCCGCTCGGTGGCCGCCTCCCGCCGGGTCCGGCCCAGCATCGCGGTCATCACCTGGCCGATCCCCAGCCGCTGCCACAGCTGGTCCAGCAGGTAGGTCCCGCCGAAGGCGGCCGACCCGGCGTAGCACAGTTCCGGGGCCGCCCCGGCCGGCCCGGCGCCCAGCAGGCGGGCCAGCGACCCGGCCAGCCGCTCGACCGCCGCCCGGTCCAGCTGGTCCTCCCGGCCGAAGCTGTGCACCACCCGCATCCGCGACGACTTGGCCGCCGGGTCCCACTCGTTCTGGACCAGCTGCACGTAGCGGACGGCACTGCCGTCCTTGTTCCGCCGCGTCGCGATGCGCACGAACATGTCACCATGTATTACCGTTAACCCTTAAGCTGAAACCAGCTTGGACACGTATAACGTGTCACTATGAGCTTCACCGGGCGTCACTAGCCACCACTGCCTCAGCCTGCCGATTCACTCACGAACGTGTCATGAAATCGATCTGAGCTGCGGAACGCAGGCTTACGGAGACCACGGGTTCGTCGAGGATTACACGTCGATGGTGCGGGGTGAACCGATCGGCAGCGTGGTAGTAATCCGCTTCAACGAGGCCGGCCAAGCCGCCCGGATCGTGGTCAACCACCGGCCGCTCCGATCGGTGCTGCTCTGGTCTCAGCTCATGGGCGAGCACTTCGCGGGCACTCGTTACGCGAAGTACTTCCTCAGCCACGACGCGGCGGAGGTGCTGCACAAGGCGATGGGGACGCAATGAGCAACACAGCGCACGAAGGCGGCTCCTACTCTGGCCTGCCGAACTTGCAGGTCAGCGCAACCAATGCACCAACTACGCGTACCGCGATACCAGCCCTGGAAACACCTCGGGCATTCCGCTCGTCCTCTTGCAGCGCTTCCGCGGCAACCTCGACAACTGGGATCCGGTGCTGATCGACGCGCTGGCATCGAAGAGGCGCGTCCTCACCTTCAACAACGCCGGGGTGGGCAGCTCGACTGAATCGACGCCGGGCACTATCGAGCAGATGGCCTGCGACGCGGTCGCGTTCATCGATGCCCTCGACCTGGCGCCGGTCGATCTCTTGGGCTTCTCGATCGGCAGCTTCGTCGCCCAGCAGATCGCGCTGACCCGGCCCGCTCTCGTGTGGCGGCTGGTCCTCGCGTCCTCAGCCCCACAAGGCGCGGCCGGAATGCACGGCTGGGCGCCGGGCGGCGATCGGCCGCCTGGCGGCCGACGGCTACGCGGTCGTGGTCAACTACCTGCACGACCAGCGTGCGGCCGAGTCGATCATCGAAGCGATCCTCGCGGGCAACGGCGACGCCGTGGCCGTCCGCGCCGACATCGCTGACGATCTGGACGTGAACAGGCTCTTCGCCGAGACGATCGCCGCGTTCGGCGGCATCGACGTCGTAGTCCACCCCCGTCGGCAGCCGGATCACCGCGTCTGCAGCAACCAAGGCCAGCCTGGACGAGTTCGACGCACTGGTCCGGATCAACACGCTGGCCACCTTCGCCGTCAACCGGGAGGCAGCCCGGCACCGTCGCAACGGCGGCGCGATCGTCAATCTGACCAGCTCAGCCGATAGTCTGTCGCTGCGGAACCACGGGCCCCATGCGGCGACCAAAGCCCCCGCAGACGTGCTGACGCGCGCGCTCGCGCTCGAGCTGCGTGAGCGCAACATCACCGTCAATGCGGTGTCAGTCGAGGTCGCCAAGGCCGTGCGCACCCGACCAGGTCGCAGACGTCATCGCGTACCTGCTCAGCGAGCATGGCCGCCGCCTTACCGGCCAAGTGCTCCGGGTCGGCGATCCCCGATTGCGGCTATAGGGCCCGGGCGGCACCGGATAGCCCCGGGCAGACGTCTGCCGTGGACCAGTGCCCGGACCAGTGTGCCCCACTGGGTCGACAAGGCCGGCCAATCGCGACTCTGAGCACAAGACCAGAGACGGTTCCAGCTACAGGACCAAGGAGTGGAGAAGCATGAAGGCAACCTGTGCGCGGCGGGTACGGCGAGCTGCGTTGTTCGCAGCCTCGGCGGTCGGCGTCGCGGCAACCGTCCTGGGGGCCGGCGCCGGCAGCGCGGCCGCGTCCCCCGCGTCAGGCGGCGCCAGCCCGCTCGTGCGTATTGCCGGCGGCCTCGTCCGCGGGGCCAGCGCCGCGGGGGTGAATTCCTTCCTGGGGCTGCCGTACGCCGCCCCGCCGACGGGGAACCTGCGGTGGCGGCCACCGCAGCCGGCGGCGTCCTGGTCAGGAGTCCGGGACGCGACGCAGTTCGGGCCGAGCTGCCCGCAGGCACTGACGGGCAACCCGTTGCTCCCGCCCGGGACGATCAGCGAGGACTGCCTGTACCTCAACGTCTATGCGCCGCCGGTAGGCAGCAACGATCAAGGTGGCCGGCCGGTGCTGGTGTGGATCCACGGCGGCGGCCTGGTCCAGGACGGCGCCCGCGACTACGACGGCAGCAAGCTCGCGGCGGATGGCGTGGTGGTCGTCACGATCAACTACCGCCTCGGCGCGCTCGGCTTCCTGGCGCTTCCGGCGCTCGCTTCCCACGGCGCGGCCGGGAACTACGGCTTGATGGACCAGCAGGCGGCCCTGCGCTGGGTCCAGCGGAACATCGCGCGGTTCGGCGGCGACCCGCGCAACGTGACCATCGCGGGCCAGTCGGCCGGCGGCCTGTCGGTGCTGGCCCAGATGGTCTCGCCCGGCGCCCGCGGGCTGTTCCAGCGGGCCATCGTGCAGAGCGGCACGTTCGCCCTGAACCAGCGGCCGCTGGCCACGGCCGAGGCGGCCGGCGAGAGGTTCGCCACCGCGGTCGGCTGCCCGGACCAGAGCGCGGCGTGCCTGCGCAACGCGCCGGTCAGCGCCCTGGTCGCCAACTTCGGCGTGGAGATTCCCGGCGTCGTCGACGGCTCGGTGCTGACCCAGCCGATCGGGACGGCGCTGGCCAGCGGGCAGTTCGCCCGGGTGCCGGTCATCAACGGCATCACCCACGACGAGGAACTGCTGTTCGTCGAGGGCCTCAAACTGACCGTGAGCCAGGGGACGAACATACCGCTGGCCGCTAGCCCGGTGACCAGCGCGAACTACCAGGCCAACATCGCCCAGG
>DATJZH010000443.1:0-2032 GCA_035499215.1 Streptosporangiaceae bacterium | reverse complement strand
GGCGGTTTCTAGCGGTCGTCGCAACACCCGACAGGTTCGGAGGTTGCGATGGGGCGCCGGGGACCGGGGGCGTTGCCGCAGGTCGAGAAGCGGGAGCAGTATGCGCGGCTGATCGGCCAGGGGTTCAGCAGCCTGGAGGCGTGCCGGATCGTCGGGATCAACCCGCGGACCGGGAAACGGTGGCGACACGGCCGCACGATCACCGCCAGGGACGGCCGGAAGCTGCATTATGCTCCCGTGGTCTCACGGGGGAAGGTGGCTCAGCGGGAGATCTCGGACCGGTACCTGTCCGAGGAGGAGCGGGTCCGGATCGCTGACCTGCGCAAGACAGGCGCCGGGGTGCGGGCGATCGCGGAGCGGACGGGCCGCAGCCCGTCCACGATCAGCCGGGAGCTGCGCCGTAACCGGGATCCGGACAGCGGCCAGTACCGGCCGTTCACGGCGCACAAGCTGGCCGTGCAGCGGCGTGCCCGGCCGCGGCCGGGCAAGATCGCCGCCGATGAGGTGCTGCGGCAGTTCGTGGCCGGGCGGCTGCAGAAGCGGTGGAGCCCGGAGCAGATCTGCCAGGCGCTGCGCCGGGAGTTCCCGGACGACGCGGCACGGCATGTCGTGCACGAAACGATCTACCAGGCGGTGTACCGGCCCGAGCTGGGCGGGCTGCCCCGCGAGCTGCCGTCCCGCGTGCTGCGCACCGGCCGCCGGCGGCGCAGGCCGCACCGCCGTCCGGACCAGCGGCGGCCGAACGGGATCACCGCGATGATCATGCTCGATCAGCGTCCCGCTGAAGCTGGCGATCGCGCCGAGCCGGGCCATTGGGAGGGCGACCTGATCACCGGAGAGTGCAACCGGTCGGCGATCGGCACCCTGGTGGACCGCGCGTCGCGGTTCACCATCTTGCTGCATCTGCCCGGACGGCACACCGCCGAGGCGGTCCGCGACGCGCTCATCGCCGCCCTGTCCGCGCTGCCGGCGCCGCTGCGCCGGTCACTGACCTGGGATCAGGGCAAGGAGATGGCGCTGCACGCCGAGATCACCGCGGCGCTGGGCGTGCCGGTGTACTTCTGCGAGAAGGCCAGCCCGTGGCAGCGGCCCTCGAACGAGAACACCAACGGGCTGCTCCGCCAGTACTTCCCCAAGGGCAGCGACCTGCGCGTGCACAGCGCGGACGAGCTGGCCGCCGTGGCCGCGGAGCTGAACGCCCGGCCGCGCAAGACTCTGGCCTGGGACACCCCCGCCGCGCGGCTGGGCCTGTGACCGCGCGCCTGCGCGGCTCACCCGGGGCGGCGGATCTGGGAAGATGGGCCGCGTGCCAGACATGCGACGCCGCACCCCCGAACCGCCGCCGGCCGGGCCGCCGGACATCCAGCTCAAGCCCGGCATGGCCGATGAGCTGCTGCGCGAGCTCGCGCCGCTGCTGGCCGAGGAAGGCATCGACGTCAGCAACATCGACACGACCGACCCGGACACGCTGCAGCAGGCACTCGGCCGCGCCGTCGAACGGCACAACATGGCCATGTTCACCCCGGCCGGGCACGCCCGCGAACTCGCCGCGGTCACCATGCGGCTCGCCGCCGAAGCCATCGCCGGCGGCGACACCGCGCTCGCAGCCGCCGTCCTGGACCAGGCCCAGCCCGAAGCACCCGACGGCCAGGCCGCGACCGTCGCCGGCTGCATCGGGCTCACCCTCGGCCTGCTCGACCAGTGGCTATCCGGGCACGACGCCAGCGCCCCGCCCGCCCTGGCCGGGCTGACCCGGCTGCCCGCCGGGCACTGGACCGGGGAACGCGCCGCCCGCGACATCCTCACCGTGGCCCGCAAGGGACGCGCGTTCGCCTCCCTCGACGCGCTGATCGCCCGGCAAGGCGGCCAGCACGTCCTCTACGGCAGCGCCCTCATCCTCGCCGCGGCCCTCCAGGCCTGGGCACGACACGCCGGCATCCCGCTCATCGAGCTAGCCCGCACCGTCGTCCGTTAAAGCCGGTACGATCCCAGCCATCAGTGGCCAGTGTTGCGACGGTGGCTGGAATCCGCC
>DATJZH010000442.1:0-2058 GCA_035499215.1 Streptosporangiaceae bacterium | reverse complement strand
GACCCGGTCGGACGGAATGTCGATCGGCAGGCCGTCCAGCACCGGCGGCTGGCCGGTGGCGAACACCACGGCGCCGGGGCTCACCTCGCCGGCCGACGTAGCCACGGCGGTGATCCGGCTGCCCCTGATAACCACCCCGGTACCGCGCCGATCAAGCGGACTGAGACCGCGCTGGACGTCATCAACGCACTGCGCTACAACACCAGCAACGCCAGCGACGCCAACCTCGCCGAGCTGCAGCAGTGCCTGCAGAAGTTTCCGTCGGTGCAGGGCATTGACTTCAGCGACGTCAGCGACAACGGCTGACCCGGCCGGCCGGCCGGCGGCCGGCGCCGCTCCCGCCCCTGTGGCGGCTAGGCCGGCCATGCCGCTGTCGGCCCCCGAAAGCCCGCACATGCCCTACAGGGCGCGCGCCGTGGTCAAAACGGGAATCTAAGCCGGCGGCCGGGCCACTCGTTTGCAGCATCGATGGCCACCCCGCCCGGCGGCGACCTCCGGGCCAGTCCCGGCCAGGGCCGCCTTCTGCACCAGCTCGAACGAGGCGCGGCCGCTCACCAGCAGGACGCACCCCGACAGCGGCAGCCGTCCCGCCCGCAGCGCCCAGCCGACCACCTTGTCGACGGCGTTGTGCCTGCCGACGTCCTCGCGTGCCGCCAGCAGCTCGCCGTCCGCCCGGAAGACGCCCGCCGCGTGCAGCCCTCCGGTTCTGGCGAACACCCGCTGCGCCGCGCGCAGCGCCGCCGGCAGCGCGGCCAGCACGGCCGGCGACACCAGGGCCTGGTCGGCGTTCAGGTCCCACGATGGCAGCACGGACAGCTCGCGGATGCTGGCCTTGCCGCACACGCCACACGAGCTGGTCGTGAGGAAATTCCTGCGCAGGGCCGGCGACACCGCAAGGCCGGGCCTGAGCTCGACGTCCGCGATGTTGCCGGCCAAGTCGCCTTGCGCCCCGTCGATCTGCCCCCCGTCGTGATCAGCGTGACCGCACCGCTGACCGGCGCAGATCCTGATCGATGCGATGTCAGCCGCCGACTGCACGATGCCCTCGCTGACCAGGAAGCCCGCTGCCAGGTCGATGTCGTCGCCGGGAGTCCGCATGGTCAGCGTCAGGGCCTGGCCGCCGACCCGGATGCCCAGCGGCTCCTCCGCCGCCAGCAGGTCGGCCCGCGCCGCTGTCTCCGGGGCGCCTGCCTGCCCGGTCCCTGGCTGCCCGGCGTGACCGGGCAGCGAGATGCGAAGCACCCGGCGACGCGCTGTGCGTCCGGTCAAGGTTCGCCTCCGTTGTCAGCGCCCGCGGGGCGAGGCCGGCTAGCCAGCTTCGGCCGCACGACCATCGCGACCAGCGGGCTTCGCCGGGCTCGCATCGCGCCCGCCCGCACGCCGCGCCCGCCAGGCCGCGACGAGCAGGCCGGCGAACAGCGCCAGCCCGGCCAGCACGAAGATATTCCAGCTGAACAGCTGGATGCCATGCAGGTCCCAGACGTGCGGCAACGGAATCCGCTTCAGGTACGCGTTGATCACGCGCCGGAAGATGCCCGTCGGGCTGGCGTGCAGCGGGGGCGGGTGGCGGGTCCCGGATATCGGGTATCCGTTGACGAAAAAGCCCAGCAGGCCCTCGGGGATATAAGCCCAGCGGCCGGTGAATCGTCCGGGCCACGCCCCGAACAGGCCCCACAGCAGCGCGGTCACCGCCAGGATGCCCCAGCGCGCGCCGCCCCGCGCGCGCGCCGCCCAGTCGACGAGGACGGCGAGGATCGGCAGGATCCACACCCAGTGGTGATCCCAGCTAATCGGCGAGACCAGCACGCCGGTCAGCGCGCACGTCACCCAGCCCTGGACCGGCCGGCCCGAGCGGTGCAGCAGCGCAGCGGCTGTCAGGCCGAGCATTCCGATGATCACGGACACGACCAGCCAGACCGGCTGCGCCCCGGCCAGGGTGCCGATGGTCCGGGTGAGAAACCCGAGTATGGACTGATCCACGAGGGCGCCGACCGAGCCGGTGTTGCCCGGCCGGAGGAAATACCCGGTAAGCCAGTAGCTGGCCGAGACCTTCGGCAG
>DATJZH010000441.1:0-2656 GCA_035499215.1 Streptosporangiaceae bacterium | reverse complement strand
GAGCCATTCGTCCCTGCGGTCCAGCAGCATGAAGTCCAGGGAGCGGGCCAGGGAGTGCAGGTGCTCGCGGGCGTGGAACAGGTCCACGATCTGCGTGGCCTCCGGGAAGGTGCTGGTTGCGATGCCCCAGATCCAGGCGGCACCGTCGCCGAGGATGGTGAGCTGCCGGACGTGACCGGCGCCGCGGCGGATGCCTTCTGCCTTCACTAGGTCGCTGAACACGGCGGCGGGCTCGAATGTGGCGAGGTAACTGCACGAGTCCGGGTCGCGCACCGGGTAGCCGTCCTGGTCGATATCGTCCTGGGTGAAGAACACGCCGAGCTTGACTTCTCGGGTGCGGGCCCGCCCGTCCTCGCCTTTGCCCGCGCGGCCGGCGGTCTCCTTCGCGGTCATGGTCACGCCGGTGCCGTCGATCGCGCCGTAGAGCATGTCCGGGAGCGGGGACGGCGGCAGCGGGACCAGCTTGCGGCCGGCGATCAGCCCGGCGCGGTCGCGGACCGCGGCGGCCTGGGCGGCGCCGCTGGCCTCGGCGGCGCGCTCCACCCGCTTGACGGTCAGCTGCACGCCGGCCAGGTTTTCCAGCAGCCCTGCTGCTTTCGCGAACGGCCCGGCCGCCGCGGCGATGTCGGTCATCGCCGTCAGGCCCGGGGACAGGGACGTGCCCGCCACGCCGAGCTCGGCATCGCGCGGCGCGAACCCGTGCTTGCATTGCGCGCAGTGATACCAGGCACGGCGCAGCGTGACCGGGCCGAGCACCGTGTCGATGACCTTATCCCGGTAATCGGTGAACTCCGCCTCGTGGCCCTGGCCGCAGGGCAGCCGCGGGCCGCGCTGGCCGGGGTCGGCGGACAGCAGCTGCCCGAGCATGCCGCCGCCGAGCTTCAGCAGCCCGGCGCGGAGCACCGCCTCGGCGGCCCCGAGCCCGCCCTCGCAGCCCAGCGCCCGGGCCGCTTCGGCCGCCAGCCGTGCTATCTCGGCGGACCTGGCTTTGGCGAGCGCGGCGAAGAGCCCCCCCTTTCGCCCGCCGGCACCGCCGGCGCCTGCGTTCTGGCCACCGGCCGGGCCTCGCAGATCTTCTCGCTGACCTCGACGATCTGCTCGACGGCCGCCGTGAACTCAGCGTGCCGGGCGATCTCGCGGCGCACCTTGGCTACCTCCGCCGCCGCCAGCTGCCGGCCGACCGTCCTGCGGCTCCCTGCTGACCTGGTCCACAAGAACCGCGGCCCGTGCCCGGGATGATCCGCCGCTGCGCAGGCGCAGTTCGGCTTGCCGCACTTGCGGTAGTTCTCGCTCACCGACCCGCGCCGGAAGTCCCCGACGGTGCTGAGCTGCGCATACAGCCGGTCCCGCTCGGCCTCCAGCTCCGGAAGCGACGGTTCGGTCACGGGCACCTCTCATCTGGTTGTGATTAACACAACCAGACTGCCATCATAACCTGCCCGGACGCGGGACCCCAACGAATGTGTCGCGCACCCCCAGCCCGCCAGCCCGCCTCGGGATCAGTACCAGTCGTCCATGATCCGGATGGACGCGGCGAAGATGACGCCGACGACCACGATCGCCGCGCCGACCCAGAACAGCACCCAGGACGGGCCGATGGGCAGCGCGATCCCGCCGATGATGAAGCCGACGATGATGAGCGTGGCCGCCACCCAGGAGACGCGCCGTCCGTGATACTCCTCGTGCACGTACGTCTGGCCGGTCTGCGCGTCCAGACCATGCGCTCCGGTGTTCCCGACCACCGTCCCTGCTGCCGGCTGCTCGGTCACTCCTGGCTCCTCTCCCTCGTCAACGCTCCTATTATTCTCCGGGACGTGCGAGACTGAGCACCAGCCGGCCCCCTGCAGGCCCGATGTTTACGCTGCGCGTTCGCGGGCGACTCGGTTTGGTGTCTCATCTGGCCTACGATGACATGTTGGGGCGATGAACGGGAACCGGTTCACGGTCACCGGCCATTATGAAGTAAAACGATCCGCGAGGAGCGCGACGCAAAGTGCCACCGATCATCGATAGCGTCCTTCGCGCCGGCGAAGGACGGATCCTGCGCAAGCTGAAGCGGATCAGCGAGCAGGTCAATTCGATCGAAGACGACTTCGTCGCGATGAGCGACGCCGAACTGCGCGCTCTCACCGACGAGTTCCGGGAGCGGTACGCCGACGGGGACACGCTCGACGACCTCCTGCCCGAGGCCTTCGCCGCCGTGCGCGAGGCCGCCAAGCGCACCCTCGGCCAGCGGGCCTTCGACGTCCAGCTGATGGGCAGCGCGGCGCTGCACATGGGCAACATCGCCGAGATGAAGACCGGTGAAGGCAAGACCCTCACCGGCGTGTTCCCGGCTTACCTCAACGCGCTCGCCGGGAAGGGCGTGCACGTCGTCACCGTCAACGACTACCTGGCCAAGCGCGACGCCGAGTGGATGGGACGGGTGCACCGCTTCCTCGGCCTCGAGGTGGGCGTGATCCTCGCGGACATGGATCCGGCCACCCGCCGCAAGCAGTACGCCGCCGACGTCACGTACGGCACCAACAACGAGTTCGGCTTCGACTACCTGCGTGACAACATGGCCTGGCAGCTCGAGGACTGCGTGCAGCGCGGCCACAGCTACGCGATCGTCGACGAGGTGGACTCGATCCTGATCGACGAGGCGCGCACCCCG
>DATJZH010000440.1:0-5120 GCA_035499215.1 Streptosporangiaceae bacterium | reverse complement strand
ACTTGTCGGTCCTGCCGGCAATCGCGACGGCGGGCGGCGGGCTGACCGTGCTGCTGACTCGCAGCCGCGCACTCGGGGTGCTCGGCGGCCTGCTGGCGGCCGCGGGCGGCGCCTGGTTCATCATCGGCTACCCGATCATCGTGGAAATCACCAAGAAGATAACGATCAGCCCCGGCGTGCCGGTCGGCGGCCCTGCCGGGGCTGCCATCGCGCCGGGTACGATCGGCGTCCCCGCGATCCGCGTGTTCGCCGAGGAACTCGGATTCTTCTCCGGGCTCGGCATCGTGGTCGTCTTCATTGCAGCCATCGCCATCGGCCGGTTCTCGATGCTGGCGGCGAAAGACGTAGCCGTCGAGGCCCTCGGCGCCGATTCGTTCCCGGCCGGGCCGTCGGCCAGCCGGCAGTACCCGGCGGCGCAGCAGTACCCCGCGGCGCAGCAGTACCCCGCGGCGCAGGCATACGCCCCGGCCGGCCAGGATGCGCCCACGAGCACGCAGGAACTGCCCGCGGTGCAGGAGGAGGCTAACGGCGGTCAGGCGCCAAGGCCCGCGCGGACCGCCCAGCCGGCGACAGCGCCACTGGCCCCCGGCGACCCGCAGACTGCGCCTGCGGCGACGGCCCGGCTGCCGGCGGCCCCGCAGGAGAGCGCTGCGGGCGACCAGGATCCGCTGCCCGCGCAGACGAGTCAGAACCCGCCGTCGCAGCAGCAGTCCACGCCGTCGACGTAGCTCAGCGAGCGGAGGCGGACGGGAATCGAACCCGCCGACGACGCCGAGCGCCGTCCACCGGTTTTGAAGACCGGGGGGGCCACCAGGCACCCTGACGCCTCCGCGACCGACCCTACCGGCCGCTTTCGGGCCGCCACCGCGGCAAGCCGGACGGCCAGCGCCGGCGGCGTCACCGCTTCTGCCGGCCGGGTGCATGAAGGCACCGCCGGCACCTCGGTGCCCTGCCGCACTGGCGGAGGCCAGGCCGCTGGTGCTGACGGCCGGCTGTCTGCGTGCGGCCGGGCTGGCTGCTCCGCCGCCGGCAGCCAGCCGGGCTAGCCGCCGGCCTAGTGCTGGCCCTGGTAGAGGGCATCGATGATGTCTGCGTACTTGGCGTGCACGACCCGGCGCTTGACTTTCAGCGTCGGGGTCAGTTCCTCGCTCTCGGCCGTCCACTCGATCGGCAGCAGCCGCCAGGCCTTGACCTGCTGGACGCGGGCCAGCCTCTCGTTCGCCGCGGCCACGGCCGCACTCACCTCGGCCAGCACGGCGGGATCGGAAGCCAGGACATCCAGCGCGGTCGCCTCGATGCCGCGAGCCCTGGCCCATGCCGGGGCCACCTCGCCGTCCAGGGTCAGCAGCGCTACCACGTGGGGGCGGCGGTCGCCGCAGGCCAGCGCCTGCCCGATCAGCGGATGCGCGGCGAGGATGTTCTCGATCGCGGCGGGCGCGATGTTCGCGCCGCCCGAGGTAATAATGATGTCCTTCTTGCGGTCCAGCACCGACACGAAGCCGTCGGCGTCCATGGCCCCGATGTCGCCGGTGTGCAGCCAGCCGTCGGCGTCGATCAGGTCGTCGGTCTGCCCCGGCAGATTGCGGTAGCCCGGGGAGTTCAGCGGGCCGCGGGTCAGGATCTCGCCGTCCTCGGCGATCTTCACCTCGGTGCCGGCTACTGGCCTGCCCACCGTGCCGAGCCGGAATGCCTGCAGCGTGTTCATGGTGAATGCCCCGGTCGTCTCCGACATCCCATAGACGTCCAAGATCTTCATTCCCAGTCCGGCGAAGAAGGCACCGACATCAGGCGGCAGCGGCGCTGCCGCGCTGACCAGGACCTCTGCCTCGGCCAGGCCGAGCAGCGAGCGGATCGGCCGCAGGACGCTTTCCTGTGCCGCGGCAAATTCCCCGGCCAGCTCGGCGGGCGTGCTCTGGCCGTACTGACAGCTCCGCACGTACCGCAGGCCGGTGTCCATGGCCGCCGCGACAGCCGCGCGCTTGCCCTGGTCCTGCTCGGCGGCCAGCAGTGCCTGGACGCCGGCCTGGATCTTCTCCCAGACTCTCGGCACGCCGAGGAACGCCGTCGGCTGCACCTCGGTGATGCAGCTGACCAGCTCCGCTTGCGCATTGTGGCAGAAATAGGTGTGGCCGCCGCTGTAGACCGCCAGGTAGAGAGTGAACATACGCTCGGCGATGTGTGCGAGCGGCAGGTACGACACCCACCGCACGTGCGGCGGGGCATTGCCGGAGGCGGTGCCGACGACCAGCTCGTACAGGATGCTGGCGTGGGTGATGAGCACGCCCTTGGGAGTGCCGGTGGTACCCGAGGTGTACAGCAGGGCGGCCGGGTCATCGGGGCTGATCAAGGCTATCCGGCTGGCCGGCCCGCCCGGTGCCGCGGCCAGCTGGCCGGCGCCAAGGCCGGCGAACTCCCGCCAGCTCAGATAGAGATCGCCGGGCGGCAGGGCGCCGGGATCACGCACGATGATTCTCACCACACCGGGCAGCTGGGACAGCACCGGCTGCCAGCGGGCCAGCTCGGCCGCGCCGTCGAGCACGGCGATCCGGGCGTCGCAGTCGGCGGCCATGTAGGCGATCTGGTCGGGGGCCAGGCTGGCGTAGAAGGTCACCGGCACTCCCCAGCGTGCAGGGCACCGAAGTCGGCGAGCGCGTGCTCGACCCGGTTCGCCAGCATCAGCACTACCCGCTCGCCGGGCCGCAGGCCGAGGGCGATGAAGCCGGCCGCCAGCTGGAGGGCCTGCTCTCTGGTCTGCCGCCAGGTGATGGTCCGCCACGGGCCGGCGTCCCGGTCGGAGTACGCAGGCAGCTCGCCCCACTGCTGGGCCGTGGCCCGTAACTGATCACACAGGGTGCGGCCCGCGCACTGCCGCGTCATCGCGCCCCGCTGCTCAATGATCTGGTCCGTCACCGCGCACCTCCGCCGGTTCAGCGATGTGCCTGGACTGCATGCCACCATGCCAGCCTCCGGTGCCGCAAGCCCGGCCGCGGGCCGCGCCCGGCGGCGGCCGGGCCCGGCGGCCGGCTGACGGGGCCGGGGCAGCGCTGCTGCCGCAGGCCCGGCTGCTGGCCGTGGCCGGCAGCGCGTCACTACAGTGCTGTCATGACCAGCCAAACGGTCTTCCGGCTGACCCAGTACGCGCACGGCGGAGGCTGCGCCTGCAAGATCCCGCCGGGCGAGCTGGAAGATGCGGTGGCCCGCCTGATCCCCGGCCGCCGGCCCGCGGACCTGCTCATCGGAGTCGAGCACGGCGACGACGCGGCCGTGGTCCAGATCAGCCCGGACCGGGCCGTGGTGGCCACGGCGGACTTTTTCACGCCGGTCGTGGACGACGCCTACGCATTCGGCCGGATCGCCGCGGCGAATGCGCTGTCTGATGTCTATGCCGTGGGCGGCGAGCCGCTGGTCGCGCTTAACCTGCTCGGCTGGCCGCGGGACACGCTGCCGGCTGACCTCGCGGCCGAGGTTCTGCGCGGCGGCCTGGAGATAGCCGGCCAGGCCGGATGTCACGTCGGGGGCGGGCACAGCATCGATGATCCCGAGCCGAAGTACGGAATGGCGGTCACCGGCCTGGCCGACCCAGCCGCGCTGCTGCGGATCGACGCGGGTGCGCCGGGCCTGCCGCTCTCGCTGACCAAGCCGCTGGGCAGCGGCGTGCTGAACGCGCGGCATAAGGCGACCGGCGAGGTATTCGAGCAGGCCATCGCCGTGATGACCGAGCTGAACGGCGAGGCGAGCCGTCAGGCGCTCGCCTGCGGGATCCGGTGCGCGACCGACGTGACCGGCTTCGGCCTGCTCGGCCACCTGTACAAGCTGGCCAGAAGCAGCGCAGTGACAGCGGTGATCGACCTCGCCGCGGTGCCGCTGATCGACGGCGCGCTGGCGGCCCTGCAGGCCGGCTACCTGCC
Source organism: Streptosporangiaceae bacterium (assembly GCA_035499215.1). Taxonomy (GTDB): domain Bacteria; phylum Actinomycetota; class Actinomycetes; order Streptosporangiales; family Streptosporangiaceae; genus DATJZH01. The sequence goes on along the minus strand of DATJZH010000440.1, from coordinate 1,212 downwards.
GGGCGGCAGCCGCCGGAACCTGGACTGGGTGAGCCCGCACGCCGACTTCGGCACCGCGACGCAGGCGGAACTGCTGCTGCTGGCCGATGCCCAGACCTCGGGCGGGCTGCTGCTGGCCGGCGAGATCCCGGGCGCCACGGTAATCGGCGAGCTGGTCCCGCGGCGCGGCGCCATCCTGAAGGTGCGCTGATCGATGACGCTCGGCCGGCGCTTCCCGGCCGCGCGTAGGCTAGGATCTGCTGGCGTCAGCGCGCACGCAGCCGTCAGCAGGCCGGTCGGCGCGGCTTCGGCGGCCGCTAGCATGGCTGCGAGCCCGCGGGCTGCCCGCCGGGAGAAAGGGCCCGCACAGATCAGCCAGGCCCGCGAATCCGTGGGAGGGATGCCCGATCGTTCGCGCACAGGCCGAGCTGATCCGCTCCCGGGACGAGTCGCCGACCGCAGCTCGCCGGCAGCAGCTGGCCCTGCTGATCGCCGCTGCTATCTTCGCCCTCGCGCTCGGCGCTTACGTCATCGACGTGTACAGCCATCCGGTGCATCCCATGCTCACCTGGTTCGACCTCGGGGTATACAACGACGCCGGCGAGCTCGTCCGGCACTCGCCGGGGCGGCTGTATACCTGGCGGCTTTTCCCTGGCATCAAGTTCACGTACACGCCCTTCGCCGCGCTGGTCTTCGCCGGCACGTCCATGCTGCGATGGCACCTGCTGAGCTGGTCGATGACGATCACCAGCATCATTGCGGTGCCGCTGGCCTCGTGGCTGACTTTCGGCGGCCTGGGCTGGCGGGGCACCCGGCGAGCCGCGGCGTCGCTCGCCGTCGGCGCGGCCGCGCTGTGGACCGAGCCGGTGCAGCGCGCCCTGCACCTGGGGCAAATCGAGCTGGTCCTGATGCTCCTGATCGTCTGGGACCTCTGCCAGCCTGACAGGCGCAGGTGGAAGGGAGCGGGCGTCGGCCTGGCGGCCGGGATCAAGCTCGTGCCCCTGATCTTCATCCCCTACCTGCTGCTGGCCGGCAGGCTGCGCCAGGCAGCCGTGGCTGCCTGCACCTTCGCCGTCACGGCCGTCGTCGGCTTCCTGTTCCTGCCGAAGGTCTCGGCCAGCTACTGGCTTACCGGGTATTTCCTCCGGCCGGGCAACACCGGCTCGGTCGGCGCCCTCGTGGATCAGTCCATACTCGGGTTTCTCACCCGGACCATCGGCACCCTGGCCGGGG
>DATJZH010000439.1:0-3908 GCA_035499215.1 Streptosporangiaceae bacterium | reverse complement strand
TGGCGTCCGGCCCGTGCCAGCTCGCGGGCCAGCGCGGCGGCCGTCACCGCGTCCTGCAAGTCCGGCGCGACCACATCGGCGCCGTCCCGGCCCGCATCTGCTGGATCCCAGACCCGCCAGCGGCCGCCGCGCCGCCAGGCGCGCTGGCCGGCCTTTCCCGCCGGGCGCGCTGTCGCGGTCCGCACCGAGCCGGGCATCGCGGCAATGATCTGCGCCGGGGTTCCGGCCGCCAGCTGCTGCCCGTCGTCCAGTACCAGCACCGACGCGGCGCGCTGCGCCTCGTCCAGGTAAGTCGTGGCGAGCACGACCGCAGCGCCGCCCGCGGCGCCGCGGGCGATGAGCCACCACAGGCCCGACCGGCTGACCGGATCCACACCGGTCGTGGGCTCGTCAAGCACCAGCAGGCCCGGCTGGTGCAGCATGGCCGCGATCACGCCGAGCTTCTGGCGCATCCCGCCGGACAGCTGGCCGGCCAGCCGGTCCCGGGCGGCGGCCAGGCCCGCACGGTCCAGCAGTTCCGCCGACCGGATACGCGCGGCCGCCGGGGAAAGCCCGTAGGCGGCCGCACGGAACGCCAGGTTCTCGCTGACAGTCAGATCGGGATAGGTGCCCGAGCCTGCGGACAGATAGCCGATCATGCCGGCGGCCGGGATGTGCACCCGTCCGCCGTCGGGCGCGAGCGCGCCGGCCAGGCATCGCAGCAGCGTGGTCTTCCCCGCGCCATCGCCGCCGACGACCGCCGTCACCTGGCCGCCGAGCGCCCGCAGTGACACGTGATCAAGAGCTTGCGTCCCGTCATACGAAACGGAAATCCCCGCCGCGCCCCAGCCCGCACCGCTGCGCCCGGCCCCGGCGTCCGCCGCGGGCGCCGGGGCCGGGCCGGTCACGCCCCCTCCCCGGCGCCCGGCACGCTGAGGGCCGCGCGCGGACGGCCGGGCGCTGCCGCACCGGGCGCCTGGCCCGGGCCGGGCGGCCGACGCCGGCGCCCGGCCCGCGCAGGCGCTAGGTAGGCGCGGAACCGGAGCGTCGCCAGCGTTACCACGACAGCGCCGAGCAGGCCGAGGAACAGGAATGGCTGCCATAGCGGGCCGATCGGCTCTGCCCGCAGCATCACGCCACGGGAAATCTCGTTGAAGTAGGTCAGCGGCAGCAGGTATGAGATCCAGCGAACCCCGGCGACGATCGACGACAACGGGAAAATCAGCCCGGACAGCAGTACCTGGGGCAGCATGACCATGACCGCAAGCTGGATCGCCTGGCCCTGGTTCTGCGAGACGCTGGAGATCAGTACTCCGGTGCCGAGGGTCACGAACACGAACAGCAGCGCGCCGAGGCCGAAAACAGCCGCCGAGCCGCGGAACGGCACCCCGAAGACCGCGATCCCGACGGCCAGCACGATCGCCAGGTCGACGGCGGAGACGACGAAGTACGGGACGATCTTGCCGAGGAACACATCCCGCGGCCGCAGCGGCATCACCGCCAGCTGCTCCAGCGTTCCGGACTGCCGCTCCCTGACTACCCCCAGGCTCGTGATGATCGTCCCGATGAACACCAGCACCACGCCCGCCAGGCCGGGAATCATGATGTCCGACGTGGCGAGCTGCGGGTTGTAGAGAATCGTGATCCGCGGCGCGGGCAGTGCCGCGCCGGCGGCTCCGGAGCCAGGGGCGCCCGCGGCGCTCCTGCCCGTTCCGAGGCTGGTCAGTGCCGCCAGGGCTGCCCGGGCATCGAACAGCTGAGTGCCGTCGATGAGCACGACCGGCCGGGCCCCGCCGGTGGCGACGGCGACGGCCGCGTGGTTGTCACGCAGCTGATCCCTGGCCCAGGTCCGGCCCTGGCCGGGCTCGGACGTCACGACCTCAAACGGCGGCCTGAGGACATGCTCGATCAGCCCGGCCCGCGGCCCGGCGACGGCGACCGGGATCGAGGTGACATCGAAGCTAGCCGCGTAGCCAAGGATCACGAGCAGCAGGATCGGCAGGAAGATCATCATCGCGAGGGTCCGGCGGTCCCGCCGCATCTGGCGGAATTCCTTCACGATCATCGCCCACATCGGCGCTCTCCTCGCGGCTGCCGCTGCGCCCCGGCGCTGCCGATCCGCCGCGGGCATCGTTGCGGCCGGGCCGGGATCGCCATCCCTGGCACGCCCCGGCACCGGCTCACCGGCGAACTCAGCGCATGTTGAATTCTACGGTGGATGAGTTTCTCCGTCAACGGATGATGATCCCGATCTGCTCAACGCGTGCCGGGGCGGGGCTGGCAGCCGGCCGGCCCGCGGCGACCTGTCTGTCGGCTTCCGGCCTGGGCCGCCGATCTGATCAGATGGGCGCATGACGCTCACGCGGCACGGCGGGCGCTGGACGCTGGAGGACCGTTTTGGTTCCTGCTGGCAGTACTTGCCGGTCGAAGTGCCACCGGGAACCTGCGCGCTGCGCGCCGAACTTGAGTACGAGAGATCGGGAACTGTCCTCGACCTTGGCTGCATGGGGCCGGCCGGCTTTCGCGGCTGGTCCGGCGGATCGCGCCGGTCCTTTGTGATCACGGCGGACTCGGCGACCCCCGGGTACCTGCCCGGCGAGCTCGAGCCGGGCACCTGGCTGGTCATGATCGGCCTGCACATGCTGCCGCCGGGCGGGTCCGAGTACCGCGTCGTGGCCGAGCTGAGCAGCTCGCCCGGCGAGCTGCGGCCCGGACCAGCCCCCGACCCGATGCCGCCGCTGGCGGAGCGGCCGCCACGGCGCGACCTGCCGGCCGCCGCTGGCCGGCGCTGGCTGGCGGGAGACCTGCATACCCACACGGCGCATTCCGACGGCGTGATGACCGTGCCCGAGCTGGCCAGGTTCGCAGCCGGCCGCGGCCTCGACTTCATCGCGGTGACCGATCACAACACCAATAGCCATCACGCCGAGCTGCCGGCGGCGGCCGCTGTGCACGGGATCGGGCTGCTGCCGGGCCAGGAGGTCACCACGCAGGAAGGCCATGCCAGCGCGCTCGGCGACCTCGGCTGGATCGACTTCCGCGAGCCCGCCGATTCCTGGCTGGAGGCCGCGGAGCGGGGCGGCGGCCTGCTGTCGGTCAACCATCCCATCGGCGGCCACGTGAGCTGGACCATCCCGATGAAGCGCAGGCCTCCGCTGGTCGAGGTCTGGCACTGGAGCTGGCTGGATACGCACTGGACGACACCGCTGGCCTGGTGGCTGGCCTGGGATCCGGGGGCGATCCCGGTCGGCGGCAGCGACTGGCACCGGCCGGGCTGCGATGCGCCGCCCGGCACGCCCACCACCTGGGTCGAGTGCGAGCGGGATGATTCACGGCAGGCGGCGGAGCCACAGCTGGTCCTCGACGGCCTGCGGGCCGGGCGGACGGCGATTTCCGCCAGCCGTGACGGCCCGGTGCTGCTGCGGTGCGACGGGGACCTGCTGGCGGCTCATGCCGATGCCGCGATCCTGGTCGGCCCCGAGGGCCCGAAGGCACGGGTGCGGGGACCGATGGCCAGATTTGCCGGTGCGAGCGGCCTGCACCGCCTCGTTGACCCCACCGGCGCGACGCTGGCCCTGACCCTCTGACTCAGCCGGCCACCCGCCGCGGGCTACTGAGCCGCGACTCAGCCGGCCACCCGCCGCGGTCTACTGAGCCGCGCTGATCCGGAATACCGGATAGCCGGGCGCGATCTCGAGCAGCTTGGCGTCGGGAGCGTGCGCGTCGACCCCGTCGAAGAACACGCCGACCTCGAACTTCCACCGCCGCAGGTAAGCCCGCAGGATTTCGGGCTTCTGGTCGTCCGGGAGCTCGGCGGCGGTGAAGGCCTCGACTCGCTTGCCGACCCGCAGCTCGCCGCCGCCCGCCGCGCGCAGATTACGGACCCACTGGGTGTGGCCGCGCGGCGCGACGAGGTACCTGCTGCCCGC
>DATJZH010000438.1:0-6299 GCA_035499215.1 Streptosporangiaceae bacterium | reverse complement strand
GCCGGCGGGTATCCCCGGACGGGGCCCTTACCGCCGCTGCCTGGTCCGCGGGACGTACCGTGGCGGCCGGGATCATCCTCCGGCTGCGCAGCAGCCGCCTGGCTGGCCTGGTAGCCGCGGGCGAACAGCGAGGAGTCGCGGCCGCCCGGCTGCAGCGGCGCGACCAGGCGCGACGGAGCATTGCGGCCGGCTGATCCATGCCGGCGGCCGCGTGCGTGGCCCACCGCGTGGTCACCCGCTGAGCGCATGGCGGGAGCCTATTGCCCGGTCGTGCGGCTCCGTGCGGCTTCCTCCAGGAAACCCGCTCTCACCTGCGACATCCGCTCGCCGTGTCCGGCAGGCCCGGCCGATCCTGCGGCTTTGCGGCTCCCCGGATCCGGCGCTAAGGCAGCGCGCCTGGCCGATGCCGGCAGCCCAGCGAGCGGGCCTGTTCCCGAAGACAATGAAGGTCATGTCATTGATCTTGGCCCGGATGCATGGCGTCCAGCGGCACAGGCGCCTTGACCCCGCGCCGTGGTGGTGCGCGGCGGCGCAGCGAGGCCCGGGCCGGGCCCAGCGGCCCGCGGACCGGGAGCAATGGCGGGTCTTCGGCTAGCATCGCTTTGACCGCTGCCGGTGGTGGCCGGTATTCTGCTCAGGCGTCCATGCGTGCCGGCGTGCCCGTGTGCCCGCCAGGCGGGCAGGTGAGCTGCGGCGGGTGCTGCGGATTCCCCGTCAGGCGGGACTGCCGCGGGCGAGGGCGAAGGATTCAGTACTCACACGCGAAGGCTTATGACTGTGCGCACATTCAGCCCGAAGGCCGGCGATATCCAGCGGCAATGGCATGTCATCGATGCTTCTGATGTCGTCCTCGGCCGGCTGGCCAGCCAGACGGCGATTCTGCTGCGCGGCAAGCACAAGCCAGTCTTCGCGCCGCATATCGACACCGGTGACTTCGTCATCATCGTCAACGCCGACAAGGTGGCGCTCAGCGGCAACAAGCTGGCCGGCAAGCGGGCGTACCGGCACTCTGGCTACCCGGGCGGGCTGCGGGCCGTGACCTACGCTGACCTGATGGCCAAGAACCCGGAGCGGGCGGTGGAGAAGGCCGTCAGGGGCATGCTCCCGAAGAACACCCTGGGCAGGCAGATGCTGCGCAAGCTCAGGGTGTACGCGGGCCCGCACCATCCGCATGAGGCGCAGCGGCCGGCTGCCTACCAGATCACGCAGCTTGCTCAGCACGCGCCGGCCAGACGGGACGCTGAGCGGCGCCAGGCGTACCAGCGCGCCTGAGCTCCAAGCGCAGCGACACACCGAACCCGATCAGGAAGCACGAGGAACACCGTGGCCGAGCGCACCGAGGTGCCGGATCCCGCAGCGGCAGCCGACCCGACACCGGCGCAGACCGCCGGGGAGCACGTGTCGGAATACACCACCGAGACGCCCGAGGCCAGAGCCGGAGCATCGGCGCGGCCCGCGGCACGCAAGCCGGTCGTGACGGGGCACGCGATGGGCACTGGCCGCCGCAAGGAGGCCATCGCCCGGGTCCGCATCGTGCCCGGCAGCGGGAAGTGGCAGATCAACGACCGGTCACTGGATGAGTATTTCCCGAACAAGGTGCACCAGCAGCTGGTAAATGAGCCGTTCGTCAACCTCAGTGCCGACGACGCCTTCGATGTGACCGCGCGGATTACCGGCGGCGGCGTGACCGGGCAGGCCGGGGCGCTGCGGCTGGGGATAGCCAGGGCGCTGACCCTCGTCGACCCGGAGAGCCGCACGGCGCTCAAGCGCGCGGGCTTCCTGACCAGGGACGCCAGGATCAAGGAGCGCAAGAAGGCAGGACTGAAGAAGGCCCGTAAGGCGCCGCAGTACTCCAAGCGCTGAGCACATTCAGCTGGCGCTCCGCACCGGAAGACCAGGAGCTGATTCCGTGGGCCGGTTGTTCGGCACTGACGGTGTTCGCGGCGTCGCGGGCCGTGATCTGACTGGCCGTCTGGCCATGGACCTGTCGGCTGCGGCCGCCCGAGTTCTCGGCGGCAGCGGCGCCTTCGCGTCGGCGCGCTCGGCGCACCGGCGCCCGGCCGCCGTCGTCGGGCGTGATCCGCGGGCCTCGGGCCACTTCCTGGCGGCGGCGGTGGTCGCCGGGCTGGCTGGCAGCGGGGTGGACGTCTTGCAGCTTGGCGTCATCCCGACCCCCGGCGTCGCCTACCTGACCGCGGCTCTGGGCGCGGAATTCGGCGTGATGCTGTCCGCCAGCCATAACCCGGCGCCGGACAACGGGATCAAGTTCTTTGCCCGCGGCGGGTTGAAGCTGCCCGATGACGTTGAGGACGAGATCGAGGCCAGCCTGGCCGGCGGCACCAGGCGGCAGCAGGCTCCGCCGGCTGGCTTCGGCCGGATCCGCGACGCAACCGGCGAGAGCGAGCGCTACCTTGAGCACCTGCTGGCCACGCTCGGCGGGCCGGCCGCAGCCAGCGCGCCCCCCGGCGGGGCGGCCAGGGACGGCAGCACGCAGGCCGGGCCGCTGTCAGGCCTGCGGGTCGTGGTCGACTGCGCGCACGGCGCTGCCTATGAGCTTGCCCCGCGGCTGCTGCGCCGGAGCGGGGCGGAGGTCATCACCATCGGCGTCGACCCCGACGGCGACAACATCAATGCGGGCTGCGGCTCGACCCATCTGGCCACGCTGGCGGCCGCTGTCGTCGAAAGCGGCGCCGATGCCGGCATTGCGCATGACGGGGATGCTGACCGTTGCCTGGCGGTCGACGCCGCCGGGCAGGTGATTGACGGCGACCAGATCCTGACCGTGCTCGCGCTCGCGCTGAAGGACGCCGGGCGGCTTGCCCGCGACACGGTCGTGGCCACGGTCATGTCCAACCTCGGCTTCCGGCTTGCCATGCGCGAGGCCGGCATTCGCGTGGTGGAGACGCCGGTCGGTGACCGTTACCTGGTGGCCGCCATGCGGGCAGGCCAGTATGTGCTCGGCGGCGAGCAGTCCGGGCACATCATCCTGGCCGAGCACGCAACCACGGGCGACGGGATGCTCACCGCCCTGCACCTGCTGGCCGTCGCGGCCGCCCGCGGCGAGCCGCTGGCCGACCTCGTCCGGGTGATGACCAGGCACCCGCAGGTCCTGATCACCATTCCGGGCGTGGACAAGTCCCTGGTCACCTCATCCCGCGCGCTCACCGCGGCGGTGGCGGCCGCGGAAGCGGAGCTGGGGGAGTCCGGCCGCGTGCTGGTGCGTCCCAGCGGGACCGAGGCCGCCGTGCGGGTCATGGTCGAGGCAGTGGACGCCGGCCAGGCGAACCGGCTGGCCGGCGAGCTGGCCGCTGCGGTCCGCAACCTCTCCTGAGCCGCGGCTGCTGGCCAGCCGCGCACACCTGGCCACGTCGGTCACGCCGGGTAACCGCCGCGGCCCGGCCGGAGCCCCGGTGCCGGCCTCCCGGCCGGTCGGCTGTCTGCGCCGCGCGCGAGCCAGGCCCTCGCGCGGCGAGGCGGCGGCCCCTGGCACCGCTGCCGCCTGGCCTGCCTGTGCTGCAGAGCGCAAGCCGTCAAGCTTGCTCGTACCGGGCAGGCAGCCGCAGGCTCGCTGGCGTAGTCGTCCAGGCATCGAAGGATGGCGGGACTGACCAGGCCAGCGCGCCGGAAAGATCCACCAGGCCACGGGAGAAATGGGCGCTCGTGAAATCCACTTCGCCGCCGCCAAACTTTGCCCGGTCGAAGGCTACCTGCGCGCCATCGAAGTTCGCTCCGGCGAACCGCACCTCGCTGCCGCTGAAGTCGGCCCAGGGGAACCTGACCACGCCGGCTGTGAAGTCCGCGCCGATGAAGCTGACCATGCCCCGCGCAAACTTCGCTCCGGCGAAGCTGACTATCGCTCCGGCGAACTGAGCGCCGACGAAACTCACTTCACCGCCGCCGAACTCAGCGCCGACGAAACTGACCGCACTGCCGCTGAACTCGGCATCCGGGAAACTGACCGCACCGCCAGTGAACTCGGCGTCGAGAAAGCCGACTGTGCCGCCGGTGAACCGCGAGCCGAGGAAGCCTACCGCACCGCCGGTGAAGCGGCAGTAGAAGCTCACCCGCCCGTCGGCGAACTCAGCCCCGGCGAAGCTGACCTCGCCGCCAGCGAACTCGGCGCCGCGGAGATTGACCCGAGCACCGCTGAAAGTTGCCCCGGCGAAGTTCACCTTCGCCCCGGCGAAGCGCGCTCCGGCGAAGCTGACCTCCCCGGCAGCGAAATTCGCTCCGGCGAAGCTGACGTCCCCGGCGGCGAACCGTACCCCGGCGAAGCTGACGGTCGCGCCGGCGAACTGTGCCCCGGCGAAGCTCACCGACGCGGTGAACTCTGCCCCGGCGAAGCTGACCTCCGCGCTCAGCCCGGCGTCGGCAAAATCAGCGGTGCCGCCATCTGCGGAATCCGCCACCGACGCGCTGCTGTCGAACACGACATCGGTGAAATCGAGGTCACAGCCACCCCAGGAAATAGCCGCATCCGCGCGAAGGTGCCCGGTCAGGGCACCCAGAACTGCATGCCGGCACGCCCGGTCTGCCCGCCACGCCCGCCATTGCTCGCTGCTGCGCCGATCGTCGCTGTCCGGACCGGGCGCATGCGCCGCGCGCAGGACAGCGCACAGGATGTCGATGCAAGCCTGTCGATGAGTAGGGTCCTCGTCAGCGAACAGGGCCACCGCGTGCACCGCCGCGAGCCGGACGGCAGCAGACTCGTCCGCGAGCTGGCTGGCGGCTTCGGCAAGCCACTCCCGCGCCTGCCGCGCGTAGTCCGCCGCCAGGCGCCGCTCGGCAACGATCCGGCGCCGTGACGCAGGCGTCCAGCCGGCCGACGACCTCTGCGGCTTGTCCGCTGACTGCTCAGGTGACAGGGTTACCTTCTCCGGCAGGTCCGTTATGTGTCTGATACGGGCTCCGTCATCATATGAAGTGTTATCGGGACGGAGCACGGCAGGCCCGGTGACCAGCCAAGGCGGCCGATCGAGATCGTGGAACTCGCCCGGCCCTCAAGGTATCCGCACAGCCCCAATCATAACTTATCCAGCATAACTAAGTTTCCTGATGGATCGAGCGGGCATCGGCGATAATGCTCGCAGCCCTGGCCGGCCGCCGGCATCCGGCTGCGGCCGCTGACTCATCGCCGACACGCCGATCCGGCCCCGGATGGATGCGAGCGCTCGTGCCGAATTCACCGGCAGCACATTCCGCGGCTGCCCCGTCGCCCCGGGCCTCGCTCCCACCTGGCCGGGAGCGCTGGCATGCGGCGGTGGCAGCGGTCCCCGCCGCCTGGTTCCGGCTCCTTTCCCCGGCCGGATTCTGGCGGTCGCGCTAATTCCGCGGCCCGTGCGATGATGCTGCTTATCAATGGCGCCCGGTAAGGCAATTCAGCGATTTGATGACTTCCGGTTTCCCGGCCCCGGTGAAAGCGGCGGACAGCGCCGCCCGGGGGTTATTCAGCTACCTCCGGGCGCCGGCCTCGGCCGGCGCCCGCTGCGGGTCATCCGCATCGGCTGCCAGCGCCTGCGGCCTGCCGCCCGCGAACCCGGATCCTCGTCGGATTGCGCCCCGGCCGCAGCGGCAGGACATACCTGACGGTAATACTGAAGACGCTCAGAGTGATGAAAACATCATTCTGTCATGGATATAGAACTCTAAGTGAGCACTTTTCGACGCTGCGCCCTTCCCCGTTACCGGGCGGCGGATTCCTCATGCACCGGTATGCGGACAAAGCCAATTCGCTGCAGCACAGGGGCAGTGCTCACCAAGCTCGGAGTGCACTCCCGGCTCGAAGCCGCGTCCTTCGCCGTGCGCCATCGCCTGCCTGATATGTGGTCAGACGGCGAGCCGGCGGTCCCGCCGCCAAGCTGCGCCAGATCCGGCCCGAGCCAGCCCGCCGGCCGCGCCGCCAGCTCGCTCGCCCCCCCGGCAGCAGGCCGGCGGGGGACCGGGGTGCCCGGCTGGCACCCGCCAGCAGTTGCGCCGGTGCTGCGGTCGCCGGGTGGCGGCCGGCCTGGCGGGCCAGGCGTGACAGGCTGGAGGCGTGATAGTTGACATCCACATCGCCGACGTCTCGCCGGTCCAGCAGGCTCACATCGGATCCCCGCCCTGGCCGGGCGCAGGCCTGCACCGCGCGGATACCTGTCAGCCAGTCACGACGGCGGGCCGCGGGTGGCGACGGCGGTGAGGCAATCATGAGGAACGCGCACCGGGTCGCTGACGTCCGCGTGGCCGAGCACGCCCTGATGTCAGCCCTGCCTGCGGGCACCCTGATGCAGCGCGCTGCTTTCGCCCTGGCCACGGCCTGC
>DATJZH010000437.1:0-3078 GCA_035499215.1 Streptosporangiaceae bacterium | reverse complement strand
GCTCGCCACCGCTGCGGCCAAGGAGCACATAGCCGGATTCTTCGTCATCGTCCGGCCGCTGAACGACTGGCTGCGCGCGAACGTCGGCCCGTCGCAGCTTGCGCCCGCCGCCCGGCGCTAGCTGCGGCGCACGGGACTGTCTCGGCCGGGACTGCTGCTCACCGGACTGCTGCAGCCGGGACTGCTGCAGCCAGGACAGAGCCCGAAGAGCTCGACGGTATGACCGACGTGGGTGAAGCCTGCCTCGAGGGCGACATCTTCGGCCCAGCGCTCGACCGCCCGGCCCTCGACCTCGACGCTGCACCCGCATCTGCGGCAGGTGAGGTGGTGATGGTGGGTGTCGCTGCGGCACTTGCGGTACAGCGTCTCGCCGCTGGCATCGCGGATCGCGTCTACCCGGCCGTCTTCGCTGAGCACTTGCAGGTGCCGGTACACGGTGGTTAGCCCGACGTGCGCGCCCCGGCTGCGCAGCTCGGCGTGGATCTGCTGGGCACTGCAGAAGCCGGGCAGTCCGTCGAGCACGACCGACAGCGCCTCGGCCTGGCGCGTTCCGCGGACCCGGGTGCCGCGGTCGGCGGGGGAACCGTCAGGGCGGGGAGTCGTCACACCACGCACGGTAGCAGTTCGGCGCCGGTGTGCCGGGCGAGCGCAAGCGCGCTGGCTGCGGGTGAGATCGACCCGGACCGGGCGCGCCGCTCCCAGCCAGCGCGAATCACCGCAGCGCGGACCAGGAGCCCCTCCGGGCACGGTGCAGCGGTAGCGTTGAGATCCCCGCCGCCCTGAAGAACGGGATTCTCGGTGAACCGACTGGCGACACAGACCAGCCCCTACTTGCGTCAGCACGCCGAAAACCCGGTCGACTGGTGGCCGTGGTGTGACGAGGCGTTCGCGCAGGCGCGCGAGCGCAGCGTGCCTGTGCTGCTGTCCGTCGGCTACTCCGCCTGCCACTGGTGTCACGTGATGGCGCACGAGTCCTTCGAGGACGAGCCCACGGCGCAGCTGCTGAACGAGCTGCTGGTGCCGATCAAGGTCGACCGCGAGGAGCGGCCGGACGTCGATGCGGTCTACCTGACCGCGACGCAGGCGATGACCGGCCAGGGCGGCTGGCCGATGACGGTGTTCATGACGCCGGACCGCGAGCCGTTCTACTGCGGGACTTACTACCCGCGCGACCAGTTCCGGCAACTGGTGCTCGGCGTGGCCAAGGCCTGGCGTGAGGACCAGGGCAGTGTCATCGGCCAGGCCAAGCGGATCGCCGCCGCGCTGGCCGGGCGGGCAGGCCGGCCGGGTACCGGACCAGCCAGCTCAGCCCGGCCGGACCTGGCCGGCGCGTGCGATTCCGCCGTGGCCGGGCTGGCCGCTGACTTCGACGGCCGCAACGGCGGTTTCGGCCGCGCGCCCAAGTTCCCGCCGTCGATGGTGCTGGAATTCCTGCTGCGGCATTCCGAGCGGGCCGAGGGCGACAGCGCGGAGCTGGCCCTGCGCATGGCGGCCGGCACCGCGGAGCCGATGGCCCGCGGCGGCATGTATGACCAGCTGGGCGGCGGCTTCGCCCGTTACTCGGTAGACGGCAGCTGGACTGTGCCGCATTTCGAGAAGATGCTGTACGACAACGCGCTGCTGGCACGGGTTTACGCGCACCTTTGGCGGCGCACCGGCTCTCAGCTTGCCCGCCGGGTGGCAGCGGAGACCTGCACCTGGATGATCGCCGAGCTGGGCACGCCGCAGGGCGGGTTCGCCTCGGCCCTCGACGCCGACAGTGACGGCGAGGAAGGCAAGTTCTACGTATGGACTCCCGGACAGCTGTCCGAGGTACTGGGCGCCGCTGAAGCCGAGTACGCCGCCCGGGTATTCGGCGTTACCAGCGAGGGAACCTTCGAGCGCGGCAGCTCAGTCCTGCAGCTGCGCGCCGATCCCGGCGATCGGGGGCGGCTGGCCCGGATCCGCCAGGTGTTGCTGGCCGCGCGGTCCGCGCGGGCGCGGCCCGGCCGGGACGACAAGGTGGTCGCGGCCTGGAACGGCCTGGCGATCGCGGCGCTGGCCGAGGCGGCCCTGCTGCTGGAGCGGCCGGAGTTCAGCTCAGCCGCGCGCGCCGCCGCCGAATTGCTGGCTAGCACGCACCTGGCGGGCGGGCGGCTGGCCAGGACATCACGGGACGGCACGGCCGGCGCTAACGCCGGCGTCCTGGACGACTACGCCTGCGTGGCCGACGGCTTCCTCGCGTTGTCCGGCGTCACTGGCGAGGGCCGCTGGGTCAGCCTGGCCGGCCGGCTGCTGGAGACCGCGCTGACCAGGTTCGGTGACGGCGCCGGCGGCTTCTACGACACCGCCGACGACGGCGAGCAGCTGATCTACCGGCCGGCTGACCCGGCTGACGGCCCCAGCCCATCGGGCACCTTCGCTGTGGCCGGCGCGCTGCTCAGCTACTCGGCGCTCACCGGATCGGCCAGGCACCGGCAGGCCGCCGCCGCTGCGCTCGGCGTGCTGCCCGCCATCGCGGACCGGTATCCGCGCGCGGCGGGCGCGGGACTGGCAGTCGCCGAGGCAGTCCTCTCTGGCCCGGCCGAGATCGCTATCGTCGGCCCGGCCGGCGATCAGCATACGGCCGCGCTGCACAGGACCGCATTGCTGGCGGCCCCGCCCGGCGCGGTGATCGCGCTCGGCGACGGATCTGCGCGCTCCGGCGACTTTGGCGGATCTGCCGCCTCTGACCAGCCGCGGATCCCGCTGCTGGCCGGCCGGCGCCTGCTGGACGGCGCCCCGGCCGCCTACGTGTGCCGGGACTTCGTCTGCCGCCTGCCGGTGACCGATGCGGACCAGTTGCGCGCCGTGCTCAGATCCACCCGGTGAGTTACCGGCCGCCAGGTTCCGGCCGCCAGGTTCCGGCCGGTGAGTTACTGGCCGCCGGGCTCCTGGCTGGCGGCGGCGGCCGGGCTGGTACTGCAGGGCTAGATCACGGCGTGGCGCCGGTCGGCGTGACGGCGCTCGTGCAACCGTCTGGGCATGAGTTCACCCGTGATGAGCGGTCAGGTCGTCGATGATGGAGCGGTGACTCGCTCGGATCTGGACGCCCGGGAG
>DATJZH010000436.1:0-3392 GCA_035499215.1 Streptosporangiaceae bacterium | reverse complement strand
GTCCGCAGCAGCTTCCCCGGTGACGGCCTGCGGTTCGAAACCGCCGCCGGCCAGGAGCCTGAGCCAGGTGCTGCGGCCGAACAGTCCCAGGCGGTGCGTCTCGTGCACCACCTGGACCGGGCCGCCTGGCTCGCGGAGCAGGAACGTGTACTCAGCCAGCGTCCAGGTGTCGGCAGGATCCGGGTCCCAGGCCCACTCCAGGAACCGGGCCGCCGCGCCGTCGGCGCCATCGGCGCCGCCGTAGCCGGTCCCGGCCTGAAAAGTCTCGGTTGTGTCGTCGGGAACGAGGACGGCGACGCCGCCCGGCCGGCAGTGCGCGAACGCGGTCTCGATGAGCTGCCTGAGGTCGGCCTCGCTGGTCATGTAGTCGACGGCGTCGTGGACGAGCACCGCATCGAAGGTGGCGCCGAGCCGGACCGTGCGCATGTCGCCGACACGGTGCTCGCAGCCCGGATTGAGCCGCCGCGACTGCGCCAGCATCGCAGCGGACAGATCAACGAGCGTCATGGCGAATCGCGCCCTCAGGTGGCTGGCGATATGACCGCCGCCGCTGCCCAGCTCCAGGACCTCGCGCACCGGCCCCGACGCGAGGCCGAACGCTCTCGCCGCGAAGGCGGCCTCCCGCGAATATTCTTCCGGCGGCGAGATCAGCGGCCACCACGCCGCCAGGTCCTGGTAGAGGCGATGTCCGGCCGGCACCTGAGCCATAAGATCATCCTCATCCGATGAGCATCCAGCCGGCCCCCGCGCACCGCCAGCTTCCCGGCAGCGCGCAATGCAGTTGTCGGCTGGCTGACCGCGGGGCATGCTGGATCTTCGAACAGTCTTCGGAGGTGGCCGATGCCCGACCGGGAAGCCACTGAACGGATCGCGCGGCAGGTCGCCGTCGCGTTGGAGGCAGCCGATCTGTCTGCCTTCAGCGAGCTCCTTGACCCCGACGTGCGCTGGGGCCCGGCCGGCGATCCTTCGCCGCCCTGCCAGAGCAGGGACCAGGTTATTTCCTGGTACCGGCGAGGGCGGCAAGCGGGAGTCCGCGCTCGGGTGTCGGAGACGGTCGTGCGAGGGGACAGGATTCTCGTCGGCCTGCGGGTGGCCGGCTGCAATCCGGCGGTGGCGCAGGCGGGAGGCGAAGCCGAGAGGTGGCAGGTCCTGACCGTGCGCAGCGGCCGGGTTGTCGACATCACCGGGTTCGACGAGCGCGCCGAGGCGGCAGCTCGCGCCGGGCTCACGTCCGTTCCCGGTCAGCGGCCCGCGCCCGGCAGATGGACGGAGCCTGCTCATGGCCTGGGCGATGACCGGCTGGGGCTGCGTCTGCCTCGGCTGCCGGACGCCGAGGTGCTGCGGGCGTACTCGACCGCCGACCGCGGCCTGGCGGGAACCTGGGTTCCGCTCGCCGAAGGGGCCAGCCTGGACAGCTGCGCGGCGCTCATCGGCGACTGGCTGGCGGGCTGGCGGAACCTGCCCAGCGTGCACGGCCCGGCGCTGGTCATCCAGGAGGCGGGACGCTCCGAGCTGATCGGCCAGGTCGCGCTCTCGGACCGGGGCGAGCGGGTGGTGGAGCTTGCCTACGGGATCGCCCCGCAGCACCGGGGCCGCGGATATGCGACCCGCGCGGCACGGCTCGTCGCACGCTGGCTGCTGCGGGATGGACTGGCCGACGCGGTCGAGCTCCGTATCGACGAGGACAACATCGCGAGCCAGCGGGTCGCAGCCAACGCTGGCTTCGTGCTGGCGGGCACCGCGGTGTCCCAGCTCATGGCAACCGGGGACACCTACGTCGATCTGCGCTTCGTCATGCTCCCGGCCTGATCGCCGCTGCGGCCCGGCGCAGCCTCAGCTGCCATCGGGCCACCCGCCGCGGTGGATGCTCACGCGTCCGGATTCTGCCCTGGGCTGAGCAGGCTCAGCAGGTTCTTGTCCCAGACCATGACGGTGTAGCGGCCGAAACGATAGGTCCTGGCAGGCCGCCCGAAAGCCTGCCGGGCAAGGGCCGGGCTCACCCGCTCGGCTTCGGTGCTCGGCTGGCGGGCGCTGACAACGAAGTTCGCCCGCTGCGAACGCGGGTCATACCACGACCGCTTCGTCTCCCACAGGTAGGGCCGCACGACCCTGCCGCCGTCCATGATCATCGCCCGCACGTGGACCTGGCCGCCGCTGTCCGCCGTCGTGCTGTTGGCCTGCCAGTAACCGCCAAGCCCGGAGCTGAAGTGATGGCGCGCAAGCCACGCGGCGAGATCCTGGTTCTCCGCGGGCGCGGGCCGCTGGGCCGCGTCGTAGCCGAGGGCGGCCAGATAGCAGAGCAGGCATGCCGCAACGGCCGGGATCAGCGCGGTCCTGGCCGGCCGGCTGACCCGCGTCAGCGGGCCAGCCAGAAGCCGCCCGGCGAGGACTGCGCCGAAGGGCAGGACTATGGCGACCTCACGGGTGCTCAGGATATTGACCGGCGTCACGCTGACGACATAGGCGGCCATGTTGATGACCATCGCGGCGGCGAACGCGGGCACAAGGAGGTCCCGGGAGCGGAAGAACCGCAGGGCGGCGATGCACAGTGCCCATCCGACCATGGCGACGCCGACGAGGTGCACTGCCGCGAAGAACACCTCGGGACCCCGCTGCCCGCCGAGATCCGCCCCGAAGAGCCCCAGTACCCCGCGATACGCCAGCACGGCGTTCTGGTACAGCAGCGACCAGGTACCGGCAAGACGGCTGCCAGGCGGCCAGACACGGTATCCGCCGGCACCGCGGATCAGCAGCGCCGCCAGCCGCGCGGCCCCGGCCGAGGCGATCGCCGCAGCCGCCAGGCTCAGCTCATACCAGCATCCGGCCAGTCTGCGGGACAGGCCGCGACCGGGCTCGCCGCGGGCGAGCTGCCATCCGGTCCGCGCCGCGCACGCTATGACCAGCGGCAGGACGCCGATGAGCAGCGCCAGCGAGTCGGCGACCTGCACCCAGGCCAGCAGCGCCCCGGCCACCACCGGCACGTACCAGCGCGGCCGGGCACGGTCGATGATCAGCCAGATGAGCAGCAGCGGCACGCCAGTGCCGACATGATCCGGCGACAGCAGGAGCGTGTAGCTGGCGCTGCCGAGCTGCGGGGCAAGCATGACGCCGACGGCGATCAGCAGCCGGACCAGACCCTCGCGGCCGCCCGCGCGGCCTTTCGCCAGCAGCCCCGCGAGCAGCACGAGAAGCGTGTACGTCATCGCCGCCGCCACGTGCACCACATCCGGTCCCAGCCCGCGCACGGACTCGACCAGCACGTACTGCGGCAGCTCGGTGGTGTAGAAGGACACGTCCGACAGCCACCAGCCGTGCAGCACCGGGTTCCCGTGCAGCATGTCCCAGGCCTGCAGCACGTTCGAGGCACCGTCGGAATTGACTGCCGTCGCCTG
>DATJZH010000435.1:0-3346 GCA_035499215.1 Streptosporangiaceae bacterium | reverse complement strand
AGAGACGGCAGGGAATGGCGTTCCGGGAGGTTCTGGTGATACAGGTGAGAGAGGTCCTGCGGGCGTGGCTGGCCGGGGCGGGCAAGCGCCCGGCGGCCCGGCGGGCGGGCGTGGATGTGAAGACCGCCGCGCGGTATATCGGGGCGGCGCAGGCAGCGGGCCTGGCCCGTGGCGGGGATGAGTCGCAGCTAACCGATGAGCTGCTCGGGCAGGTGGTGGCGGCGGTGCGCCCGGCCCGCCCGGCCGGGCACGGCCCGTCGTGGGAGGCGCTGGCAGAGCGGAAGGCCGGGATCACCGCCTGGGTGAAGGACGGCCTGACGCTGGTGAAGATTCACGAGCTGCTGGAGCGGTCCGGGACGGCGGTGCCGTACCGGACGCTGGCCCGGTTCGCGGCTGAGGAGTGCGGCTATTCTTCCTCGTCCCGGCAGCAGGTGACGGTGCCGGTGGCCGACGGGGCGCCTGGCGAAGAGGTGCAGCTGGATTTCGGTTACCTGGGCATGATCAGCGACGGGGACCGGCGGCGGAAGCTGCACGCGCTGGTGTTCACCGCGGTGCTGTCGCGGTACTGCTTCGTGTACCTGACGTTCTCGCAGACGACGGCCGCGGTGATCGCCGGCTGCGAGGCGGCCTGGGCGTTCTATGGCGGTATGTTCAGGGTCCTGGTCGCGGACGACCTTAAGCCGGTGGTGGATAAGGCGGGCCGGCTGGAGCCGCGGTGGAACCGGGAGTGGCTGGAGTACGCGCAGGCCCGCGGCCTGGTCTGCGACCCGGCCAGGGTCCGCTCCCCCCAGGACAAGGGCAGGGTCGAAAATGGGGTGAAGTTCACCCAGCGCAGCTTCTTCGCCGGGGAGGACTTCAACGGCATCGAAGACGCGCAGTGCCGCGCCGATGACTGGTGCCGCATCCGGGCCGGGATGCGGGTGCACGGTACCACCCGGCAGCGGCCTGCGGAGGTGTTCGCCCAGGTGGAGGCGCCGGTGCTGCTGCCCGCGCCGGAGCACCCGTACCGGGTGCCGGCGTGGAGCCAGGCCAAAGTGCAGCGCGATTTCCATGTCCGGGCGCAGAACGCGTTCTACTCCGTGCCGTACCGGCTGGCCGGGCAGCAGGTCAGCGTGCGGGCGGACGGGGCGCTGGTGAAGATCTACCACCGTGGCCAGGTGATCCGCACGCATGCGCAGCAGCCGGCCGGCGGCCGGGCCAGTGATGCGGCGGACTTCCCGCCCGGCACCGACATCTACGCCCGCCGGGATGTGGACAAGCTGGCGGCGATGGCCGCCGCCCGCGGGAAGGCGATCGGGATCTATGCCGCCCGGATCTTGGACACGCCGCTGCCGTGGACGCGGATGCGCGCGGTCTACGCGCTGATCGGCCTGGCCCGCACCTACGGCAGCGACCCGGTCGAGCAGGCCTGCGCGGCCGCCCTGGAACTCGACGTGATCAGCGTCGCCAAGATCAAGTCGATCGTGGAGAAGGGCACCGGGAAGCAGGCCGCGCAGGCCGCCGCGCGCGCCCGCCAGGCCGGCGAAGCCGCCGCGAAGGTGACCGCGGCCCGGTTCGCCCGTGATCCCCGCGAGTTCGCCACCGCCACCGGCGTCCGCATGCAGGTCCTGCCCGGCGGACCAGATGCCAGCGGCGCCTGACGGCGCTCATTTCCTCTCAATCCATTTCATCGCATCGCGTTGCCTCTCATTTCATTTCATCCCGCCGTGCCCCCGGCACGGCCAGCAGGAAGGACAGCTTTCGATGACCGCTGTGACCCAGACCGCTGACCGGACGCAGGCAGAGAGCGCGCCGGGCAGGTGCCGGTACCCGGGATGCGCCAGCCCGGCCCGGGACAAGGACCCGGCCGCGCCAGGTCCCCGGCCCGGCTACTGCGAGCAGGGGGTCCCCGAAGATCGCGGGGACGGCACGGCCGTGCTGGTCCGGCACACCGCGATGACCGCGTTCCGGCGCCGCGCCCAGCTCACCGGGCAGCCCGGCCAGGACCGGCCGGTCACCGCGGCGGTCAGCCGGGCCGCGGCCATCCGCGACGACGCGCTCGCCGCGATGAGCCGGCTGGGCGCGCAGCTGCCGGCCGCGCTGGACCAGCTCGCCGCCCTCGGGGCTCAGCTGGCCGCGGCCGGCGACCTTGAGGCCGCCGAAGCCCAGGCCGAAGCGGTCCGCGCCGAGGCCGCCGCCCAGCTGGAGCAGGCCCGCGCCGAGACCGCCAGCCAGGCGGTCGCCCGGCACGCCGCCGAGCTCGACGCCGCCGAGGCCCGCGCCGCCGCCGCCCAGGCCATCACCGCGATGCAAGCCGAGGCCGCCGCGCGCCAGCAAGCCGGCCAGCGTGCCGACGACGCCGGCCGCGCCCTGGACGGCGAACGCCGGGCAGCGGCAGCCCGGATCGCCGAAGCGGAGCAGGCCGTCTCCGCCGCCCGCGCCGAGCGGGACACCGCCGTGGCCGCAGCCGAGGCAGCCCGCACCGATGCTGCCCGCGCCCGCGAGACTGACCAGCAGCGGCACGACGCCGCTCTCGCCGCCGCGGCCGCGCAGCTGGCCGCCTCCAACGACACCATCGCCGGGCTGCGCGACCAGCTCGCCCGCGACCAGGCCGCCCTGGACCGCGAGCGCGCCGAGCAGCACCGCCTCGCCGGCCTGCTGCACGACATCCTCATCAGCAGGCCCGCCGCGCCCGCCGGCAACGACGGACAGCACCCTCACGCCGACGGCAGCAGCGGGCACCAGCCCGCGGATACGACCGGCAACGGCACCAGCCGCCGGGCACCGCGATGACCGCAGCCCCCGCGACGGCCCGGGCACCCCTGCCCGGGCCACGGCACCAGCCTCCCCGCCACAGGCAGCACCAGCGATGAAAGGACACCCGATGACCCTGGCCGACCCGGTCAGCCCCGACCTCAAACGGCACCTGCGCACCCTCAAGCTCGGCCAGCTCCTGGCCACCCTCCCCGACCGGCTCACCCTCGCCCGGCAGAACAAACTCCCGCACGCCGACTTCCTCGAACTGCTGCTATCCGATGAGGTCACCCGCCGGGAGAACGGCTCGGCCGCCCGCCGCGCCCGCGCCGCCGGGCTCGACCCCGACATGCGGCTGGACACCTGGGACCCCGCCGCCGCCGTCCGCTACGACCAGCAGCTGTGGAACGAGCTGGTCAGCCTGCGGTTCGCCGAAGCCGCCCACGGGGCTTTGATACTCGGGCCCGTCGGCGTCGGCAAGACCCACCTGGCCACCGCGCTGGGCCACATCGCCGTCCGCCGCCGCCTCACCGTGCACATGGCCCGCGCCGGCCACCTGTTCAAACGGCTCAAAGCCGCCCGGCTGGACAACAGCACCGAAGCCGAGCACCGC
>DATJZH010000434.1:0-7711 GCA_035499215.1 Streptosporangiaceae bacterium | reverse complement strand
AACCTGGGCGTGGCGCTGAGCATGATCGCGGCGAGCAAGGGCTACCGGTTCCTGTGCGTGACCGATTCCCGCTGCAACCTGGCGGCCAGGCTGCTGATGGAGGCGCTGGGCAGCCGGGTGCACGTGATCGCCGAGCCGGATGCCGTCGGCGGCTTCCTCGGCGCGCGGATCGAGTACGTCCGCGCCCTGTGCGCCGCCGACGACCGGTACGTGTGGCTCGACCAGTACTCCAATACCGGCAACTGGAAGGCGCACTACCGCACGACGGCGCCGGCGATCGCTCGCCAGTTCCCGCAGCTGGACGTGCTGTTCGTCGGGGCCGGCACCTCCGGGACGCTGATGGGCTGCGCGCGCTACTTCCGGGAGTGGCGCGCGCCCGTGCGGGTCGTCGCAGTAGACAGCGTCGGCTCGGTGGCCTTCGGTGGTGCGCCGGGCCGCCGGATGATCCCCGGCCTGGGCACGAGCATCCGTCTGCCGCTGCTCGACGAGTCCCTGGTGGACGAGGTGGTGCGGGTGGAGGAGGCGGACACCATCCGCGCGTGCCATCGCCTGGCCAGGCGCGGGTTCCTCTTCGGCGGCTCGACCGGCACGGTGATCAGCGGCGCGATGAGCTGGCTGGCCCGCCATGACGCCCGCGGGCTCACCTCGGTGGCCATCGCCCCCGATCTCGGCGAACGCTACCTCGAGACCGTCTACCACGCCCACTGGCTCCGGGGCCTCTACGGCGAGGACGTGCTCGGCTCCGAAGAACTGACCCCGTTCCCCGGCAGCCTGCCCGCGCCGCCGGTCCTGTCACCGGAGCGGTCCTAACATGCCTGCCGGGAATGTCACCGAATCGCCGATTTCTGCTAGGGGAGCTGACGTGGCGGGAAAACCGGCCGAGGTATGCACAGCCGATCCGGCCGAGCCTTCAGCAAGCCAGGATGAGCGCGCCGGCCCGGCGACCGGTACCGGGCGGATCCTCGCCGAGGTACTGGCGGACATCGCGGGCGTCGAGCGGGTGCGCGCCGACAGCAACTTCTTCGATGACCTGGGTGCTGACTCGCTGGTGATGGCCCGGTTCTGCGCACGGATCAGGAAGCGCGCGGACCTGCCGCCGGTGTCGATGAAGGACATCTACCAGCACCCCACGATCACCAGCCTGGCGACGGCGCTCGCGGACGCGGCGCCCGCCCCGGCCGAGCCGCCGGCTCCGGCGCCGACCGAGGCGGCGGCACCAGCCCGCACGCTGCAGTACCTCGTGTGCGCAGCGCTGCAGGTCCTGTTCTTCCTCGGATACTGCTACCTTGCCGCGCTTGTCGTCGGGGCGGGCTACGAGTGGATCTCCGCCGGCTCCGGTGTGATCGGCATCTACCTGCGGTCGGTCCTGTTCAGCGGGGCCGGCTTCCTCGTCCTGTGCACCCTGCCGATCCTGGCGAAATGGATCCTCATCGGCCGGTGGAAGCCCCGCCAGATTCGCGTCTGGAGCCTGGCGTACGTCCGCTTCTGGATCGTCAAGATCCTGGTCCGGTCGAACCCGCTGGCCCTCGTCTTCGCCGGCTCGCCGCTCTACGTGCTCTACCTGCGGGCGCTGGGCGCGAAAGTGGGGCGAGGCACCGCGATCTTCTCCCGGAACGTGCCCGTGTGCACCGACCTGCTCACCATCGGCGCGGGCACCGTGATCCGCAAGGACTCGTTCTTCTCCTGCTACCGGGCGCAGGCGGGCCGGATCCAGACCGGCCCGGTCACCCTCGGCCGGGACGTTCTCGTCGGCGAGAAGACCGTGCTCGACATCGGCACGTCGATGGGCGACGGGGCGCAGCTCGGTCACACCTCCGCGCTGCACGGCGGCCAGGTGGTGCCCGCCGGCGAGCGGTGGCACGGATCTCCGGCGCAGCGCACCGAACTGAACTACCTGCGGGTCGGGCCGGCTCGCTGCGGCCCGCTGCGCCGGGCCAGATTCTGCGCGCTGAGCCTGTTCCTTGTGCTCTTCCTGTACCTGCCGCTGATCGAAGGGGGCCTGTACATGCTGCGGGCCGCGGTGCCGTCGCTGGCCAGTCTGCTGGACGAGGGCGTGGGTGCGCTCACGTCGCCGGCGCTCTACCTCGACGCGCTCGTCCTGTCCGCCGTGCTGTTCTGCGGCGCCGTGCTGGCCGGCCTCCTCATGGTGGTCACCGTCCCACGCGTGCTGAACCGCTTCATCAAGCCGGACACGGTCTATCCCCTGTATGGCTTCCGCGACCGGGTCCACCGGGCGATCACCCGCATGACCGGCATAAAGTTCTTCACGCGTCTGTTCGGTGACAGCTCCTACATCGTGCACTACCTGCGCTGCCTCGGGTACGACCTCTCCCGGGTCGAGCAGACCGGGTCGAATTTCGGCACTGAGGTGGCCCACGTCACCCCGTACCTGAGCTCCGTCGGCAGCGGGACGATGGTCGCCGACGGGCTGTCGATCGTCAATGACGACTTCTCCAGCACGTCCTTCCGCGTGTCCCGGGTGTCGATCGGGCCGCGCAACTTCCTCGGGAACAGAATTGCCTATCCCGCCGGGGGCAGGACGGGCGACAACTGCCTCCTCGCGACGAAGGTGATGATCCCGCTCGACGGGAAGATCCGCGCAGGGGTGGGCCTGCTGGGCTCGCCGTGCTTCGAGATTCCGCGATCGGTTGAGCGTGACAGCCGATTCGACCATTTCCGGACCGGGGACGAGCTGCGCAGCCGCCTTGCCGCGAAGGACCGGTACAACATCAAGACCATGGGCGTCTTCCTGTTCACCCGGTGGCTGCACCTCTTCCTGATCATGGTGATCGGCCTGGCCGCCATCGATCTTTACGGCAGTTTCGCGCACGTGCTGACGGCCGCGTTCTTCGGGCTCGTCATCGTGGTCAGCGCGGCCTACTACGTGCTCGCGGAGCGCGTCCTCACGCGATTCCGCCCGCTGCAGCCCAGATACTGCTCCATCTACGACCCGTACTTCTGGCGGATCGAGCGCCTCTGGAAGGTGCCCGCGGAGGAATTCCTGCACTTCTTCGACGGCACCCCGTTCAAGACCGTCATCTGGCGGCTGCTGGGCGTGCGGATCGGCCGCAGGGTCTTCGACGACGGCTGCTACCTGACCGAGAGGACTCTGGTCACCATCGGGGACGACTGCACGCTCAATACGGGGAGCACGATCCAGTGCCACTCCCAGGAGGACGGCACTTTCAAGTCCGGCCGAAGCACGATCGGTGCCGGCTGCACCGTCGGGGTGGGCGCACTGGTCCACTACGGCGTGACGATGGGCGACGGCTCAGTGCTCGCCCCGGACTCCTTTCTCATGAAAGGCGAGGAGATCCCGCAGCACGCACGGTGGGGCGGGAACCCGGCCAGGGAGATGTGAGATGACCACTATCATCCTGGGTGACGATGTGACAGCCGCGGAGGCCGGCCGGGACTTCTGGCGCGGCGTGCTCGCCGCTGGCGGGTCCACCGAGATCCCGCGGTGGACCCGCCGCCCGGTGGCTGGCGCCGCCGAGCACCAGGCGGCGATCCCCGGCGACCTCGCGGCGGCGCTGCGGCGGCTGGCGGCGGATCTGGCGGTGCCGCTCAGCTCGGTGCTGCTGGCCGCGCACGCCAGGGTGCTCGCCGCGCTGTCAGGCGAGGGCGAGGTCGCGACCGGTTACGTCGCCGCGGCGGGCGGCGCGCCGTTGCCCTGTCGGCTGGCGACCGGACCCGGCTCCTGGCGGACGGTGCTGCTGGACACTCATCGAGCCGAGTCGCAGCTGCTCTCGCACAAGGACTTCCCGGTCGCTGATCTCAGCCGCGAGCTGGGCCTGGCCGGGCCGTCGTTCGAGACCGTGTTCGATCCGGACGGCGGCGACGGCGCCGAGCTCGCCGCCGGCACCGTGCTGCGGGCCGGGATCTCGCAACCCGGCGGCCGCCTGGTCCTGCGGCTGCGGTACCGGACCGACGTGCTCGACGCGGACTGCGCCGCCAGGATCGCCGGCTATCACCTCACCGCGCTGGCGCTGATCGCCGCCGATCCGGATGCCGAGCCAGGGCGGCAGAGCCTGCTCTCCGCCGGGGAA
Organism: Streptosporangiaceae bacterium; assembly: GCA_035499215.1. GTDB lineage: Bacteria > Actinomycetota > Actinomycetes > Streptosporangiales > Streptosporangiaceae > DATJZH01. Next base: position 3,662 of record DATJZH010000434.1, on the reverse strand, counting down.
CTCCGCTTCCAGCTCGACGGGCTCGCCGGGCGGCGCAGGGAGCTGCCGGACCGGCGGTTCCACGAGCTGTTCGAGCAGCGGGTGCGGGCACACCCGGACGCCGTCGCGGCCGTGCACGGCGGCCGGCAGTGGACCTACCACGAGCTCAACGTCCGTGCCAACCGGCTGGCACGAGCCCTGCTGGCGCGGGGACTGCGCCGAGAGGGCGTGGTCGCTGTGGTGACCGAGCGCAACCTGGACTGGATGGCCGCCGTCCTCGCCGTCTTCAAGGCCGGCGGCGTGTACCTGCCCATCGAGCCGCACTTCCCGGCCGATCGCATCGCGGCCACGCTCGCCCGCGCCGGGTGCGGGCTGGTGCTGACCGAGCCAGGCAGCACCGCCGCGCTCGGCCAGGCCCTCGAATCGCTGCCCGGAGTCCAGACGCTCGTCATCGGCGCGGCCTGCGAGCAGGACCACGGCGACGGTGATCCCGGCGTCGGCGTCGCGCCGGACCAGCTCGCCTACATCTACTTCACCTCCGGCTCCACCGGCGAGCCCAAGGGCGCGATGTGCGAGCACGCGGGCATGCTCAACCACCTCTACGCCAAGATCGACGACCTGAGGATCGGTGCGGGGCAGGTGGTCGCCCAGACCGCGCCTCAGTGCTTCGACATCTCGCTGTGGCAGCTGGTCTGCGCGCTCCTGGTCGGCGGGCGGACCCTGCTGATCGAGCAGGAGGTGATCCTGGACGCCCAGCGGTTCGTCGACAAGATCGTGGACGGCAGGGTCGCCGTGCTCCAGGTGGTGCCGTCCTATCTCGAAGTCGTGCTGTCCTACCTGGAACAGCACCCACGCGAGCTGCCGGACCTGCGGCGGGTGTCGGTTACCGGCGAGGCGCTCAAGAAGGAGCTCACGCAGCGCTGGTTCGCGGCGCAGCCGCAGATCAAGCTGGTCAACGCGTACGGGCTGACCGAGACCTCCGACGACACCAACCACGAGGTCATGGACCGGGTGCCGGACCGGGAACGGGTCCCGCTCGGTCCGCCCATCAGCAACGTGCGCGTCTACGTCGTCGACGAGCACCTGTCACCGGTGCCGCTCGGCGCCCCCGGCGCGATCGTCTTCTCCGGGGTCTGCGTCGGCCGCGGGTACGTCAACGACCCCGAGCGCACCCGGCTGGCCTTCATGGCCGATCCGCACCGCGCGGGCCAGCGGCTCTACCGGGGCGGCGACTACGGCCGCTGGCAGCCCGACGGCAAGCTGGAGTTCCTCGGCCGCCGGGATACCCAGGTCAAGATCAGTGGCTTCCGGATCGAGATCGGCGAGATCGAGAACATGCTGCTGCGGGTGCCCGGTGTCCGCGACGGCGCGGTTGTCGTCGCGGAGCGGGCCGACCGGAGCAAGCACCTGGTGGCCTTCTACAGCGGGCCGCGGCCGCTGCAGCCCGCCGTGCTGCGGGACCGGCTGGGGAAATCGCTGCCGGAGTACATGGTCCCGCAGGGCTGCCACTGGCGGGAAGGCCTGCCGCTGACCGCCAACAGCAAGATCGACAGAAGGGCGCTGACGGCGCTCGCCCGAGAACTCGACGTCGTCGAGGAGGACTACCACCCGCCGAGCACGCCGACCGAGGAGCGGCTCGCGGGCGCATGGGCGAAGGTCCTGGGCATCCCGCAGGGCCAGATCGGCCGCGGGGACCACTTCTTCGACCGGGGCGGCACGTCGCTGTCGGCAGTTCAGCTGGCAATCGCCCTGGACCGCGCGGTGTCCCTCAAGGACCTCACCCGGCACCCGATCCTCGCCGATCTGGCCGGGCTGGTCGACGCCAGGTCCCGTTGAGCAGCAACTGAAAGGAATCGAGATGTCATTCACATCCCCGGCGGCAGTGCTGCGCGCGGACCTGCAGCCCGGCAGGCCCGCGGTGCTGCTGGCCGAGGCCGCCGGCGACGCGCCGGGCTGGGCGGCGCAGCACCGGGAGGCGCTGCGCGCCGCCGTCGGCGAGCACGGCTGCGTCCTGGTCCGCGGCCTCGGGCTGCGCGACGCGGCCGAGACCGGTGCGGTCTTCCAGCAGCTGGCCACCGGCCTGATGACCGAGAAGGAGGCCTTCGCGCACCGGCGGACCTACTCCGACGGCGTGTACTCCTCATCGAAGTGGCCGCCGAACCAGCCGATGTGCATGCACCACGAACTGAGCTACACCCTAGAGTTCCCCGGCCTGATGCTGTTCGCGTGCCTCAGCGCGCCCGCCGACGGCGGGGCGACCGGGATAGCCGACTCGCCGGCCGTGCTCCGCGCGCTGCCCGCCGAGCTGATCAGGCGGTTTGAGGGGGAGGGCTGGCTGCTCACCCGCAACTATAACGACGACGTCGGCGCGTCGGTCGCCGAGGCGCTCGGCACCGACGACCGCGGCGCCGTCGAGAGCTACTGCCGCGCTAACGCCATCGAGTTCGAGTGGCAGCCCGACGGCGGCCTGCGCACCAGGCAGCGCCGCAGCGCCGTGGTGCACCACCCGCTGACCGGCCAGCGCTGCTGGTTCAACCAGGTCGCCTTCCTCAACGAGCAGACGATGGACCCCGAGGTCCGCGAATACCTGGTGGACGTCTACGGCGCCGACGCGCTGCCGTTTAATACCCGCTTCGGCAACGGCGACCCGATCGGCGAGGACATCGTGCAGCTGCTCAACGAGGTCTACGAGGCCAACACCGCACGCGAGCCGTGGCAAGCCGGCGATCTGATGCTCGTGGACAACATCCGCACCGCGCACAGCAGGGAGCCCTACGAGGGATCGCGCGAAGTGCTGGTCGGAATGGCCGACGCGGTGCGCCTGGCCGACTGCTCGCCGACGATCGAGGTGACTGCCGGATGACCGCCAGCGTTTCCGCCGCAACCGGGCCCGCAACCGCGCCGGTCACCGTGCCGCCGATCACCGTGCCGCCGTTCGCCGTGATACCCGGTGCCCAGGTACAGCACGCGCTGCAGGGGCGAGAGCGCCAGATCGTGGAGCTGGTCGAGGCCACCTACCGGCTGCACAGCGCCGGTGATTCGGTGAACCCGCCGTCCTACTTCCTGCGCTTCCCCGACCGCCCGTCTGCCCGGATCATCGCGCTGCCCGCCTCGATCGGCGGCCAGATCCGGGTGGACGGCCTGAAGTGGATCTCCAGTTTCCCGGCGAACGTGGCGGCCGGCATCCCGAGGGCCTCGGCCGTGCTGATCCTCAACGACCACGACACCGGCTATCCGTTCGCCTGCCTGGAGAGCTCGATCATCAGCGCCACCAGGACGGCCGCGCTGGCGGCGTCCGCGGCTGACTGGCTCAGCCGCGGCCGGAGGCGGCCGACGCGGGCCGGATTCTTCGGAGCGGGCCTGATCGCCCGCTATATCCACACCTTCCTGGCCGCTGCCGGCTGGTCGTTCGACGAGATCGGGGTGCACGACCTGTCCGCCGACAGCGCGGCTGGCTTCCGCGGTTACCTGGAGCAGTCGGGCACCGCCAGCAAGATCACCGTGCACGACAGCGCCGAGCAGCTGATCCGCTCCAGCGACCTGGTGGTCTTCGCCACCGTCGCCGGCCAGCCGCACGTCAGCGAGCTGTCGTGGCTCGGGCACAATCCGCTGGTGCTGCACGTGTCGCTGCGCGACCTCGCGCCCGAGATCCTGCTCGCCTCGGCCAGCATCGTCGACGACGT
>DATJZH010000433.1:0-3975 GCA_035499215.1 Streptosporangiaceae bacterium | reverse complement strand
TACTCGCTGGCGGCCGCCGTCCGGGCCGAGCGGGATAGGGTCGCCATCATCACCGCGAGGACCAGCAGGAAGATGGACCGCCACGGCCGGGCGGCCGCCTTGACCTTGGCCACCTTGACCTTGGCTACGGCGGCCGCACCGCCAGGCGGCGACGTCAAGCCGTCTTCTCGCTGTAATGGGCCGAGAGCCCGTAGACCACCGTGATCGCGAGGATGATGTAGAGAAGCGACCAGACCGGGTAGTACGGCATCACGAACATGGCCGAGATCGCGGCGAGCGCAGCGGCGATGATTCCCACCCAGCGGGAGATTTCTGCGCTGGGCTGGTCGCCTGGGCCAAGGACCAGGACGCCCGCGGCGATCAGGATTATGCCGATGATCAGCCATATCCACCCGTAGGTCGCGAGGCTGTGCCCGAGCAGCGCACCCTGCAGGTTACCGGGAATGGCGCCGTGGTATGAGAAGGCCCAGATCGCATCGATCACTCGCATGATCCCCGCGATGATCAGCACCACAGCGGAAAACGTCAGCCAGCCCGAACGTCCCATCTGATCCACCCTTCTGCGAAGTCTGCTGTATTAAGTCCACCCGCGCGGCGGGCAAAAGCAAGGCGATGGCAGCTGTGGTGACATAGGCCTGGGCTATTGTCCCAAGCCAGGCTCGTTCTATAGCGCGAGACGATCTCAGCAGAGCCGACATCGCTTTTCCCGCGACGGTTATAGGGAGTGGACTAGAAGACGCGGTGAGCAGCCGCTGTCCAACCGTGAAAGGGCTAATGATGGGAATCTTCGGCGACGGTGACCGCAGCCGGCGCGGGCGGGTCGCGGTGAACGCGTACAACTCCGCCGCAAGTGAAATCCTGCAGGTGCTTTGCGACAGGTGCCATGCGGCCTGGGCCAAGGTAGAAGTGATCACCAACGCGGGTCCGGTCTTCTTCTGCCAGCACCATCACAAGAAGTATCGCCATTCGATCATCGCGGCCGGGCACCAGATCCGGGCCGTGTTAGGACTGTACGGCGCGTCAGGGGCCCGGGGACCGAGGCCGCAGCGCCTTCAGCAACGCGGTCACCGGCAGTCGCACGATGTGAGCGAGTTCATCCGGGATCCGGACCAGCCGACGGACCAGGACGGGGATGCTCACGATGTCCCCGCGGGCCGCCGCGGCCAGCAGATCCAGGAAATCCTGCGCGGTGTGCCGGGGCGGGTCGGCGATCTCGATGCGGGCGGTCACCACGGGACCAAGCGATTCGGTCTCGACTTGGCCCAGGCTGGGCAGGAGCGCGAGCATGGTCCGATTCTCGGCGAGGATCTCCGCGGCGAAGTAATCGACCCCGACCTCGAGGGCGCGCTCACTCAGGCGGGTGAGCAGCACGGAGCCAAGCCCGCGGCCCTGCCATGCGTCAATCACCGTCACCCCCGCATCGGCGGTATCGGGTTGGTCCGCGCGGCGGATGAACCGGCACTCCCCCACGATCTCCGAGGACAGCAGCGGAATGGCGACCAGTGCCTCATGGTCGGTGTGGTCGACCTCAACCGCCGCCTTGAGGGTGGCCTCGGGAAGTTCGGGCATGACGGTGAAGAAACGCCGGTATCGCGACTGCTCGCCCAGGTTCGCGTAGGCCCGGGCCAGCGCGGGCGCGTCACCGGGCCGTACCTGCCGCACCCGCACGACGTCCCCCGAACGGAGCGTGACCACCTGCGGTCGGCTCGCTTCGGCCATTACCGGGTTCCCTTCTATCGCCTGCCTGCCGTCGGGCCGGCCGCCCGCCTTCTCGTATGCCCCTGTCAGGCCTACGATAAGGGGTCAGGAACGTACCAGCTCAACGGGCCGCCTCGGCCGCCGCCCAGGCTGCCTGCCGGGTGCGGCGCGCGGCGTCTTCGACCCCGAAGCTGACGGCCACGGCCACGGCCACACCCAGGACCGCCGCCTTGCCTGCCCCGCCGATGATGAACCTAGCGGGCTGCGCCACGGCGAAGAAGCGGAGCAGCAGCGAACCCGCGACCGCCTCGAGCACGGCCGGAACGAAGCCGCCGACCAGCGCGACCACGATCACGGCCAGTGCGAGGGCGAGCACGCCGACGGCCGCGCTCCGGCCACGCCAGGTGGCGAGGAAGAGGGTGAGGAACAGCGCCAAGGCGGCGGCCACGGCATGCCCCTCCAGCTTGCGCCGCAGCGGCAGACCGCTACCGGCCCGCGCCATAACCTGTTCGGAGGCACCCAGCAGCAATACCGCGCCCAGGAATACCGCGGCGGCCGTCGCGGTGGTTAGCCGCAGGATGATCGCCGACAGGATCAGCCACGCGAGAACGCTCAGGAAAGCAAGCCAGCAGCCTGCCAGCCACCCGGGCACCGACGGGGTGGTCACGGCGGCGGTCGGCTTGTGCCGCCCCTCCCCCTCTGCCGAAGGCGCGGCCGACTGGCTGCTGAATCTGCCGATCATGCCGCCGACGTCACGGATGACCGGCGGGGATCGCATCAACGAAATCCGTAGTCTGCCCCGGCCTGATGGTCGTGGGCTCGGCAGCCCGCTGGGGGCTAGCGGTAAGGCAGGACATGAAGCTAGCCGCTATGACGCGACGCCAGCTACCCGCGATGGCAGGCCACGGCCAGCGTGGAACGCTGAGATCGGGGTCGAGGCTGGCCGACGGAGGGCCGCTATGGAATGCACAGACTGGCTGGACGCAGGTTTCGACGCGGCCCAGGCCCGCCCTGTCATGGTGACGGCGATAACGCACCACGAATTCGGGTCGTGTCTACGGGAAGACAAGCAGGTGCGTGCGGACGCGGCGCTTGTCGACCGGTCGGCAGAGCGCGAGGCCCTCCGCGGCCTGCTGGCCAGGGCCGCCAACGGCTTCAGCGGCACCTTGGTACTGCGGGGCGAGGTCGGGGTCGGCAAGACCGCGCTGCTAGACGAGACGGTCGCCGCCGCGACGGCGGCAGGCCTGCGGACCGCCCGGCTGACTGGGGTGGAGCCAGAGACCCAACTGGGTTACGCCGGGCTGCACCGGTTCCTGCTCCCGTTCGCCCATCACCTGGAGCAGCTGCCAGGCCCGCAGCGGGACGCGCTACAGAGCACGTTCGGGCTGGTGACAGGGCCGCCGGCGGACCGGTTCCTGGTCGCGCTGGCCGTGCTGACGCTGCTGGCCGACGCTGCATCGGAAGCGCCGCTGCTGTGCGTGGTCGACGACGTGCAATGGCTGGATCCCGAATCGGCGGTGGTGCTGGGCTTCGTGGCGCGGCGCCTGTACGCCGAGCAAGTCGTGCTGGTGTTCGCGGTCCGAGAGCTGGCCGACCCGCTGCCCGCGCTGGCGGGGCTGCCGGAGCTGGTGATCAGCGGGCTGGATGAGGGTGCGGGGCTGGAGCTGCTGGCCTCGCTGGCGCCAGGACCGCTGAGCCCGGCAGTCGGTGCCCGGATCGTGGCCGGCACCGGCGGGAATCCGCTAGCGCTAGCGGAGGTGGCCCGAGAGCTGTCGGCGGCCCAGCTGGCGGGGGCGGAGGCGCTGCCCGAGCCGCTGCCGATCGGCGGGTCGCTGGAAAAGGCGTTCGGCCGCCGGGTGAGCCGGCTTCCGCTGGAGGCGCGGCTGCTGCTGGCGGTGGCCGCGGCCGAGCCGGCCGCCTCCCAGGAGCAGTTGTGGCACGCGGCCAAGGAGCTGGGCATCGATCCGGACGCGGCCGCATCGGCCGACCTGGACGACCTGGCCGCGATCGGCCCGCAGGTGGAGTTCCGGCATCCGCTGATCCGTTCGGTGGCCTATCACGGTACGCCGATGGGACAGCGGCGCCGGATTCACCAGGCGCTGACAGCGGTGGCTGAGCCACATGAGCCTGATCGGTTGGCATGGCATCTGGGGATGGCGGCGGTCGGCCCCGATGAGGCGGTGGCGGCCCTGCTGGAGCAGGCGGCCGGGCAGGTGCGGGACCGCGGCGGGTACGCCGCCACGGTGGCGTTCTTGTCTCGAGCGGCGGAACTGTCGG
>DATJZH010000432.1:0-2866 GCA_035499215.1 Streptosporangiaceae bacterium | reverse complement strand
TGCCGACCATCTCCCGGGACCTGTCGGTGCCGCTGAACCGGATGGACGGCCTGGTCGTCGGCTATCTGGTCAGCCTGGCGGCGTTCATCCCGGCCTCGGGCTGGCTGGGTGACCGGTTCGGCACCAGGCGGGTGTTCCTGGCCGCGCTGGCCATCTTCACGCTGGTCTCGGCGCTGTGCAGGCTGGCGCAGACGTTCGGGAAACTGGTCGGGTTCCGGGCCTTGCAGGGGGCCGGCGGCGGGATGCTCACCCCGACCGGGATGGCGATGCTGTACCGCGCGCTGATGTTCCTGCTCGGCCTGTGCCAGGCGCAGAACCTGGTGCCGCTGCAGGCAGTCGCGTTCGCGACCATCACTCCCGCCTATACCGGCGCCGCCTCCACATTGTTCAACACCGCCCGACAGCTCGGGATGGCGGCTGGGGTGGCCATCCTGACCACGGTGGCCAGCGCCGTGGGCCTGACCCAGCACGCCGCCGGGCGGACGACGTCGCATCTGGCCGCCTACCACGCCGGGCTGGTCACTGCCAGCGTCATCGCGCTGATCGCGGCCGGCGCCGCCCAGTTCGTGGACGACCGCGCCGCCGCCGCCACGATGCGCGTTCCGGTCCGCCGCGGCACCCCCGCCGCCGCTGCCGGATCGGCCGGATGCCACCACCCGGCGGCCACGGAGCGGCGACCGTCGGAATCACGTGATGCCGCGTTACCGGCGCCCGGGCAGCCCATGAGCTCCTGACGGGCCGGCCCGCGCGATGTGATCCTTGACAGGCCGTACGGCCGGTCAATCGTTGGTATTCGCCAGCCCCAGCCTGGCGGCGCTGACATCTTCCCGGCCATGCCCGGCGTCAACGGCGGAGTGCCACTGCCGGGACAGCGCGGCCAGCAGCGGCAGCGTGGCGCCGGGCGCGGCGCTCATGGCCAGGTCCACGTCCTTGAGAGCCCACTGGAGCGGGAACTCAGGCGCGTAATCGCCACGCTCCATCTTGTGCAGCTTGGCGTCGGCGATGGGTGCGTCCAGCGGGCCGCCCTCGATCGCCTCGGCCAGCTTCGCGCTGTCGACCCCCAGCTGGGTGGCGAGTTCCAGGGCTTCGGCGACGCCCTCGATGAGGATAGACATGTAGGCGTTGATGACCAGCTTCATCTGGCTGCCCTGGCCGGCCTCGCCCAGCCACAAGGTCTTCCTGCCGATCGCTGAGAATACCGGTCTCGTTATCGCCTCCGCGGCGGAAGGACCGGAAGCGAGAATGAGTAGCTGCCCTTTCTCAGCGGGTCCCTTGCTTCCCGACACCGGCGCGTCCACGAACAGCACATCGGGCCGGAGCTGGCCGAGCCGCCCCGCGATCTCAGCGGTGTCCGCCGCGCCGATCGTACCCATCTGCGCCCACGCTGCTCCCGCGCCGAATGCCCCGGCCACGCCGCCGTCGAAGACCACCGAGCTCACAGCATCAGGAGTCGGCAGCATGGTGATGACGACGCGGGCATCGCGTACCGCTTCCGCGGCCGACGCGGCCACCAGGGCTCCTGCTTCGGCCAGCGGCATGGTAGCCCCGGCCGACCTGTCCCACACCGTCGTCGGCAGCCCTGCCGCGAGCAGGTTGCGGGTCATCGCAGAACCCATGATGCCGGTTCCCAGCACCGCCGTACGCAGCTTTTCGTCACCGCTGTCTGACACGCTCATGAGGGCAACTCCTCTCGTTGGTATCTGTGTGCCCGCTGACATGCATGATCGCGGGTAGCGTTCCTGGCCGCCACGGGCCTTAAGCCCCACGTGCGGCGGGTGCCAGCAGGCCGAGGGCGCGGGCGTGGTCCACAGCCTCGTGGCGGCGGTGCACACCCAGCTTGGCGTACACGTGTCGCATGTGGGTCGTTACCGTGTGCACGGACAAGTGGAGCTGGCGGGCGATCTCGTGCGCTGTGAGGTGGGTCTACAGGTAGCGCAGGACGCGGATCTCGCTCGCCGTGAGCGGCTCAGCCGCTGGCAAGGGGAAGCACAGCGTTTGCTCCCGGCGGGGCACAATGCCGCCTTCGGCCGCGGCGACCCCTCTCAGACCCCCCTGCGCACCGCCGTAATCCCCGGCCCCAGGTTTCCCGGTGGCCGCGCCAGGCCTCCTTGGGTGTCCGGCTCCGTCGGCGCTGCCTGGGCGAGCAGGTGGAGGATCTGGCTGACCAGCATTCGATGAGCGGTACGCCCCCGGCGATGCCGCTCGAGCAGCGCCCGCGCCGGGTGGAGGAGGAACGGCAAGAGGCTCGCTGAGGTCTAGCGCATGCTCGAGGGCCCGGCCGGCGGCGGGCGTGTCGCCGAGCGCGTCACGGGCGATCGCCTCCAGCAGGAAAGCCTGCGCCATCCCGCTGCAGGCCAGCGGCATGGGGACGGAGCCGTCGAGGACGGCCGCGAGCGCGTCCGACGCGGCCTGCGGGTCGCCTCGGGCGAGCCGAAGCGTCGCGAGGACGATACGCATCACCCCGGTTTCGCGCTGCTCCCCGTCCAGCCCGGCGAGGACGGCGTCCACTTGCCCGGTTTCCCCCAGCCGCAGACGGGCGTGCAGCTGGCCCGCTGTCATCCATGTCGTCACCATGTGCCGCGGCACGACCAGCTCGGCCAGCCGTAGTCCGGTAGGCGGCGAGCGCGTCGGTGGCACGGCCGCGCGCGAGCTCGAGCGTTCCGCGAGAGGTGTGCAGCAACCCGCAGCCAGTTGCCCTGCCGGTGCTCCTCGCGGTGCCGCCGGCCGGTCCCGCGCTCCGGGCCGCTGGCGTCGTGCACGGTATGGACGGCACGGCCCAGCCGGGTCGGCGTCGCCCGGCCCCCGCCGTCGTGATTCATGGCATACCTCCCGATGCGGTGAGGCGGGCGCGCCGCCCCTATTTCGC
>DATJZH010000431.1:0-2435 GCA_035499215.1 Streptosporangiaceae bacterium | reverse complement strand
TAGCCTGCTGCCGATCAGTACCAGCCGTGGGCCTGCCAGAATGCCCATGCATCACACGGTGTCTGGTACGCGCTCTTAATATAGCCGAGGCCCCACTTGATCTGGGTAGCCGGGTTGGTCTGCCAGTCGGCGCCCGCGCTTGCCATCTTGTCGCCCGGCAATGCCTGCGGGATGCCGTAGGCACCGCTGGCGTTCTCCGCGCTGTAAGCCCAGCTGCTCTCGCGGACCCAGATGTTATACAGGCAGCCGTACTGGGCCGACGGGGTGAAGCCGAAGGAAGGCAGCATGTTGTAGGCGATCGACTCGGCAGAGCCAGGGTCGGGCGCGGGCATGCTGACCGCGGGCGCCGCGGCGGCGGGCAGATCCGAGGCGGCCGGCGTCCCCGGGCCGCCGGCAGCCGTTACCGGCGCGGCCGACGCGTCCGGCGCGGCTGCCGCCGTCGGGCGCTTCGCCAGCTTGGGGGCGGCGACCACGTTCATCATCCGCGATGCCGAGTCAGTCAAGATCATATGCTGGCGTTCGCGCTCCAGCAGCGTGGCAGAATGGCTGATCGGGATCTGTGCCGCGGCTTCGGCCACCGGGTCTAAGGCTGCATGGTTCGGGCCGGCCAGGGTATACACAGCTCCCATGGTGATTGCCATAGCCGCCGTGACGGTGCCGATGAGGAAGACACGAGCACGCCCGCTCGGGCCACGCCTGCCGTTCGACCGTCTCCGGTGCTGTGACAATGCGGTCCTTCCGTCGGCCATGCGCGCAAGGCAAATCGTCTGGCGCGCGGACCGCTGCGGTACAGGGCAGCGAGTCGCGTGACAGCAGGCGAATCAGGCGGAAATCACTTCCGCTGTCGGTAGCCGGGACCCGTCCGCATATGGGCCCGTCGCCGTCGGCGGACCACGTTGCCAGAACTGCGGAAGTGGACCAAGCACTTCCGCAGAAAAAGTTGTGTTGGCAACCCGCAATTTGTGTTCCGCACATCACAGTTCGGCAATAAGTATTGTTACAATCGCCAGGTGTAGCCCTGCTGTGCTGTGATCACAACTCAGGTTTCCGGTGCAGCCAGCGACACGCCGGCCGCTACCGGGGCAGCCCGGGATGGGCTAGCTTTCCAGCATGGCCGCAAACCTCCGGACGGCGTGACGATGAGCGGCAATCCCACCCAGCCGACCGGCGCCAGCGGCCCGGACGGCCCAGCGAGGGGAACGCCCAGCAGTGCCTTCGCGGGAAGTCAGGACCGGCAGGCCGGGCGGGCAGCGCGGCGCCTGGCCCGCCGCTCGTGGACCATGGCCGCCGACGATCCCGCTGCCGTGCTGGCCGAGGCGCGCAAGGCGCTGTACGTGATGGCGGGCATCCTGGCTGCGCTGTGGATCATTCAGATCATCAACTCCGCAGACGGCTACCGCCTCACCTTTGACTACGGCATCCGGCCGCGTGCGCTCGGCAGCCTGCCCGACATCCTCACGGCCCCGTTCCTGCACTTCAGCTGGACGCACATCGAGGGCAACTCGGGGCCGCTGTTCATCTTCGGCTTCCTGGCTGCCTACCGTGGCGTAGCCAAGTTCGCGGGCGTGACCGTGCTGGTGGTCCTCTCCAGCGGCCTGGCCGCATGGCTCTTCGAGAGCCCGGGCTCGGTAGGGGCCGGGGCAAGCGGCGTGGTCTTCGGCTACTTCGGCTACATCATGGTCCGCGGCTTCTTCGACCGGCACGCCATCGACCTGCTGATCGGTGCGGTGATGGCGCTGTGCTTCGCCTATCAGTTCTCCGTGCTGCTGCCCCAGCGCGGGATCGGCTGGCAGGCGCACATCGGCGGCCTCGTCGGCGGGATCCTGGCCGGCTGGGTGTTCCGGGACCGGCGGACCGTCCCGGCCGGACCCGCCCGGCCGCCCGGCTCGCCGCCCCGTCCCGCCTCGCGTTACGACGGGCCTCGCGGCGACCTGCACAAGCAGCTGGACGACCTCGGCCTGTGACACAAGCGATCACGAGCGTGCTCCCCCGGCCGCATGCCGTGGGCCCGCAGGACGGCTGGCTGCGCGTGACCCTCGCACGTCACGGCGACTCCTCCGCGGCGGGGGGCTGCGGCTCGCGCGCCTTGTCGTCACCCGCCGGGGGCTGCTGCTCCTGCCGCTCGCGCTGCTCCTGCCGCTCGCGCTGCTCCTGCCGCTCGCGCTGCTCCTGCTGCTCCTGCCGCTCGCGCACCGAGTCGTCGCCGGGCGGGGGCTCTGGCTGCAGGCCAAGGTGCCGTTCGACGGCAGCGAGCCGGGCTTCTAGTGCCGACACCGTCTGCGTGACCTCCTCCCGCCAGCTGCGGACCCGCTGGGCCGGGCCTCGCCCGGCCGGTGCCGGACCGGGGGGCAGCAGCTCGCTCACGCGCGCCCGGACCCTGCCCAGATCACCGGCCTCGTCCGTCATGATCTGGGCGGCCACCCCTCCGCCCTCGC
>DATJZH010000430.1:0-8524 GCA_035499215.1 Streptosporangiaceae bacterium | reverse complement strand
TCGTCCGTCACGCCGCCCCCCCGTCGCAACCGCCAGCGGCCGAGGATGAGGACGACCGTTTTATTCCGTATATCCCGCCACCGCCGCCGCCGCTGCCAAAGCTGGACCCGGTTGCCAAGGGCGCCTGGGCTGCCCTGTGCGGCGGCCCGGCCTACTTGCTGGTGGCCACGCTGCTGAGCTGGCACGTGTCCGGCCTGGGCGCCCTGCTTGCCGTTACGGCATTCGTCGGCGGGTTCGCCGTCGTCGTGCTGCGGATGGGCGATAGGCCCTCGCGCGGCGACGACCCGGACAACGGCGCCGTCCTGTTATGCAGCGAGGCGAGCTCAGCGGGACCGGGCCAGGTCAGCGGCACCGATAAGGCCGGCGTCGCTGCCTAGCTCGGCCAGCCTTATCTCCGCGGCCTTACGGTAAGGGCGGCCCGTCAGCCCGTTCTGGAAGGCCTCCCGCGCTGGCTGGAGCAGCAGGTCGCCGGCATCGGAGACCCCGCCGCCGATCACGAAGCAGCCGGGATCGAGTATCGCGGCCAGGTCTGCGAGGCCCCCGCCAAGCCAGTGCCCCACGATCTCAAAACAGCGCAGCGCAGCGGCATCACCCTCGCGAGCAGCCCGGGTAATTACCGGCCCGGTAATCTGCTCCGGTACGCCGCCGCAGAGCTGTAGCAGCCGGACCGCGGCTCGGGGCGATCGCCGGGCGACGTCCCGGGCTTCGGATACCAGAGCGCTGCCGCTCGCGTACCGCTCCCAGCAGCCACGGTTCCCGCAGCCGCACAGACGGCCATCGGGCACGACGCGGTAGTGGCCCGGCTCTCCGGCGACGCCCCACCTGCCCCGGTAGAGCTCGCGGTTGATCACGATGCCCGCGCCGATGCCGGTGCCAACCGCGACGAGCATGATGTGGTCATGGCGCCGAGCGGCTCCCCGCGTGGCTTCGGCCCATGCAGCGGCATTCGCATCGTTCTCCACCTGGACGGGCATCCCCACCCGGTCCTCAACCTGCTTCTTGATATGGTCGTCGCGCCAGGCGAGATTGGGCGCAAACACGACCGTCGACCGGGTCTCGTCGACGAAACCGGCTGCGCCTATGCCGACGGCTGCAGCCTCGTGCCGAGCGAGCAGCTCGTTGACCACGTCGCCGATGACCGCAGCGGTCAGTTCCGGACTGGCCGCAGGCGTCGACCGCCTGAGCTTCTCGATGATCTGGCCTTTCTCGTCGACGGCCCCGGCAGAGACTTTGGTCCCCCCGACGTCAACCCCGATCGTCAGGCCCATGCTCGCGCCCCTCCGCGCTGGCCTTGTCCGGCCTGGCCGCCCGGTCTGGGTGCCGGGGTGCCTGGCCGGGCCGTCCGGTCGCCTGGCCCGCCCTGGACAGGGCGGCATTCAGCGCCTCAAGCGCGTCCGTCATGGCCAGCGCAACAGCATCACCAGCGCCGGCTAGCTGCGATCCCACCCCCGGAGCAGACTCCCTGAGCCGGCGGGCAGCCCGGCACACTGGGCACCAGGCGCATTCCGGGGCTTCCCCGGCCTGACCCGGCGGAGGCTCGGTCGTCACCACGCTCCAGACATCCTGGGGCTGTTCACGGTCGCTGCCGAGCGTCCTGCGCACCTGGCCGCCGAGTTCGCGGCGCAGATTCCTCGCGCTTGACCGGATCAGCCAGCGCTGGAAGTCATTCAGCAGGTCGCTGCCCTGCGCTCCCGGTCCGCCGGACCGATCTGACTGGCCGGGCCGCCGCGATGAGCCGGGCTGGCCGGGCCGCCGCGACGAGCCTGGCTCGCCGGACTGGCGCGGCGAACCCGACTGGCCGGGCCGCCGCGACGAACCTGGCTGGCGCGGCGAATCCGGCACGTCCGGCCCCGGATCGGGCAGGCCCGGCACGTCCGGCCCCGGATCGGGCAGGCCCGGCACGTCCGGCCCCGGATCGGGCAGGCCCGGCACGTCCGGCCCCGGATCGGGCAGGCCCGGCACGTCCGGCCCCGGATCGGGCAGGTTCGGCGCAGCGCCGCCCCGGCCGCCAGGGTGGCTCGGCTGGCCACGCCGCTGCTGGTCGGCAGATTCCTCAGTCACTGACATCTCCATTTGCTCCCGCGCTCATGTCGCCCCCGAGTCCGCTCGCTCAGCGCGGGACTTCAGCCCTTTCAGAGCAGCATCGATGATCGCTTTCTCGGCTCGCCGCTTTACCATCCCGATCATCGGCACCCGGATGCCCACGGCGAGCTCATACGTTACGTCCGTGCCGTCACCGTGCTCCGCCAGGATGTACGCGCCGGACATTTCCGAGATCATCGCGCCCTGCTCCGCGAGCTCCCAGCGGACCAGCGCGTCGCCGTCCCACTCATATCGAAGCACGTAGCTATCCCTGACCATTCCGGCGTCCAGACCGATCCGTGCCGTGCGGGCACGTCCATCCGCGGCAGTCTCCAGCACCTCGGCAGAGCGGACTCCGGTGGCCCACTCCGGGTATCCGGCAAAATCAGCAATGACGCTCATGACGATCTTCCTCGGCATCGCGATCGTGATGCTCGAGGTGGTCTTGTCCGCCATGCACGGAGCGTACCGCCGCCGACGCACCGCGGCGTACTGGCGGCCCTGCCACGACGCAGGACTGTCACCGCCGCAGCACTGTCATCGCCGCGGAGCGTCACCACCGGAGCACGTATGGCTCTCCGGTGGCGCGGAAGTGGCCGACGTTGACGCAGTCGGTCGTGCCGATCCGGATCCGCCGGACAAGCGGCTGGTGCACATGGCCGAACAGGACGTACCGGGGCTGGGTGCGGCGGATCGCCGCGAGCAGCGCCTCGCTGCCGCGCTCCATCCGCCGTGCCACCGTGTCGAAGAGCAGCTCTGGCACGGCCGGCGGGATATGTGCGCAGAGCACATCGACCGAGCCGATCGCCTCGACCTTGGCCGCGTACACGTCGTCGTCCAGCTCGTTCGGCGTCCGGTACGGCGAATGCAGGCCGCCCCCGACGAAGCCGAAGGACCACCCGCCGAGGTCGAGCCGCTCGCCATCCAATACGTGCTGTCCCGGCCGCAGATGCTCCGCCCACAGGGCCGGCAGATCGACGTTTCCGTACGTCAGGTAGGACGGCACCGGCAGCGCCGCGAACAGCTCGGAGTACTGGCGCGACGCGGCTGCCGTCATGTGCTGCCTGGCGTCACCGCCGAGCTGCCGCCACAGCCGCGCGGACATCGCCCTGGCTTCGTCGAAGCGCCGCGCCGTCCGCAGCGCGATGAGCTCGTCGGCGGCCTCGGTTCCGAACAGGTCGGGAAAGATGCCCTTGCCGTGATCGGCGTAGTCAATGAACAGCAGCAGGTCACCTAGGCAGAACAGCGCGTCCGCGCCGTCGGCCGCCTTGCTGAGGGCCTCGGCATGACCGTGCACGTCGCTGACCACGTGGACCCGCATGCCTCAAACACTAGGCACGGCGGCGGCCGGCCGGACAGCCGGATTGCCGCCACCGGAACCTGCATGCCGGATGGACTGGGCGCTGGCCGATGCGGCGTTGTACCGTCCAGGAAGATCTGGACGAGACGCGGCCAGCGAAGGAGCCTCGTGCGCGAATACGGCATGCCTGCCCTGGTGGAGGTCCGGGCGTCAGCGAATCTCGCGGATGTGGTCTTCCGCCGGGCAGAGCGGAAGCCGGGCGCGGTGGTGCTGCGCAGGCGGACCGGCGCGGGCAGCTGGCAGGACGTGACAGCCGCGCGGTTCTGCGGCGAGGTGGCCGCCCTGGCGAAGGCACTCATCGGCGCGGGCATTGAGGCAGGCGACCGGATCGCACTGATGTCGCGCACCCGTTATGAATGGACGCTGATCGACTACGCGATCTGGGCCGCCGGCGCTGTCACTGTGCCGGTGTACGAAACGTCGTCAGCCGACCAGGTCGAGTGGATCCTCGGCGACTCGGCCGCACGGGCCGTGTTCGCCGAGACCGGGCAGCATGAGGAGATCATCGGCAGCGTCCGCGACCGGCTGCCCGACCTGCAGGATCTCTGGCTGATCGGCGGCCTGGACGCGCTGGAAGCGGCCACGGCTGCGCAGGTCGGCGCTGACCAGCTGCGCCGCCGCCTCGACGGCAGAAACGCCGGCGACCTGGCGACTATCATCTACACCTCCGGCACGACCGGCCGGCCGAAGGGCTGCGAGCTCACGCACGCGAACATGATCTCCGGCGTGCGCAACGCCGTCGAGGGCGCGCTGCCGCAGATTTTCGCGACCCCCAGCCCCTCCACGCTCCTCTTCCTGCCGCTCGCGCATTCTTTCGCACGCATCATCGAGGTCGCCTGCGTGCAGTCCGGTGCGATCCTGGGGCACTGGCCGGATCCCACCACGGTGGCGCAGGGACTGCCGGAGTTCCGCCCGACCTTCCTGCTCGCGGTGCCCAGGGTCTTCGAGAAGGTCTACAACCTGGCCCGGCAGCAGGCTGCGGCGAGCCCGGCCAAGGCCAG
The DNA here is from genome assembly GCA_035499215.1 of Streptosporangiaceae bacterium. Taxonomy (GTDB): domain Bacteria; phylum Actinomycetota; class Actinomycetes; order Streptosporangiales; family Streptosporangiaceae; genus DATJZH01. The sequence continues at coordinate 4,081 of DATJZH010000430.1, read as the reverse complement.
GCTCTTCGCCGCCGCGGAGCAGACCGCGATCGCCTGGAGCACGGCCATCGACAGCGCCGGCGATCCAGGCCCCGGCCCGGCCCTGCGGCTGCGGCACGCGCTGTTCGACCGGCTCGTCTACGGCAGGCTGCGGGCGGCGGTGGGCGGCAATGTGCACTACGCGATCTCGGGCGGCGCGCCGCTCGGGGAACGGCTTAGTCACTTCTTCGAGGGCGCGGGCATCACCGTGCTGGAAGGCTACGGCCTGACCGAGACCGCCGCTGCGGTCTCGGTGAACAAGCCGGCCCGCAGCAAGATCGGCACGGTCGGGCAGCCGCTGCCCGGCGTCACCGTCCGGATTGCCGACGACGGCGAGATCCTGATCTCCGGTCCGAACGTCTTCCCCGGCTACTGGCGCAACGATGCTGCGACGGCCGCGGTGTTCGACTCCGGTGGCTGGCTGCACACCGGCGACATCGGCACCCTGGACGACGAGGGCTTCCTGCGGGTGACCGGCCGGAAGAAGGAGATAATCGTCACCGCGGGCGGCAAGAACGTGGCGCCCGCGGCCCTGGAGGACCGGATCCGGGCGCATCTCCTCGTCGGCGAGTGCATGGTGGTCGGCGACGGCCGCCCTTATATCGGCTGTCTGGTCACGCTAGACCCGGAGGGTCTGGAGTTCTGGAAGAAAAAGCACGGGCGGGCGGCAGATGCCGCCCTCGAGGACCTGGCCGCCGATCCCGAGCTGATCGCGGACATCCAGCTTGCCGTCGACGATGCTAACAAGGCAGTGTCGCGCGCAGAGTCAGTCCGCAGGTTCGCGGTCCTGCGCACCGTCTTCACCGAGTCCTCCGGTCATCTCACGCCGTCGCTGAAGGTGCGCAGGAACGTGGTTGCCAAGGACTTCTCGTCGGACATCGAGTCGCTCTACAGCTGAGCCGCGAAGCGCCGACGGCCAGTCGACATCAGATCCGGCACCAGTGGTGCGGAACGACCAGGCGGCCCCCATCAGCGCGCCTGCCCGGGGTCATCCTGCCAGGATCGTCATGAGCCGCTCGGCGACCAGGCTCCAGCGCCATTCCCGCTCGACCCAGGCCAGGCCCTTCTTGCCCATCGCCGCGGCGCCGGCCGGATCAGCGAGGAGCTCGATCAGCCGTCCGGCCACCCCGGCCGGGTCCCGGCCCGGCACGACGTATCCCGTCTCCCCATTGATGATCGCATCAGGTGCGCCGCCGGAGTCACCGCCGACCACCGGCAGGCCGGCGGCCGAGGCTTCCAGGTAGACAATCCCCAGACCCTCCATGTCCAGGCCCCCTCGCCGGGTCCGGCACGGCATAGCGAAAATATCCGCCGCGCCATAGTAGGCCGGCAGTTTCTCCGGCGGCACCGCGCCGGTGAACCGGACCGAGTCCGTCACGCCGATCCGCCGTGCTAGCCGGCTCAGCTCGGCGCGATAGGGCCCGTCACCCACCAGGAGCAGGACAGGCTCGCCTGCGGCCCGCCCGAGCACTCGCGGCCATGCCCGGATCAGGGTGTCCTGGCCCTTGCGCGGAACCATCCGGGATACGCACAGGACAACGGGCCGGCCCGGCCCGATCCCCAGCAGCTGCCGGATCGCCTCTCCCCCGGCGCCCGGCCGGAAAGCCGTGGTGTCCACGCCCGGCGCGAGCCGCTGCATCCGCGCTGCGGCCTGCCGCGACAGCGCGCCGGCGAGCCGTACCCGGAAATACTCGCCCAGATAGGTCAGCACGTCGACCTCGTCGCCGATACGGCGCAGCAGGATCCTGGCGCCGGGCAGCGCCGCCCAGCCAGCCTCGTGACCATGCGTCAGCGCGACGATCCGCCGGGCGCCCGCCTTGCGCAGCGCGGGCGCGATCAGCCCCAGCGGCGCGGCCGCGCCGAAGAGCACGGTGTCGCAGCCGTACTCGTCCAGGATGCGGGCGCCGCGGCGGGCTACTGAGGGCACCGGCAGCATGAGGGACGTCGGATGCCGGATTACCGGAAAGGGCTGGCCGGCGTCAAAGGCCACCGCCCCGTCCCACGACGGCGCGTAGACGGTGACGCTGCCATCGGGCAGCCTCGTGGCGAGCGCGTGGACGAACGACTGGATCCCGCCCCGGCGCGGCGGGAAGTCGTTGGTCACAATGAGGACTCTCGGCATCTCCCGGCCGGATCCGCCTCCCGTTTCGCACCGCGTCATGCTGGCCGACGGGTCCTGCGGACCTGGCTGGCGGTCTTCCGGGACCGCCGGGACCGCCGGGACATAACGAAGCGATCTTAGCCGCCTGCCCGGGAGCTGGGAATGCTAGGGCTGGACCGCACCGTCTAGCTCCTGGGCGTACCAGCCGGCGAGCGGGACCTCTTCCACATATTCCCCCGATGTCGGAGCATCGATGAGCTTGCCGCCGCCCACGTACATGCCGACGTGTGAGTTGCCGGCGAATCCGAGGATGTCACCGGGCTGGAGCGCGTTGAGCGGCACCGAGGGAAAACTGCTCATCTGGTCATAGCTGATGCGCGGGATCGACACCCCGGCTGACGCCCAGGCGGCCATCATGAGCCCGGAGCAGTCAAAGTCACCCGGCCCCGTCGCGCCCCAGACGTAAGGGTCGCCTATCTTCGAGAAGGCGTAGGCGATGGCCTGTGCCGACTGGCCGCTTCCCGCCGCCGGCGGAGACGGCTTCGGGGGGGCGGTGCCGGCGCCTGCACCGCCCCCCGTTCCGCCGCCTCCGGCTGAGCCGCCTCCGGCTGCGCCGCCGCGGGCTGAACGGCCACCGGGCACCGCCGCCTGCTGCTGGGCAGGCGTGAGCTGCGCGAGCAGCGTCTTCTCCTGGCTGATCAGCGTGTTCAGCGACTGCTTCCGCCTGGTCAGGCTGCTATTCAGCTGGGCGATGCCTTCCTGTGTGCGCCTGGCGGACTGCTGTGCGCCGGTCAGGTCATGCGCTGCCGAGACGAACTGCCGCATGGCAGCGCTGTTCGTCGCGGACAGCTCGACCAGGATCGAGGACTGGTTCAGTAGCTGCTGCGGGTTGCCCGAGGTGAGCAGCGCGGCCGGCGAGATGAGGCTGCCGTCCTCGTAGGCAGTCGCGGCGATGCTGCCGATCTGCGCGCGCATCGCATGGAAGCGGGCCCGGTAGCGGGCCTCCTCGCGGTTGACCAGTGCGAGCCGCTGGGCGGCGGCGGCCAGCTCCTGCTGCACCTGGTCGAACTGCTGGCCGACTCTGTCGGCGTCGTTGTTCAGCTTGTCGAGCCGCTGCTGAACCTGCGCGACGGTGGGCTGGGGCGAGGCCCCGGCGACGCCGCCCACCGTTACAACTGCGCCAGCCGCGGCAAGGCTGATGGCAACAGCCGCACCGCGCTTCCTCCCCATTCCGCGAACTGATGACGGCTTATGCACGTGCGCGGCACGCTCCTTCTCCCACGGCTCGCCTGCCGGGTCAGCTGACGGGTTCGGGCTGTGGAAGAACGCCCTACGGCCGACCCGCTGCCGCGGGCCGGGCCGATTCACCCCTGGAGCGGGCCTGAGCGGACGCCAGGCCTTCTCCGGTGGGTCCCCGGCTCTCCTGCTGGCCGTTGGCCAGCTATGGTGATTCGGCGCGGCCGACCGCCGCCGCCAATGTGGCGACTGCTGAGCAGTCGGCTCGGAGTGACACTAGTGACGCGTGCAGGTGGATTCAACCGCTTCTGACACTCTCGCGGCGCGTGTTGAAACACTCACGGGAATAACGAACCCATAACGACACGAGAACGAATCTGACAACAGACCAGCGCCCGGTCTGACCATGCCAGGACCGCGTGACCGTGCCGAGACTGTCGGAGCCCCGTTCTAGCGTGAACGCGTGATGATACCGCTGGCGGATGGCGCGCCGCCATCCTCGCTGGCGCGCGCCGACCTCGTGGTCCTGGACGTCGAGACCACGGGCTGGCTGCCCGGCGAGGCAGCCATCACCGAGATCGGCGCCGTGCGGCTCAGCGGCGGCCAGCGGGCCGGTGAGTTCTCCTCGCTGGTCGATCCCGGCCGCGCCATCCCGCCGGAGATAGCCGGGCTCACCGGCATCACCGACGCGCTGGTCTGCCAGGCGCCGCCCATCGACGCCGTGCT
>DATJZH010000429.1:0-6955 GCA_035499215.1 Streptosporangiaceae bacterium | reverse complement strand
GGCTGCGCGCGGATTCTCCTGCTGGAAGGGTGATCAGCGCTCGTGGACGTGAGGGTATCGGTCGCCGGGACTGATGGCGGAGATGGGTTGCGCTCGCTGCGCGCCTGGCTCGTCGGCGACGACACGCTGCGCGGCAGGGTTCAACTGGCGGCGGCGGCCCCCGAGCCCGGCACCCTGGGCGGCGAACTGGAGACGCTGGCCATTGCACTGGGCCCCGGCGGCGCGGCGACCGCGCTGGCCGGCGCCCTTATCACCTGGATACGGCGGCAGGCCGGCAGCATCAGGGTCAAGGTGGCCCGGCCGGACGGCGCCTTCGTCGAGGTAACGGCTTCCCGCGCCCGAGGCCTCGATGCGGCCCAGGTGCAGGGGCTGGTGACCGAGGTGCTGGATTTCCTCACGGATGGCACGACAGACAGCGGCAGCACGGGAGGCAGCGGAGTTGAGCGCAGCTGAATTAACGGACGGCCGTCGGGTCACCGCGCTGGGAATGCCGGGCTCGCGCGCCCTGGTCGCCGGGACGGGCAGCCATGTAGCGGGTTCACGGCTGCCTGGCGTGCCCGCCGTCGCGGGCACGGTCGCGGCGGTCGGCCGGGCGCTCGCCGAGCGGTGCGGCCTCGACCCGGGCAGCGTGCGGACGCTCGTCGACCCGGCGGACCCGAAGGCGTTCCTGCGCGCCCTGGCCGAGACCGCCGCCGCGGCCGAGGACGTGCTGCTCCTCTACTACGTCGGCCACGGGCTGGTCGGTCACGACGGCGAACTGTACCTGGCGACTCATGAGACTGAGGACACGGGCATCGGCTTAGCGGTCGAGGCGCTGTCCTACGCTACCGTCCGGGAGGCTCTCACCGCCTGCCGGGCGCGATCGATCATGGTAGTGCTCGACTGCTGCTTCTCCGGCCGGGCCCGCGGTTCGTTCGGCACGGCGGTGGCCGACGCGTTCGAGCAGACCTATGTGCACGGCAGCTTCCTGCTCAGCTCGGCCTCCGCGACCGAGCAGGCGCTCGCTCCAGAAGGCGACGAGTACACCGCGTTCACCGGGGAGCTGCTGAGATTCCTGCGCGACGGCGATCCGGGAGCGCCGCGGCAGCTCACGTTTGAGGACGCGTACCGGCACCTATCCCGCGCGCTGCCGCGGCGCGGCCTGCCCCCGCCGCACCGGCGGGCCGGCGACCGGGCCGGCGAGCTGATGCTGGCCCCTAACCCGGCGGCCCGGCCGGTCACTAGGAATCGACCGGAGCAGCAGCCGGCCGGCGACGCCGCGATCACCGCTGGGACGCCCTGCCCGTACCGCGGCCTTAGCCCGTTCACCGCGGCGGACGCCACGTACTTCTTCGGCCGGGAAAAGCTGGTCGCCGAGGCGCTGGTGACGCTGGCGGCGCGAGCGGACACCGGCCCGGTCGCCATCGTCGGCCGTTCCGGGTCAGGGAAGTCGTCCCTGCTTCAGGCCGGGCTGCTGCCCGCGGTCACGGCCGGCAGGCTGCCCGTGCCGGGCTCGCGGGGCTGGCCCCAGCTCGTCATGACACCCGGCGAGCAGCCACTGAGCACGCTAGCCGCGCGGTTCGCCCAGCCAGTCGGGATGGCGGCCGAAGCGGTCCATGCCGAGCTGACAGCGGAACCTGGCCGGTTCAAGGAGATTGCCGCGACAGCTCTGCGCTGTCGGGCCGGCCACGTGCCAGGAAGCCGGCTGGTCCTTGCCGTCGACCAGTTCGAGGAGCTGTTCACCGCCTGCCGTGATGAGGGCGAGCGGCATCAGTTCATCCGCGCCTTGTTCGCGGCCAGCGACGGCGCCGACCGCGCGGTGCCGCCGCTGCTGTTGATCCTCGGGATCCGGGCGGACTTCTACGGCCACTGCACCGCGTACCCCGAGCTCGTGCCGATGCTCAAGGACGGGCTGGTCCCGGTCCAGCCGATGGACGCCGCGCAGCTGCGCGCCGCGATTGTGGAACCGGCGGGAGCAGCAGGGCTGGGCCTGGAAGGCGGCCTGGCGGATCGCCTGCTACAGGACCTGCGCGCCGGCGAGGACTCAGCCTGGGATTCGGGCGGTGCGTTGCCACTGCTTTCGTACGCGCTGCAGGCAACCTGGCAGCACAGCGACGGCCGATTGCTCACGCTGGCCAATTACCACGACACCGGCGGGATCTGGCAGGCGGTCACGCAGCGGGCGGATAGCGCCTACGGCGGGCTCGATGACGCGGCACAGGGCGCGGTTAGGCGGATGCTCCTTGGCATGGTCCGGCTTGGCGAAGGCACAGAAGACGTCCGCCGCCAGATCAGCCTGGCGCAGTTGCTGGCCGGGTCCCCGGCCGATGAGGCAGCAGCGATCGCGCGAGCGAAGGACGCCCTGGTCGATGCGCGCTTAATCACGGTGGCCGATGATTCGGCAGAGATCACTCATGAGGCAGTGCTGCGTGCCTGGCCCCGGCTGCGCGGGTGGATCCAGGAGGACCGGGCCGGGCTGCTGGCCCGCCAGCGGCTCGCGGAGGCCGCGCACGCGTGGCAGAGTGAGAACAGGGAGCCGGGCAGCCTCTACTCCGGCGTTCGCCTGGAGGTCGCCCGCCAGTGGCGCGACGATACCCGCGCGCCTCGCGGTGGCCCGGGCGCTGGCAGCGCGCTGGGCCCGCTGGAACGGGAGTTCCTCGACGCCAGCATCCGGAGGACCCGCGGCCAGGCTCGCCGCAGGCGGGCCGTGCGCATCCTAGGCGTCGTGGTGCCGCTGATGCTCGCCGCCGTCGGCGTCTTCGCCTATCAGCAGCGGGTCGGCGAGCGGGACAGCGAAGCCGAGAGGGCATCCGTGCAGCTGGCCGCGGAAGCCGACACGTTGCGCGGCAGCGATCCGGCCGGGGCCGCGCAGCTCAGCCTGACCGCATACAGCTCGGCCGCGACCCCGCAGGCGCGCACCAGCCTGTATAAGTCCGACAGCTCGCCGTACCCGGTGTCGCTGCCCGGGCGCTTCCGGGGCGCGGTGGTCTCCGTCGCCTACGCCGCCGGCGGCCGCACGGTAGCCGGCTCATGGGCAGGCGGAACGGTCCGGCTGTGGAATGTCACCGACCCATTCCGTCCGGCCGTCGATGCGACGCTGAAGGTCGGCACCAGCAGCGCCCTGGCGTTCAGCCCGGACGGCCAGTTCCTCGCCGTGCACACCCAGCGCGGGCTGCAGGTCTGGGACGTGCGCGGCCCGGCCCGCCCGGTCCTGATGGCCAGCGTGCCCATCCCCGTCCCCGTCCCGCCGTCCGGCCAGTTCGTCCCGGTGGCGTTCAGCCCGAACGGCGCCGCCGTGGCCACCGGGAACGGGAATGGCAGCATGCGGCTGTGGAACGTCGCCGACCCGCGTCATCCCGTTCTGGAGGCACGCGTGGCCGCCGATGCTCAGGCGGTAACGTCGGTGGCGTTCAGCCCGGACGGGCAGAGCCTGGCCACCGCCAGCTCCACACCGACCAACGGTCCCGGCGGCGGCCGGGTCCGGCTGTGGAACGTCCGCGACCCACGCAGACCAGCGGTGCGCGTCGCGCTTGCCGTCAATAGCGCGGTCGCGGTGGCCTTCAGCCCGGTGGGTCACCTGCTTGCCTCCGCCGGCGTCGACTCGGAAGTGCATGAATGGAACGTCGCCGATCCGGGCCACCCCAGGAAGATCGCGATCCAGGATGCCGGGCTGGGGAACACCGCTGACTTCGTTGCAGTAGCCTTCCGGCCGGACGGGCAGGTCTTCGTCACCGCCGACACGGCGGGGCGGACGGACATCTGGGCCGACCAGGGATCCGTGCCGGACGACTCCGCCAGCCTGCCGGATCCGGCCGGGAGCTTCTCGGCGGAGTTCAGCCCGAGCGGCCAGCAGCTCGTCACCGGAGACAAGGGCGGCCTGGCCAAGCTATGGATCATGCCCGCGCAGCAGCTGCCCGGCTCGCTCCAGACCGACGGCCCGGGTTCCCCGTTCGGGCACAACGGGACGCTGCTGGCCACTGCCGCGCCGGCCGATGCCAGCGGCAACCCGACGGGCGCCGCCACCCTGTGGGACATCAGCAATCCCCTCCGGCCCACGGCCGCCGCCACGCTGCCGCGGCGGTGGACGAGGGCGGCCTTCTTGCCCGACGGGCGCACTCTGCTGACCGAGGACGCCAAGGCTTACACGATCAGGCTGTGGGATACCACCGATCCCCGGCGCCCGGCAGGCGGGGCGACGATCGCGGAGACCGACCTGGCCCGGACGAACCCGCACACGATCTCGGCCGAGGCCGTCGCAGCCAGCGAGGATCACCTGCTCGCCATCTCCATCAGGTCGGGCGACGCGGTCCAGGTGTGGGACGTGCGTGACATCAGGCGCCCGGTGCTGGACGCGACGATCAAACCAAGCCAGGCGCCGCAGAGCCTGTGGTTCCTCGACGATCATGAGCTGGGCGTCGTCGGCTCCGCCGGCATGCAGCTGTGGGATCTGGCGGATCCGCGGCACCCGGCCAGGGACGGGCTGGTGGAGAACGTGGGCGGCGGCACCCTGTCGTACGACTCGTCCCGCCACCTGCTCACCGCGGCGAGTACGGACAGCCCCGGTACGGGCCTGTGGGACCTGACGAACCTCCACGAGACCTATCATCGGGAGAACCAAGACATTCCTCCGGATGCGGACACCATTGCCTGGATCGGCGACCGGACCGTAGCCGGCGCCGCAGCAGGCGGGGGCCTCGTCCAGCTATGGGATGTCACCCGGCCGGGCAAGCCCACGGTTCTCGCGGGTTTCGCGACCAGCGACCAGGTGCAGGAGATGGACGCCAGCCCGGACGGCCAGTGGCTGGCGGGGGGCGTAAGCAGCGCCAGCGCGCTCAGCGACATGGCGGTGGACGTGTGGAACGTCTCCGGCGGACACCGGAGCCTGTCCCTATTCGCCCAGCTGCCGGGAGACAGCACCGCGTTCGCGTTCGGGTCGGGCAGCCATGTGGTCGCCACCAATGACTCGACCATCGGCCAGCCGAGCGCGGCCCTGGTGGGCTACGACATCCCGGCCGTGCTGTACCCGCTCAACACCGGCATGGTCTATCGTCAGCTTTGCGCCATGACCAAGGGCGCCGCCGTAGGCCAGAACTGGCGGCAGTACCTGCCGCAGATCTACTACCGGCCGGCCTGCTCATAGCCGGCGCAGCGCTGGCGGCACCATGCCCGCGGTGGCCATCGCCGCCGGCAGTTTTTGGTGCCATCAGCAGTACTGGGCCCCGGGCCCGCTTCAGCGCCGCGGTGATCTGCGCCCGGGCCGTCACCCTCGGCCGCGTGGCCGGGCCGGGGCGCCTCGACGAGTGCTCACCGGCCGGCGGCTGGGATACACCGAGTCTGCCTCCACGGCCAGTTCCTGACGGTTAATACTGCCGTTGCGATTCGTGGCTGATCACGACCCGGCCGTGCCGGGGCCGCCGTATAGCAGCCCGTGGCCGTCAGGTGGGCCGTTTGGGCCAGGCGGGGTGCTGCTGCAGGTGTAAGAGGTCGTGTCGATGAGCGCGAAGTCGGCCTGCTGCTGCCCCGTGCTGAGCTGGAAGTCGCCGACGCTGAGCTCGGTGCCCGCTGGCATGGCCGCCGGGTCGATCGTGATGGTGGGATGCATACCCTTCGATTGCGGCGTCACGGTGTACTCCCCAGCCGGATAGAAGGACACGACCTGCGAAAAGCCGGCCGGCGCGGGATCTGACCAGCAGAACCTGCCGACGGCGACCTTCGCCGGGATGCCGTATTGCGCGAGGTCGCTCTGCAGGGCAGCGGGGTCCAGCAGCTCCTTCGGGCTGATGGTCAGCGTTGCCGTCCCGTCGGAGTGACCGACCAGCGTGAATGCCGCGGTCCGGATCGTGCCGGGTGCCGGGGCCCGGCCGAGCACGCCGGTCAGGCCGAGGGCCAGCGCGATACCAGCGGCGGCGCCGGCCACCGAGAAGCCCGCGACGGCGGAGAGCCAGTGCCGCCGGCGCGCGCGGCCTCTGGCCTTGATCGCCTCCACATCCGGGGGCTTAGCCATGGGTATTGCGGACAGGGCGTCGGATGCGGTGCGGAGCACGTCGTTGTCGCTCATCTCGTCGCGGACGTTCATTGATCGGCCTCCATGGTCTTGGTAGGGGCGAGCTCGTGGCGCAGCGCCGCTACGGCCCGAGACAAGTGCATCCGGACCGTGCCAGCCTCGATCCCCAGCTGCCTGGCAATAACGTCGGTGTCGAGATCAAGGAAGATTCGCAGCGCGAGCACCTCACGCTGCCTGGGAGGCAGGCGCCATAGCGCCGTCAGCAGGGTGGCATCGAGGCCACCGCCGAGGTCGCCGGGAGCCGTCAGATCGTGGTCAGCCAGGGGCAGTTCGCGGCGCCGCCGCCGCCACCACGACGCCCCGGTGTTAAGCGCGGTGCGCACCACCCACGCTGGCGGGGCTGATGGCGGCTGACCTTCCGCCACGACACCCAGGCTTTGGCGAAAGCCTCCGCGACCTGGTCTTCGGCCATCTGCGGACGGCTGACGATAGCCACCACCGCGCGCAGGCAGGGCTCCCAGCTGGCCCGGAAGAACTACGCGAACTCCGTCTGCTCGTTGCTCACAGCCCTTTAACTCCGATAGCCCGCCAGTCTGCATACCTCCAAGCGGAAATCCTCCGGAACCGGCCCGCTTTCGTCACGTGGAGGCCACCCGTCACCATCCTCGGTTGCGGACGCCCTGATCCGGTGCTGTCTGGCCAGGCTGTGAGGCAACCGTGAGAGGTCAGTTCTGGCGGACCGGGTCTGGGTTGCCCACGCCCTTGAGCTCCTTACCACCGTCGACGCTCCCGGCCGGGCGGTGCCCTGCTCAGAAGGAGCCTCCGAAGACGCTCCTCGATCCAAGCGTCCGTTAGAGTGAATGCACAGGAGGGTGATCATGGAAACTCGTCGTGTCGTTACCGGTGTTACTCCGCAAGGTAAGTCAGTATTTACATCCGATGATCGGCCCGACGGGATCTCGGTCCAGGCAA
>DATJZH010000428.1:0-16019 GCA_035499215.1 Streptosporangiaceae bacterium | reverse complement strand
GGCCCGCTCAGGTACCACCGTGACCGGAGCCGACGGGATCAGCGCGCCGAGTCCCTTGCCCAGTCCCCGCCTCTGCTGGGGCATCGCGCCTCCCTGCCGCCGCCTTGCGTCCGTGTCCGGTCAGCGCCACGGCCCTTGTTCTGTCCTGCGCCGGTTACCCCGCAGTGCCGCTACCCGACAAATGCCGCCCGCGCCCGGCACCAACGGTGCCCGCCGGGGCCGGTGCCCGCCGGGGCCCGGTACCCGAGCCGGTGGCTGCCGAGCCGGTGCCCGCTGGACCCCGGGAAGCGGGTCTTGGCGGGACCATCCTGCCAGGTAGCTCGATGTCGGCGCGGTCTTCTGGGGATCCCCGTTCTGGGGATCCCTGCCGGGCCCAGGAGGCTGGCGCGGTCGCGCATCTCCGCTGACGGTAGCCGTGAGTGACCGCAGGCGCGTCAGCGCTATCACCGCGCCGCCCGCGCTCCGCGCCCAGCCAGCTCCCGGGTGGCCTCCAGATAGGCTATGGCACCGGTAGAACCGGGATCATACGTCATCACCGATTGGCCGTAGCTCGGAGCCTCCGACACCCGCACATTCCGCGGAATCACCGGGCCGAGGACCAAGTGCCCGAAGTGATCGCGCACTTCAGCGGCAACTTGGCCTGCCAGCCGGGTCCGGGCGTCGTACATCGTGAGCAGGATGGTACTGACCGCTAGCCTGGGGTTGAGATGGCTGCGCACCAGTTCCACAGTCCGCAGCAGCTGCTCCAGACCCTCGAGGGCGTAGTACTCGCACTGGATCGGTATGAGCACTTCCGCCGTGGCGACCAGGGCGTTCAACGTCAGCAAGCCAAGCGACGGCGGGCAGTCGATCAGGATGTAGTCAAGATCCGAGAAATCGTGTCCTCCGAGTGCCTTGGCCAGCCGCGATTCCCGTGCCACCAGAGGCACAAGCTCGATCTCCGCACCAGCCAGGTCGATGGTGGCAGGCGCGCAATCGAGCCGCGGGTAGCCGGCGACCGGCTGGATGATCGACGTCAAGGGCTGGCCGTCAACCAGGACGTTATAGATAGAGCGGAGCCCAGCATGATGCTCGATATCCAGCGCGGTTGAGGCATTGCCCTGCGGATCGAGGTCGATGACCAGCACCCGCAGGCCGTGCATCGCCAGGCACGCGGCGAGATTCACCGCGGTCGTCGTCTTGCCGACTCCGCCTTTCTGATTCGCTACGGTGATGACCCGGCACGACTCCGGGCGCGGCCACTGCCCGCCAGCGCGCGCGATCACCGCGGCTTGGGCGGCCCGGGCAATGGGCGTGTCCGCCGACGTCTCCCGCACGACCGGAATGGCCACCTGATCCTCGCTCTCACTCAGACCGGCGCCCAGCGCGCCAGCATCCGCATGTTCCGGCTGAGCCCTGTCCGGCTGAGCCCAAGCCAGTCGCCGACGTAGCCCGCGGCATCCTGCTGCAAACCGCGCGCGGCCGGTTCTGGCTGGCTCGCGGGACGGCGGCTGGTTTCACGTGAAACCAGCTCGCCGACAGCGAGGGTGCCGGATCCTCACCCGGCAGCGCCCGGCTAGCCGGCCCGACCGCCGCCGACCCGGCAGCAGGCCACCGGCAGCGGGCCAGCCCGGCCCGAACCCGGCGGCGGCCGACCGCGCCGACCTGGCGAAGACTGGCCAGCCGACGCGGGGCGCGGAAACCATTATCCTGCCGTCGCTCCCTTTACCTGCCAGCACCCAGAACTCTGCCGACCCGACAATCCGGCCGGAAGCCGCCCCGAGGCCGCCACGAGCCGACACAGCCCGCGCGGAGCCGCGCCGCTCGCAATGACCACGGCCACCAGTGCCACGGTCGCCCGCTCGGCCCAGCAGAACAGAGCCGCCGCTGTGCCATCAGCCGATGTCGCTGCGGCCGCCGGGCTGGCCTCTCCCGGATCGCCCGCCCCGGTCAGCACCGGGCGCAAATCCCTGGGCGCCGGACCTGCCCGGTTTAACAGACTTATGCCGTATGCCTCCCCGGGCCGCCGACCCGGCGCCCTGTTCGCGTCCTAGCGCAGTTGTGAACCTGACCACTGTGGCAGTCCGGCCGACCCTTCCGCTACCCGCCTGGACAAGCTCGGCGTCCCGTACGTCCAGCCGGCACAGCACCTGCCGCGCGCGGGCCAGCTCGTCGGCCGCCCTGACACCCTTGATCGCCAGAACCAGGCCGCCCGGTCTGGCCAGCCCCGACGCCAGGCCAGCCAGCCGCTCCAGCGGTGCCACGGCGCGCGCGGTGACCACATCTGCCGCTACTTGCCCCGTCATGTCCTCGGCCCGGCCCCTCCGTACCCTGGCATTGCCGAGGCCCAGCGCCCCAAGGCAATCGGCGAGGAACGCCGCCCGGCGTGCCATCGGCTCGACGAGCGTCACCTCAAGGTCCGGCAGCAGCATCGCCAGCACGATGCCTGGCAGGCCCGCGCCGGACCCAAGGTCGACGAGGGTTGCCGGGTGCGGCACCAGTTCAGCGACGACAGCGCAGTTAACCAGGTGCCTGTCCCAGACGCGCCCGGCCTCATCCGGTCCGATCAGCCCGCGCTGCACCCCCGGTCCGGCCAGTAGCCGGGCATACCGCTCAGCGAGGGGCAGCGCCGTGCCGAACACTGCCCGTGCTTCCGCGGGTGCGGGCGGGACGGCGGGGACTGATTCCCGGACTGCGGGGCCTGTCTGCCGGAAGCCAGCCTTGCCGTCCTGCCGTCCGCCGGCTCCGGCCGGGGTAGTGCCTGGCTCCCTGCGGCCCGGTGAGCCCAAACCCGGCCGCCGCTTTAGCTTGCCGGCAGAACGATGACCCGCCGATCGGGCTCCTCGCCCTCCGACTCGCTCCTGAGCCCGGCGGCAGCGACCGCGTCGTGCACGATCTTCCGCTCAAACGGGTTCATGGCCCAGAGCTTCTTCGGCGTGCCTGTCTGCCTGACCTCGTCGGCTGCCTCGCGGCCTGCCTTCGCCAGCTCGGCGCGGCGCCGGAGCCGGTAGCCACCGATGTCCAGCATGATCCTGGTCCGGTTCCCGGTCTGCCTGTGCACCGCGAGCCTGGTCAGCTCCTGCAGGGCCTCCAGCACCTGGCCGCGCGGGCCAACGAGCTCATCGAGGGTTGCACCGACGACGGATACGAGCGCCCGGTCACCTTCGACATCCATGTCGATGTCGCCGTCGAGATCGGCGACATCGAGCAGGCCCTCGACGTAGTCTGCCGCGATCTCACTCTCCAGCTCGAGATCAGCCGCAGTCTGCCGCGCGCCGTCCGCACCGCCTGCCTGCTCGCCTGCGCCTGCCTGCTCGCCGGTGTCCGCCGGCTCAGCCGGGGCATCCGGCGCAGCGTCATCGCCGACAGGCAGCCCGCCGCCGGCCAGAGCGCTGGCATCACCAAGTTCAGCCTCCGGCGCGGGGCGCTGCTCCATGACATCTGGCTGCGGTTCGGCCACCGCATTCTCGCCTTGGCTCACAGACGCGCCTCCTAGGTCGGATAGAACTGCGACGATTCTGCATCCGCCGCAGCGGCCTGCCGCGGCGTCAGCGCTTGCCGGAGCGCTTGCTGCGTGACTGCCGCTGCGGCTGCTGCCTGTGCTGCACGAGCTTAACCTCGGGCTGCTTCGGTTCCGGTTCTGAACGGCTCTTGCCGAGCCTGCGCAGCATTCCCCCGCCGCCCGCCGCCGGCTGCCCGTTCGCTGTGGCCGCGGCCGGGCCGGCCGCGGGCCGCGGCGCGCTGCGCCCGCCGTTCTGCTGGCCGCCGCCATCCGCCGCGCTGCCGTTCTTCTTGGCCGGGCCCTGTCCCGGCCGCAGTGCCCTCGGGCTGCTGGAAGATCCGGAAGGCGCCTTCGCGCGGCCCGCCGCAGCGGCCGGCGGCAGCGTAGCGTCGGCGGCGGCGGCGCCCGCGGCCAGCGGCTGCGGGTACCGCCGGAACAGGAACCACTGCTGGCCCAGCGTCCACAGGTTAGTAGTCACCCAGTACAGCACCAGGCCGAACGGCCAGTACAGGCCCGAAAGCGCGAACAGCGGCATGATGTAGGCCATGTATTTCTGCGACTGCCCCATTGGGTTGTCGGGGCTCGCCGCGGGCATCATCCCGCGTTTCATGCTCTGCCGCACGGTCAGGTAAGTCGTCGTCATGCTGACCAGCACGGCGACCAGGATGACCGCCCTGGCTTCCAGCGGGACCGTCGTCTTGGAGAACAGGAACTTGTCCGCCACCGTCGCGCCGAGGATCTTCGCGTGCTGTGCGCTGAAGACCATCTGATAGGTCAGCCCGTATTTCGGCGGCTCGCCGGGCTTCCACTCCGCGATCGCCTTGAGGACGCTGAACAGCGCGAAGAACAGCGGCAGCTGCGCGACAACCGGGAGGCAGCCCATCAGCGGGTTGACCCCCGCCTCCTGGTAGAGCTTCATCGTCTCCTGGTTGAGCGTCTGCTTGTCGTTCTTGTACTTCTTGCGCAGCGCCGAGATCTGCGGTGCCAGGGCCGACATAGCCCGGGTCGTGTGCATCTGCTTGATGAACAGCGGGACCATGATCAACCGCATCAGGGCCACGAGGATGACGATGCTAAGCGCCCAGGTCCATCCGCTGGCAATGCCGAAAATCGGGCTCAGCAGGCCATAGATCTGCTTGAGCACCCACGCGACGGCCTCATAGACCGGGTTCAGGGGATTACCCACCTGCCAGCTCCCTTGTGATCTGTTCGGCAACCTCGGCGGCGGGCGCCGCCGCGGCGCCCGCTCCGGAGCGCGCGGGCGGCACTGGGTCCAGGCCCCCTCGGTGGAACGGGTGACAGCGGCTCAGCCGCCGGGCCGCGAGCCATGAGCCGCGGACGGCGCCGTGCACCCGGACTGCCTCGAGCGCGTAGGCGCTGCAGGACGGGTAGAAGCGGCAGCGCGGGCCGAGCAGCGGACTGACAAAGCGCTGGTACCCCACGATCATCGCAGCCAGGAGCCGGGCAGCGGCCGATAGCCGTCTTGCCTGCTGCCCTGCCGCGCTTGTCACTGACACCGTGCCTCACCCTGCCGCCGAAGCAACGCATTGACTACCAGGTCGAGTTCGGCGGCGAAATCCGCCTGGCGTGCGGTCGCGGCCTGGGGATTAGCACGCAACACAAGCAGGCTACCTCCCGGCAGGCACCCCAGATACCCACGGGCCAGATGCCGAAGCTGCCGCCGGACCCGATTGCGCGTCACGGCCGGGCCAACAGCGCGGCCTACAACGAAGCCGATCTTGGCCGGCTCGCCGCAGCCGCTGCGGCACAAAAGGTGACCGGCGAGCAACGGCCTACCAGCGCGGCTGCCACGGCGGACAGTCTCGGCGAACTCGGCCCGCCGCCGCATCCGGGCGGCCGCGGGAAGCATGGGCAATCACCGCCGTGCGGGCGCTGCGCGCTGGTCAGAGGCTGACCCGCGCGCGCCCCTTGCGGCGCCGGGCCGCGAGAATCGCGCGCCCGGCCCTGGTCCGCATGCGCAGCCGGAAACCGTGCGTCTTTGCGCGGCGACGGTTGTTCGGCTGAAACGTACGCTTACTCACTGGAACTCCAGGTGCGGCTCGCGGCTGTGGTCCGCCACCGCCACGACGGAGCTTCACGCGCTCGGGAACCAGCGCACATCACATCGCACCGGGGTGGCCGGACCAGTGAACCGTACGCGCTGATGTGCCGCGGGTCAAACCCTGCGCGGCCGCGGATCAGCCGCAGCGGCACCGACCGCGCAGGCACGCGAAGCAGCCGCCGCGAGGCGGGCCAGACCGCCCGGGACTGCTGCGGGCGGCAGCCGCCGCCAACCGCTGTGACAGCCGGCAGTCACCGTCAGCAACAGTGGCTGTTTACTGAACGCATCCGTAACACCGAGCCTAGGCTGTGGACAGCAGTCCCGGGCACGCGGGCGATCCCGGGGATTCAGCGGCCGCCGGTCTTCCTCCCACCGCGACGACCAATCAAACTGGCCACGACGCGGAACGCGACGTGCACAACCTGTGGAAAAACCTGTTGATCACAAAGTGGGGGCGCGAGGTGACAGCAAATGAGTGAATCAGACCTCGCGCAAGTATGGGCCAGGTCCCTCGCTGAACTGGCCGACATGCAGATAGAGCCGCATCAACGAGCCTGGCTGCAGCTGACCCGGCCGCTGGGCCTGGTGGAGAACACCGCGCTGATCGCGACGCCCAACGAGTTCGTCAAGGAACAGCTGGAGACCCGGCTTCGGGCACTGATCACCAACGCGCTGTCGCGTGAGCTCGGCCGCAGCATTCAGCTTGCGGTCACCATCGATCCCGCGGCCGCGGTCGCCCAGGCCCAGCCGCCCCCGGGCGATCACCCTGCGAACACATCCAGTGACCGGCCCGGCGAGCCCACGACAGCGCCGATGCACCCGGTGGCCGACCTCGACAGCGAGCCCATCCGGCGCCACATCGACATTCCCGGCCAGCCGACTCGCCTCGGCCCCGGCGGCAGCAGGCTCGACGGCAGCAGGCTCGACGGCAGCGGCCCCGGCGGCAGCGGCATCGGCAGGTCCCTGTCGGATGACGGCGACCTGACCATGGGGCTAAGCCAGCGGCCCGGCGCTCCGCACGGCTCACGACCGCACGGCCCGGGACCGGGAAGCAGTCCGGCCGCGCCCGGCCTGTCGCAGCCGGGCGGGCACGGCTCGCCGCAACTCGGCGGCCAGGGCGCGCCCCGCCCGGCGCAGGCACGGCTCAATCCGAAGTACACCTTCGAGACGTTCGTGATCGGCTCAAGCAACCGGTTCGCGCACGCCGCGGCGGTGGCGGTGGCTGAGGCGCCGGCGAAGGCGTACAACCCGCTGTTCGTCTACGGCGACTCGGGCCTGGGCAAGACCCACCTGCTGCACGCCATCGGGCATTACGCCCAGAGCCTGTACCAGGGCGTCAAGGTCCGGTACGTCAGCTCGGAAGAGTTCACCAACGACTTCATCAACATGATCAGGGACGGAAAGCAGGACGGATTCCGGCGTCGCTACCGTGACGTCGACGTGCTACTGGTGGACGATATCCAGTTCCTGGAGAACAAGGAAGGCACCCAGGAGGAGTTCTTCCACACCTTCAACACCCTGCACAACGCCAGCAAGCAGATAGTCATCTCCAGCGACCGGGCGCCCAAGCGGCTGGTGACCCTCGAAGACCGGCTGCGGAGCAGGTTCGAGTGGGGCCTGCTCACCGATGTGCAGCCGCCCGAGCTGGAGACCCGTATCGCAATCTTGCGCAAGAAGGCGGTGCAGGACCGGCTCAATGCCCCGCCGGAGGCGCTCGAATACATCGCCAGCCGGATCTCCACCAACATCCGCGAGCTGGAGGGCGCGCTCATCCGGGTCACGGCCTTCGCCAGCCTGAACCGCCAGCAGGTCGACCTGCAGCTTGCCGAGTTCGTGCTCAAGGACCTGATTCCGGAGGCGCACGGCCCCGAGATCACAGCCGCCACGATCATGGGCCAGACCGCCTCATACTTCGGGTTGTCCATCGACGACCTGTGCGGCACATCCCGGTCGCGGGTCCTGGTCACCGCCCGGCAGATTGCCATGTACCTGTGCCGCGAGCTGACCGATCTGTCGCTGCCGAAGATCGGGCAGCAGTTCGGCGGCCGAGATCACACCACGGTCATGCACGCCGACCGGAAGATCCGCTCCCTGATGGCCGAACGGCGGTCCATCTACAATCAGGTCACCGAGCTCACCAACCGCATCAAGCAGCAAGCACTGTCGGGGTGAGCGGCCGTGGCAGTTCCTCCGGGGCGGCCCGGCCAGCAGGTCGCATCCTCCCGTTATTACGGAGAGTATTCTCGTCGCTACAAAATTGCCCAGCGCTACCGAATGGGCACACACAGGCTGTGGACAGCCCTGTGGACGAGCTTGGGACGGTCGGCGGAAAACTCTGCGCTACCGGGGGGCAACCAGCGAGCGAACGCGTGCCGACGGGCCTCGATGCACAGTCCGTCCCAGCAGCCGGACCGTCAGGCACAGCCCCTGTGCACGCATACACGGCAGCTGAACTGCGGCAATGCCGGTTGTCCCCAGCATCCACCGACCCTATGACGACTACCTCTCTTTGTATAACTGAGATACAAGTGCCAAGCAGGCCCGGCAGTGTCCCCGGCGGCCCCGGTAGGCCCGCCGCTCCGCGGCCGGGTCGGCCGCCCCGAGAATAGAAGGCAGCTTTCTGTGAAGATCGGTGTCGAACGCGATGTCCTGGCCGAGGCCGTGGCATGGACAGCCCGCGCCCTCCCGGCCCGCCCCACCATCCCCGTGCTGGCCGGAATCCGGCTGCACGCTGGCGCTGAGCTCACGCTGTCCAGCTTCGATTACGACGTGTCCGCGGAGGCCACCGTTCCGGTCAGTACCGAGGAGGAGGGCAGCGTGCTGGTCTCCGGCAGACTGCTTGCCGAGATCAGCCGCAGCCTGCCCGCCCGGCCGGTTCAGATCAGCGCCGAAGCCGGTCGCGCGGTTCTGACCTGCGGCAGCGCCACCTTCACGCTGCTGACCATGCCAGCGGACGAGTACCCGGCCCTGCCCGAAATGCCGCCCGCCGCAGGCTCGGTGGGCAGCGACGCCTTTGCCACGGCAGTCAGCCAGTGCGCCGTGGCGGCCGGCCGCGACGACACGCTGCCAGCCCTCACCGGAGTCCGGATCGAGGTCGAGGGCGAGACGCTCACCCTGATCTCCACTGACCGCTACCGGCTTGCGATCCGCGAGCTGCGCTGGGCGCCGGCGAAACCGGGCCTGTCCGCCGCGGTGCTCGTCCCGGCCAGGGCGCTTGCCGAGACCGCCCGCTCGCTGACCTCCGGCGCTGAGGTCTCCATTGCCCTGGCGCTGCCCGGCGAGGACGGTCAAGGCGGTGACGGCATGATCGGATTCGAAGGCGCGGGCCGGCGCACGACTACCCGGCTGCTTGGCGGCGAGTTCCCCCGGTATCAGGCCCTGCTGCCGACGGGCGCCGAGGCCACCGCCGAGCTGTCAGCCGGCCTGCTCGCTGAGGCGGTCAAGCGGGTGGCCCTGGTTGCCGAGCGCAACACCGCGGTGCGCCTGGCGTTCAGCGCCGGGCAGCTGCTGCTTGAGGCCGGAACGGGTGACGAGGCCCAGGCCGAGGAGGTGCTTGAGGCCAGCTTCGAAGGCGACGACCTGGCGACTGCCTTCAACCCGCAGTACCTGCTCGACGGGCTGACAGCCATCGACTCCGACACAGCCCGGCTGTCGTTCACCGAGGCGGGCAAGCCGGCCCTGATCACCGGCAAGCCAGGGCCCGACGGGCACGCCGATTACCGCTATCTGCTCATGCCGATCCGGCTCGGCGGGTAACTCCCATTAGTCTCCAGGCGTGCACGTGACCCGTCTCGCGCTCACGGACTTCCGCTCCTACTCCAGCGCCGACCTGGCGCTGGAGCCCGGAGTGAGCATTTTCACCGGCGCGAACGGCCAGGGCAAGACGAACCTGATCGAGGCGGTCGGCTACCTGTCCACGTTCGCCAGCCACCGGGTAGCCGTCGACGGACCGCTGATCAGGCGCGGCGCCGATCGGGCGATCCTGCGCGCGGCGATCAGCTCGGCGGAGCGCGACAGCCTGGTGGAAATCGAGGTGAACCACGGCAAGGCGAACCGGGTGCGGCTCAACCGGGTGCCCGTGCCGCGGCCGCGGGAAGCCTCAGGCATCCTGCGCTGCGTCCTTTTCGCGCCCGAGGACCTGTCGGTCGTCAAGGGCGACCCGGACCAGCGGCGGCGTTACCTCGACGACCTGCTGGCCGCGACCCGGCCGCGGTACGCCGCGGTGCGGGCCGACTACGACCGGGTGCTGCGGCAGCGGACCGCACTGCTCAAGAGCGCCAGGGCCGCAGGCGGCCTGCCGCCGGGCTCGCTGGAGGTGTGGGACGAGCATCTCGTGCGAGCCGGCACCGAGCTCACGGCGGGCAGGCTGGACCTTGTCGCCGCGATCCGCCCCCTGGTCGCCAGCGCCTACGCCGCGGTGTCCGGCGAAGGCCAGCGGGCCGGCCTGAGGTACCGGCAGCCCTTTGGCGAGAAGAGCGAGCCGCCCGCAGGTCCAGCGGAGCTTGCGGCTGCCATGTGCGCCGCGCTGCAGGCCGCCCGCCGGGCCGAGCTGGACCGCGGCGTCTGCCTGGTCGGCCCGCACCGTGACGAGCTGGAGCTGGCGATCGGCGACCTGCCCGCCCGCGGTTACGCCAGCCAGGGCGAGTCATGGTCACTGGCCCTGGCACTCCGGCTCGCGGCCTACGACCTGCTGCGCGCCAGCGGCGACGACCCGGTCCTGCTGCTCGATGATGTCTTCGCCGAGCTGGACGCCACCCGCCGGGACCGGCTCGCCGAGCTGGTGGCCGGGGCCGAGCAGGTCCTGGTCACCGCTGCGGTGCCGCAGGATGTGCCGGCCCGGCTAGTCGGCGTCCGGTTCGGCGTGTCCACAGGCGTGATCGAACGTGCCTGACCAGCCGGGCCAGCCAGACCGCGCGCAGCTGGCTCGCGAGGCCCTGGCCAGCGCCAAGGCCGACGCGCTAGCCAGAGGCAACCGCCCGGCATGGGGCAACAGCACATCGGCGCAACGATTGCCCCCGGCAGCCCCGGCCTCGCGGGCACGCCCGCCGCGGCGCCAGCGTAACGAGGACCCGCAGCCGCTCGCCGCCGCGATCGACGGCCTGATCGGCGCGAACGGCTGGGCCCTGGCTGCGGCGACAGGGTCGGTTTTCGGTCGGTGGGCGCAGATTGTCGGGGCAGATCTCGCCGCGCACACGGTCCCCGAGGGCCTGGCCGATGGCGAGCTGACGGTCACCGCCGACTCGACCGCGTGGGCAACCCAGGTCCGCTTGCTGGCCGGGCAGCTAGTGCGCCGGCTCAACACCGAGCTCGGCGACGGCGTCGTACAGCGGGTGAAGGTGCTCGGGCCGGCGGCCCCGCGGCGGCGACCTGGCGAATGGCGGGTTCGCGGTGGCCGCGGCCCGCGTGACACGTACGGCTGAGGCTAACGGCACTCGCAGGTAAAATGGATCTGCGCACCGGGCAGGCAGAGTGGGGGGCACGGCATCTCAGCGGCCCGCGAATGTGCCCTGTTTCAGGAGGAGCTGTCCGTTTTGTCGTATGACGCACGCTCGATCACGGTCCTCGAGGGCCTCGAGGCCGTACGCAAGCGCCCCGGCATGTACATCGGCTCGACCGGCGAGCGCGGCCTGCATCACCTGGTCTACGAGGTGGTCGACAACGCGGTAGACGAGGCGCTGGCAGGCTTCTGCGACCGGATCGAGGTTACCCTACTGGCCGACGGCGGCGTCCGGGTCGCCGATAACGGCCGGGGAATCCCGGTCGACGAGCACCCGGTCGAGCATCGCCCGGCGGTCGAGGTCGTGCTGACGACGCTGCACGCCGGCGGCAAGTTCGACGGCAAGTCCTACGCGGTCTCCGGCGGCCTGCACGGCGTCGGCGTCTCGGTAGTGAACGCGCTGTCGGCCCGGCTCGCGGTCGAAGTACGCCGGGACGGCTACGTCTGGCGGCAGACTTACCTGCGGAGCCAGCCGGCCAGCCCGGTGATGCGGGGCGGCCATTCCGACGAGACCGGCACCACTCTCACGTTCTGGCCGGATCCGGCCATCTTCGAGACGACTGACTGGTCGTTCGAGACCCTGTCGCGCCGGCTGCAGGAGATGGCGTTCCTGAACCGCGGCCTGACCATTACCCTGACCGACGAGCGGCCCGAGCACATCAACGGCGAGCCGCGCGTGGTCAGCTACTGCTACTCCGGCGGCATCGCCGACTTCGTCCGGTATCTCAACGCCTCCAAGGAGCCGGTGCATGATTCGGTGATCGAGTTCGGCGACGAGGCGCCGGGCATCGCCGCCGAGGTCGCGATGCAGTGGACGGGCTCGTTCGCCGAGTCCGTGCACACATTCGCCAACACGATCAACACCGCCGAGGGCGGCACCCACGAGGAGGGCTTCCGCTCGGCGCTGACGAGCATCGTCAACAGGTACGCCAGGGAGCAGAAGCTGGTCAGGGAGAAGGACGAGAACCTGACCGGCGATGACGTGCGCGAGGGCCTGACCGCGATCATCCACGTGAAGCTTGCCGAGCCCCAGTTCGAGGGCCAGACCAAGACCAAGCTCGGCAACACCGAGGCCAAGTCGTTCGTGCAGAAGGCCTGCAATGACCAGCTGCGCGCCTGGTTCGAGAGCAACCCCGGCGAGGCCAAGGCGATCGTGATCAAGGCCACCCAGGCCGCCCGGGCGAGGATCGCGGCCCGCCAGGCCAGGGACCTGACCCGCAAGAACCTGCTCGGCTCCACCTCGCTGCCCGGCAAGCTCGCCGACTGCCAGTCCGGCGACCCGGAGAAATGCGAGATCTATGTGGTCGAGGGCGACTCGGCGGGCGGCTCGGCCAAGGGCGGCCGGGACCCGATGTTCCAGGCTATCCTGCCGATCCGCGGCAAGATCCTGAACGTCGAGAAGGCCAGGATCGACCGGGTGCTGAAGAACAACGAGGTCCAGGCCATGATTACGGCCCTGGGCACCGGGATCCACGACGATTTCGACATCGCCAGGCTGCGCTACAACAAGATCATCTTGATGGCGGACGCCGACGTCGACGGCCAGCACATCACCACGCTGCTGCTGACCCTGCTGTTCCGGTTCATGAAGCCGCTGATCGAGGCCGGGCACGTGTACCTGGCCCAGCCGCCGCTCTACAAGATCAAGTGGGAAGGCCGTGGCGTGCCGCCCGGCTACGCCTACTCCGACCGGGAGCGAGACGCGCTGATCGAGGCCGGCCTCGCCGCGGGGCGCAAGGACCCGCGGCCGCGAGACGGCGTGCAGCGGTTCAAGGGCCTGGGCGAGATGAACGCCACCGAGCTGTGGGAAACCACCATGGACCCGGCTCACCGGGTGCTGCGACAGATCACGCTGGACGACGCCGCGCAGGCGGACGAGCTGTTCAGCGTCCTGATGGGCGAGGACGTGGAGGCCCGGCGCGCGTTCATCCAGCGCAACGCCAAGGACGTCAGGTTCCTCGACATCTGAGACTCCGAAAGGCCGGGAATTGACTGAGCTGGATACGGGTGCGCCGGCTGGCGGTGACCGCACGGAGCCGGTCGACATCCAGGTCGAGATGCAGCGCAGCTACATCGACTACGCGATGTCGGTCATCGTCGGCCGCGCGCTGCCGGATGTGCGGGACGGCCTGAAGCCCGTCCACACCCGGATCCTGTACGCGATGTACGACGGCGGGTACCGGCCCGACCGCGGCTACTTCAAATGCGCCAGGGTCATCGGCGAGGTGATGGGCCAGTACCACCCGCACGGTGACAGCGCCATCTACGATGCGCTGGTGCGGCTGGCACAGCCGTGGGCAATGCGGATGCCGCTGGTCGACGGACAGGGCAACTTCGGCTCGCCGGGCAACGACCCGGCCGCGGCGCACCGCTATACCGAGTGCAGGCTGGCCCCGCTCGCCATGGAGATGCTGCGGGACATCGACAAGGAGACTGTCGATTTCCGGCCGAACTACGATGGCCGGTCCGCCGAGCCCGTGGTGCTGCCGAGCCGGTTCCCGAACCTGCTCGTCAACGGCTCGGAAGGGATCGCGGTCGGCATGGCGACCAAGATCCCGCCGCACAACCTGCGGGAGGTCGCTGCGGGCGCGGCGTGGTACCTCGAGCACTTCGACGCTACCGACGACGAGCTGCTCGAGGCGCTGATCGAGCGGATCAAGGGCCCGGACTTCCCGACCAGCGGCCTCGTTGTCGGCCGCCGGGGCATCCAGGACGCCTACCGCACCGGCCGCGGCTCGATCACCATGCGCGCCGTGGTCGAGGTGGAGGAGGACCGCAGGGGCCGTGCCTGCCTCGTGGTCACCGAGCTGCCGTTCCAGGTCAACCCGGATAACCTCGCCCTCAAGATCGCCGAGCTGGTGCGCGAGGGCCGGATCACCGGCATCGCCGACGTCCGGGACGAGAGCAGCGGCCGGACCGGCCAGCGGCTGGTGATCGTCCTGAAGCGGGACGCGGTCGCCAAGGTGGTGCTGAACAACCTCTACAAGCACACTCAGCTGCAGGACACGTTCGGTGCCAACTTGCTGGCCCTGGTCGACGGGGTCCCGCGGACGCTGCGGCTGGACCAGCTCATCAGGTACTGGGTCACTCACCAGATCGAGGTCATCGTCCGGCGGACCCGCTACCTGCTGCGCAAGGCGCAGGAGCGGGCGCACATCCTGAGCGCGCTGCTGAAGGCGATCGACCGGATCGACGAGGTCATCGCGCTGATCCGGGCAAGCGCGTCAGCCTCCGCCGCCCAGCAGGGCCTGATGAACATGCTGGAGATAGACGAGATCCAGGCGCGCGCGATCCTCGACATGCAGCTGCGCAAGCTCGCCGCCCTGGAACGGCAGCAGCTTGTGGACGAGTACGAGGAGCTGATGGCGCAGATCGCCGAATACCAGGCGATACTGGCCTCGCCGCAGCGGCAGCGGCAGATCGTCGCGACCGAGCTGGGCGAGATCGTGACGAGGTACGGCGACGACCGGCGCACGCAGATCATCGCCTACGACGGCGACATGTCTGTCGAGGACCTGATCGCCGAGGAAGACGTTGTCGTGACGATCACCCGCGGCGGCTACGCCAAGCGCACAAGGGCGGATCTGTACCGCGCGCAGCGGCGCGGCGGCAAGGGCGTGCGCGGTGCGCAGCTGCGCACCGATGACATCGTCGAGCATTTCTTCGTCACCACCACGCACAACTGGATCCTGTTCTTCACCAACAAGGGCCGGGTGTACCGGGCCAAGGCGTACGAGCTGCCGGACGCCGCCAGGGACGCCCGCGGCCAGCATGTGGCCAACCTGCTGGCGTTCCAGCCGGACGAGCGGATCGCCGAGGTGCTCGCGCTGAGTGACTACCAGGTCGCGCCCTATCTGGTGCTCGCCACTTCCTCGGGACTGGTCAAGAAGTCGCGGCTTGGTGAGTTCGACTCGGCCCGCGCGGGCGGCATCATCGCGATCAGCCTGCGCGACGACGACGAGGTCATCGCGGCCCGGCTGGTGTCCCAGGACCAGGATCTGGTGCTGGTGAGCCGGCATGCGCAGGCGATCAGGTTCCACGCTAGCGACGACGCGCTGCGCCCGATGGGCCGCGCGACCTCGGGCGTGATCGGGATGCGGTTCTCCGGCGGTGACGAACTGCTCGGCATGTACGTGGTCAGCGACGGCGCTGACGTGCTGATAGCAACCGACGGCGGATACGCGAAAAGGACTCCCGCCGATCAGTACCCGGTGCAGGGCCGGGGCGGCCGCGGCGTCGTCACCGCCCGGATCGTCGAGGCGCGCGGCGAACTGGTCGGCGCGCTGATGGTGCATCCCGAGGACGAGGTATTCGCGATCACCTCGGCGGGCGGCGTGATCAGGACGTCCGTGGCTGAAGTCAAGCAGTCGGGCCGGCAGACGATGGGCGTGCGGCTGGTCAACCTGGCGAGCGGTCAGACGCTTGTCGCAATTGCGCGCAACGCGGAGTCGATGGAGCCGGGGAACGGAGAGCATGACGATTCCGGCGCGGGTGAGCCGGCCGGCGGTTCCGGCGACGTCGCTCAGGGCATTACCAGGACTGGGGCATCCGCCGCGGATCGCGGCGAATTGCCGCCCGGCGGTGACGACGTCACCGCGGCCCAGAGCGGGAACCCGCTCGAGGCGGACGACGATCAGCCCTGAGGAGGCCCGCCGTGACGGGTATTGTGCCGGGTAGCGACGTTGTGCTGACCGACAGTGCGGCGTCGCCGAGCCCCGGGACGATTCCCGCATGACTGTGGCGGGTAGCCAGAGCAACGAAGCGGGGGCTCGCGGCGTCTTACGGGAGCCACCGCAGATGACAGCCAGGTCCTCCGGTGACCCGGAGCAGCCATCTGCGGCTAACCTCAACGCAGGCAACGTTCTGAAGGAGGACGGGGTGGACCACCGCGTGGAGCCACAGACGTGGCGGGCCGAGCGAGATGCGCAGGGCAACTCGCTTGAGCCCGAAACCGGCAGCGCCGCGCCCGTCGCCGACAG
>DATJZH010000427.1:0-2649 GCA_035499215.1 Streptosporangiaceae bacterium | reverse complement strand
CGCCGGCCAGGTCACCGCCACCACCGACATCCCGGTTCCCGACGGGCCGATGATGCACGACTTCGCGCTCACCGGGCGCTACGTGGTGCTGCTGGACCTGCCGGTCACGTTCAGCCTGAAGGCGGCCACGTCGGGCAAGGAAATGCCGTACGTGTGGAACCCCGGCCACCAGGCCCGGGTCGGCCTGCTGCCCCGCGACGGCAGTGCGCCGGTGCGCTGGATCGGGCTGGAGCCGTGCTGGGTCTTCCACTGCCTCAACGCCTACGACGACCAGCAGGGCACGGTGGTGCTCGACCTGTGCCAGTACGACCAGTCCTTTGACGTGTCCACCCTGTGGCACGCGCACCGCCCGGTGACCCTGGACCGGTGGGTCATTGACCCGGCGGCCGGGACGATCACCCAGCAGCGGCTCGATGACCGCGGGCAGGAGTTCCCGCGGGTCGATGACCGGATCGTGTCCCGGCCGCACCGTTATGGCTACAGCGTGCAGATCGGCGAGGTCACCCGGGCCATCACCGCCGCCGGCGACTTCGGCGACGACGCGTTCAGCAACGCCATCCTCAAACACGACCTGGCCCACGGCACTGTCCAGGCCCACGAGTTCGGCCGCGACGCCACCGCCGGCGAGGCCGTGTTCGCGCCGTCCGCGCCGGATGCCGGCGAGGACGACGGGTACGTCATGGCCTTCGTGCACAACCCCGACCGCGGCGCGGCCGACCTGGTCATCCTGGCCGCCCAGGACTTCACCGCCGACCCGGTCGCGCGCGTGCACCTGCCGGCCCGGATCCCGCTGGGCTTCCACGGCAGCTGGCTCCCCGACCGCTGACGGCCAGAGGAGGGGAATGTGGAAACCAACGCCCTGGTACTCGCGCTAATCAGCCTGATCGGCAGCCTGGTCTACGTCGGCGCGGTGGTGACGCTGCACTTCCTGCCCACCGGCTACGACCTGGTCCACAACGCGGTCAGCGACTACGGCGTCGGCCAGTACGCGCCGCTGTTCCGGGTCAGCCTGTGGGCCGGCTCGATCGCGGTGCTGGCCCTGGCCATCGGCCTGACGCTGGATCCGGGCGCCCCGCCGCTGCTGACCCGGGGCCTGGTGTTCCTGGGCCTGGTGTCCGCCTGCCGCAGCGGGGAGTCGCTGTTCCCCACCACCGTCGAAGGGCAGAAGCTGACCCGGACCGGCGCGATGCACTACGTGTTCGCGATCTTGACCTTCGGGTTCACCTACGCGGCGATCTCGGACCTGACCCCGGACCTGGTCAAGCTCTACCCCTGGCACGCGCACCGCGGCCTGCTGGACTGGCTTTCCGGCGCGATGCTCGTCGGGCTGATCCTGGTCCTCGCCACGCTGCTGCCCAGGCTGCGGCACGTCTTTGGGCTGTGCGAGCGGTTCTTCCTGGGGGTCACCTACATATGGCTCGCGGCGGCGGCCTGGCTGCTCGCCATCAGAGCCGGCTAGCGGCCCGCAGAGGCATTGAAGGAGGGTACCCCTCGGCCCGCCGGCTCGCTGCCGAAGGGGCCACGGTGATGATGGCCGGCCGCGATGCCACGCAGGGGGAAGGCGCAGCGGAGGCGATCCGGGGCTCCGGCGGCCGGGCCACCTTCGTGAAGACTGACGTCACCGATGACGACCAGGTCGCTGCCTTGGCCCAGCGGGCAGCCGACAACCAAGGCGTCATCGACGTCTGGTTCAACAACGCCGGGATCGAAGGCGGGATCGCCGAGCTCGCCGGCCTGGACGACCGCACGGTACGCGAGCTGCTCGACACCAATATCAAGGGCGTGTACTCGGGCATGCGCTACGCGGCCGGGCACATGCGCAACGGAGGCCTCATCATCAACACCGCGTCATTCGTCGGCACGGCCAAGCCCGTGCCCCTCGCGGTCGCTTACGGCGGCACGAAGGCCGCGGTGGTGTCGATGACCCGGGCGGCGGCCCTCGAACTTGCCGGCAAAGGCATCGACGTGGTAGCGATCTCCCCGTGGGTCGTCGACACGCCCCTGGTCGACGGGCTTACCGGTGGCCAGGGGCCGCAAGCGCGAGCCGCTTTCGCCGCGGCCTTCGCCCCCAGCGCGAAGCTCACACCGCCGGAACAGATAGCAGGCGTCGTGGCGGGCCTCGCGGGCCGGGCCGTGTCGTACCACAGCGGCGATGTGCTCCTGATAGACGCCGGACCCAGCGTCACACCAATGCAAGGAGCGAGCTGATCCACTTCCGCTCCAGTTCCCCCAGATGCCGGGTACGAGCTAAAAACGTCGAGTCAAAGCGCCGAATAACTGTTCGGCGCGACACGGACGGCAAACTGGCAGACCGACAGCGGCACTCATAGCGGCGGATACGCGAACAGCCATGACTGCCCAGTGAGCTGCGATCTGCGATCAGTAGACCGCAGAGGCGCAGGTCGGCGCTCTTGGGGAGTGCATCGTCTGGGCCGCGCGACTGACAGAGGGCCGGCCGTTGCCGGGCAGGAAGCTGGTAGTAGAGGCCATGCGCAGTTCGCGCAGGCATGCCAGCGGCATCGTAGATGCGTGCGGCCCCAAATCCCCGGCTCTCACCGGGTGGTCTGGGGCCTCACCTCACGTCCTCCGGTTTCCCCTGCGGGCTTTCCTCCGGTTTCCCGTTTGCCCGCCGGGTTCTTCCCCTTCGCC
>DATJZH010000426.1:0-33714 GCA_035499215.1 Streptosporangiaceae bacterium | reverse complement strand
GACACATAACCGGCCAGGCGCGGGGTGTAGCCCGCGAAGGCTGCGTAATAACCGCCATTGGCGGTACCCGTCTTGGCCGCAGCGGGCATCCCGATGCTGCGATTGTCGGCCGTTGCCCCGGAGGCGGTGAGAACGCCCTGCAGGATGTGGTTGGCCGCGTCGGCTACCGCGGCGGAAAGAACCCGGTGGCAGCCGGGGGAAGCCACCGGCAGCGCGCTGCCCGTCGCGGTCACGATTTTCGTGATCGCGGTCGGCCTGCAGTAGATTCCCCTGGCCGCGACTGTGGCGTAGGCGTCGGCCATGCTCATGGGCGAGACATAAACCGAGCCCAGCGTGAATGACGGAACTTCGTCGGCCGGGTACAGGTAATCGGCCTGGCTGGGATTGCCCACCCCCTTGAGCAGGGCCACGCCGTCGGCGCGGTGCACGCCGAGGCTGACGGCGGTCCTGACCACATCGCACAGCCCCACTTTCTGCTCCAGATGGGCGTAGAACACGTTGATCGACTGTGTTGTGCCGTTGTACAGCGTGAAAGTGCCCTGGCCCGCGCCCTCGGCGTTGGTCACCTCGAACGGGCCGGTGGGCTGGCCGTGGCAGTTGTCGTAGCCGGTGAGCGTGGACGGCGAAGTGATCGCCTGGCTATACCCGAAGGGCACGCCCTGCTTGAGCGCAGTGAGCAGGGTAAAGAGCTTGGACGAGGAGCCGGTCTGAACCCCGGCACTGCCGCCGTACTGTTCATCTACCCCGTAGTCGACGGTCGTGTGTCCGGGCCCGTTGCCGTACGGCCGGTCCACCGCGATGGCCTTTACCTTGCCCGTGTGCGGCTGGATCAGCACCTCGGTGTCCACGTTGGCGCCGGGGTTGTAGACATCCGAGCCCGGCGGGACGACATAGTTGACCGCGTTGTCGGCGGCGCGCTGATCGCCAGGGTCGAGCGTCGTGTAGATCTTCAGGCCGCCGGTGCTGTTGAAGTCGGCACTGGCCTGCGAGTAGGCCTTGTTGCCCTCGAGGACCGAGAGCACGTAGCTGCAGAAGAAGGCCTCGTTCCTGGCCGACTGGGCGGTGCAGCCGCTCTGCAGCGAGTATCGCGACGGGTTCAGGCCCAGCGGCGTGGCCTGCGCCGCGCTGGCCGCTGACTTCGTGATGTAGCCGAGCTGGGCCATGCGCGTGAGCACGGTGTTGCGGCGGTTCCGCGCGTTCGCCGGATACTGGAACGGGTTGTACAGCGACGGGTTCTGCACCATCCCCGCCAGCATCGCGGCCTGCGGCAGCGTCAGGTGCAGGGCGGACGTGTTGAAATAGCGCTTGGCCGCGACCTGGACGCCGTAGGCCTGGTTCTCGAAGTAGGCGACGCTCAGGTAGGCCGCGAGCAGCTGATGCTTGGTCAGCTGATGCTCGACGATAGCGGCCATCCGCAGCTCACGGACCTTGCGCGGCAGATCGTCGGCGTAGGCGGCCGCTTTGTCCTGCCGTGTCGTCGCCGTCAGGATCAGCGCGTTCTTGACATATTGCTGGGCCAGCGTGGAGCCGCCCTGCACCGGCTGGTTCCTCAGGTCGTTCACCACGGCGCGGAACGTGCCACGGGGATCGAACGCCCCGTGCTCATAGAACCTGGAGTCCTCGATCGCGAGGATGGCGCTGCGCATGAACGGCGAGATCTGGTTGTAGGAGACCGGAACCCGGTCGATTCCGCCTGGGTAGTAGTACGCGATCAGGTGGCCCCGGCTGTCGAGAATCTCTGACCGCGAGGGGACCTGTCCCAGCTGCGGCACTGACAGCGTCTGGAAGGTCTGCGCGGCGTCGCGGGTGGCAACTCCCAATAGTCCGACCACCGGGAGCACCACGGCCGCGGCGAGCAGTCCTGCCGCTACCGACAGGCCAACAAGCCGCGCAATCGTCGTCGCGCCGGCGCGGCGCCCGGATCTCAGCACGGGTTCAGGCTACGCTGACAGGCGCCAGCGACGTACCAAGACGACGATCTACACATTGGAACAGCAGCTGATGGCGGCTCCCCGGGGGGCCGTGCACGGGGGTCAGCAGCCCGGTCGTGGAGTGACTAGTCACTTCTCCTCGCATAGTCCATCAGGGCTATCCGGGAAATGGGCCTGCCGGGGTCTAGCGCTACGGCTCCGACTTCCGTAAGTTACTCTTCCGCGACCATCACTACCGGGGCTGGCGGTAATGCCACCCGGACCGCAACGAAACGCCATCCGGCGAGACGACCCATTTGCGGGCGTGACGATCAGGAGGAGTGGGGCCACATGTGGATCACAGACTGGACCGCCCGCGCCGCGTGCAAGGGGACGGACCCTGACGAGCTATTCGTCCAGGGGGCGGCGCAGAACCGGGCCAAGCTGATCTGCCGCGGATGCCCAGTCCGCACCGAGTGTCTGGCCGATGCACTCGATAACCGGATTGAGTTCGGAGTGTGGGGGGGCATGACCGAGCGCGAGCGGCGGGCACTGCTGCGCCGTCGCCCGGATGTTACCTCCTGGCACGATCTGCTCGAGAACGCGCGCAACCATTACGAGCGCACCGGCGACGAGCTCGTTGCCAGCTGAGCGCAGCCATTTTCAGCCTGGCTTCGCATTGCCCTGGCACGGGTACTTGACGTGCCAGGGCAGTAACTTACGGTGATCGGCGTCGGCGGGCGCGGACTCGCAAAGCGCGGATTGGCTGGCCGGCTACCCGGCGCCGAAGCCGGTGCCGATCGCGCGCAGCCCAGCCAGGTCATGCACGTCCTCCGGCTGAGCCGGCACTTCGGCGACCGGCACCAGCGGATGTGCCGCGGTGAAATGCTCGGCGACCCGCCGCTCCAGCGCCGCCTGCGTCATCCGCTCAGCGTGCAGCCGCAGCGCAGCAACGGCCAGCGGGTAAGTCCCGTTCTCGGCCGGGCCATGCGGCTGGCCGCTGTCGTTCCGGTCGCGAGATTGGCGCAGGTCAGCGGCGGTCTGCAGGGTCTCGGCCGCAGCAAGGCTGCGGGCCGCCGACAGCCGCGCGGCGGGCGACCGGTGCACCCGGTTCAGGATCAGCCCGGCCAGCGGCATGCCCTCCTGGTCCAGCCGCTCCACGAAATAGGACGCCTCGCGCAGCGCGTCAGGCTCGGGCGCGGCGATGACCACGAACGAGGTTCCCGGTGCGCGGAGCAGCTGATACGTGTACTCGGCGCGCTCCCGGAAGCCGCCGAACATCGTGTCCATGGCAGTGACGAACGTCTGGGCATCCCTGAGCAGCTGGGCGCCGAGTATCTTCGTCAGCATCCCGGTGACCGCGCTGAACCAGGCGCCCAGCATTCTCAGGTAGGCGCGGCCGCCCATTTTCGCCGGGGCCGTCAGCAGCCGCAAGAGCCGGCCGTCAAGGAACCGGCCAAGCCGCTGCGGGGCGTCGAGGAAGTCCAGGGCCGACCGGCTCGGCGGGGTGTCGACGACGATCAGGTCCCACTCGTCGGCCCGCCGCAGCTGGCCGAGCTTCTCCATCGCCATGTACTCCTGGGTTCCGGCGAAGCTCGAGGACAGCGACTGATAAAAGGGGTTGGCCAGGATCTGCGCGGCGCGATCGGGGTCGGCGTGCGCCTCGACGATCTCATCGAATGTCCGCTTCATGTCGAGCATCATGGCGTGCAGGCTGCCGCCGGATGCCCCGTTATGCTGCTGGGTTTTCCAGCTGCCCGCCCTGCCTGGCCGGCCGGTGCCCGGCACCAGCCGGGGAGTGTTGTCGAGCGAGGACAGGCCCATCGACTGCGCTAGCCTGCGGGCCGGGTCGACCGTGAGCACCACCACATGACGGCCGCGCTCGGCGGCGCGCAGGCCGATGGCGGCAGCCGCTGTGGTTTTCCCCACGCCGCCTGATCCGCAGCAGACGATGACGCGCGTGCGGCGGTCATCGATCAGCCGGTCGATTTCCAGCCGCGGCGGCTGAGTGGTGTCCGTCATCAGGCAGCTCCCTGTTCGCGCAGCGCCGCGGCGAGCCGGTACAGCCCGGCCAGGTCCATTCCGTCGGCGATCATCGGCAGCTCGTAGCACGGCTGGCCAGGCTCATCGAGACGGCGCCGCTGCTCCTGCTGGCCCAGGGCCGTCTGGGCCTGCTCGGTCAGCTCGGCCGCCAGCTCGGCCGCCAGCGCACGGCTGTCATCGAGGCCTGCCGTCTTCAGCCCGAGCGCGAGCTCGTCCTCATCAAGCGCGCCGCTGGCCGCGGCTCGCAGCTGGTCATCAGGCAGCGGGATCGGCCGGGTCATGTTGATCACGATGCCGCCGGCCTGGATTCCGCCGCCGGTCAGGCTGCGCAGCTCGGCGATGCCGTCGAGGGTCTCCTGCACCGGCATCTCCTCCAGCACCGTGACGAAATGCACGGCTGTCTGCGGCGACCGGATGACCCGCTGCACGGTGTCAGCGTGCCCGCGGATCGGGCCCATCCTGGCAAGTCCGGACACCTCGGACGTAACATTCAGGAAACGGCCGATCCGGCCGGTCGGCGGCGCGTCCATGACCACCGTGTCGTAAACGGGGGCTCCGCCGCGCTTGCGCCGGACGGCTTCGGCGGCCTTGCCGGTCAGCAGGACGTCACGCAGGCCCGGCGCGATGGTGGTGGCGAAGTCGATGACGCCGAGCTTGGTCAGCGCCGTGCCGGCATGACGCAGGTTGTAGAACATCTGCAGGTACTCGATCAGGGCCGACTCGGGGTCGGCGACAAGGGCGAAGACGTCCCCCCCGGGCCGCGTCTGCGTCGCCGGCGCAACGGCGATCTTCCGCTCCGCATAAGGCAGCGGCGGAACATCGAACAGCTGAGCGATGCCTTGCCGACCTTCCACCTCCATCAGCAGCACGCGCTTGCCGCCCGAGGCAAGACCGAGCGCGAGCGCGCCCGCCACGGTGGTCTTGCCGGTTCCGCCCTTGCCGGTAACGACGTGCAGCCGCACGCCCTCCCAGTCGGTATCACGTGTGCGCACCTTTGGAGGCTATCCGCGGTGACCGACCGGTCACTCCCGCGGCCTGACTCTTGCCCGCCAGTGCTGGGATCGCTCCGAAAAGTCACTAGTGTGGGTATCACGTGATCCGCGCAGGACAGGTCGGGGCCGGTCGTAAGGAAGTGTTCGCGATGGTCGAAGCGCTCATTGTGATCCTGGTGATAATCGTTGTGGCCGGCGCGATAGCAGTAGGCCGCTCGGTCCGCGTAGTGCAGCAGTACGAGCAGGGAATCATCTTCCGGTTCGGCCGGGTGCTGCCGGGTACCCGCGGCCCCGGCCTGACGCTGCTGCGGCCGTTCGGCGACCGGATGCAGAAAGTCAACATGCAGATCGTCGCCATGGCGGTCCCCGCCCAGGAGGGCATCACCAGGGACAACGTCAGCGTCCGGGTGGACGCGGTCGTCTACTTCCGCGTGGTGGACGCGATCAAGGCCACGATCAACGTGCAGAACTATCTGTTCGCCATCTCGCAGCAGGCGCAGACCTCGCTGCGGTCGATCATCGGCCAGTCCGAGATGGACCAGCTGCTGGCCGAGCGGGACACGGTCAACAAGGAGCTGCGCCGGATCATCGACGAGCCGACCGAGGGGCCGTGGGGCATCCGGGTCGAGCGGGTCGAGATCAAGGACGTGTCGCTGCCCGAGGGCATGAAGCGATCCATGTCGCGGCAGGCGGAGGCGGAGCGCGAGCGCCGCGCCAGGATCATCACCGCCGACGGCGAGTACCAGGCATCGAAGCGCCTGGCGGCAGCGGCCAACGTGATGGCCCGTGACCCTGCCGCGCTGCAGCTGCGGCTGCTGCAGACCGTCGTGGAGGTTGCCGCCGAGAAGAACAGCACCCTGGTCATGCCGGTTCCGGTGGAGCTGCTGAGGTTCTTCGACAAGTTCACTCCCCCCGCGGCGGGCGCGCCGGCCGCGGATTCCGCGTCGATGGCGGACTTCGGCGAGGCAGAGGTGGCCGAGGCCGAGGCCGAGATCGCCGGCGGGCATGCCATGCCGGTCGAGATACCCGAGGTCGCGCCGATCCCCGAGCTGGCCACGCCCGACGCTAACGGCAGGCTCGCTGACATCGACCTCGCCGTCGACACTGACCCCGGCCTCGCCGCGCAGCCGGGGCAGACCGAAGCTACCAGGCCCGGTGCGGCCACGGCAGGCCAGCCGCCGGCCGACCACCGGGGCGCTCGGGCGGCGGCGGATCCGCACGCGTGATCACCGGAGATCTTCCGCGGCCGGAGCCGGGAATCCGGCGTGATCACGGCGGGGAGCCGTACTCGCGCCGCCGCGAGCCCGCTAGGGTTCGGCTATGGCGAAGTGGGAGTACGCAACCGTGCCGCTGCTTGTGCACGCGACCAAACAGATCCTGGACAACTGGGGCGAGGACAGCTGGGAGCTCGTGGCCGTCGTGCCAGGGCCGAATCCCGAGCAGCTCGTCGCCTACCTGAAGCGCGAGAAGCCGTGAGCCTGCCGGCCGAGCGAGAAAAGCCGTGAGCCTGCCGGCCGGCGGCGGCCTGCCCGAAGAGCGGGGGCTGGCCGAAGGGGACCGGCGCGCCGGGCACTCGCCGGAAGCCAGGCTCGCCGCGCTGGGCCTGACGCTGCCGGCCGTGCCGCCGCCCCTTGCCGCCTACGTCCCGGCGGTGCGCACCGGCAGTTACGTCTACACCGCCGGGCAGCTGCCGGTCGTGGACGGGCAGCTGCTGACCGCGGGCAAGGTCGGCGCCGAGGTGGGCGCCGCCGAGGCAGCCGCGCTGGCGCGGATCTGCGCGCTGAACGCACTTGCCGCGGTGGCATCGGTAGCCGGCGGCCTGTCCGCCGTCCGGCGCATCGTGAAGGTGACCGGCTTCGTGGCAAGCACACCCGACTTCAGCCAGCAGCCGCAGGTGCTGAACGGAGCCAGTGAGCTGCTGCTGGAGGTGTTCGGCGAGTCGGGCAGGCACGCGCGCAGTGCCGTGGGCACGGCGGCGCTGCCATTCGATGCGCCGGTGGAGGTCGAGCTGATCGCCGAGATAACGGACTGAACGGGGCGCATCGGCCGCCCGGCTCGAGGCGGCATGCAGGAGGGGCGCGTATGGCGGAGGGCGCTGCCGGGGCCGGCCCGGCCCGGCCCGATCACACCGAGATCCGGTTCCCCGGTCGGCTCGCTGACCGGGCGCGGGGGATTATTGCCGGCACCCGGGCGCCGGTGACCCCGCGCGACGCGGCGACCGTGATGCTGCTGCGTCCCGCGGCCGCCGGCCTTGAGGTCTACATGCTGCGCCGCAAGTCGTCCATGGCCTTCGCCCCTGGCGCGTTCGTGTTCCCCGGCGGCGCCGTGGACGCCAGGGATGCCGACGAAGAGGTCGCCTGGTCCGGCCCGGACCCCGCGGCCTGGGGCGCGATCCTCGACGCGGCCCCCGAGCTGGCCAGGGCGCTCGTCTGCGCCGCGGTCCGGGAGACGTTCGAGGAATCCGGCGTGCTGCTGGCCGGGCCATCTGCTGACAGCGTGGTGGCCGACACGACGGGCGACGACTGGGAGGCGGACCGGACCGCGCTGCTCGACCGGTCACTGTCGCTGGCGGAGCTCCTCGCCAGGCGGCGGCTCGTGCTGCGCGCTGACCTGCTCAGGCCCTGGTCCCGGTGGATCACCCCGGCTGTGCAGGAGCGCCGTTTCGACACGAGGTTCTTTGCGGCGGCGATGCCGCCCGGCCAGCGCACCAGGGATGTCGGCGGCGAGGCAGCCGCGGTGACCTGGATCGCGCCCGGCGCCGCGCTGGCCGCGGGACGACGCGAGGAGATTCAGCTTTTTCCGCCCACGGCGGTTAGCCTCGTCGAGCTCGGCGCCTGCGGCGACGTGGCCACGGCACTGGCCGGCCCGCGCGGCCTCGCGCCGCGGATCCCTGAGGTGCTGCTCCGTGAGGGAGCCGCGTGGCTCACGGTGCCAGGGATCCTGGAGTACCCGCTGTGACCGCCGGCGAGCCCCCGGCGGCGCAGCCCGCGGCCGCGGCCGTCATCGACGGGTCGGGGACTGTCCGTTCGCGGTGCGTGCTGGCCCCCAATCCGTCCGCCATGACGCTGGACGGCACCAACACGTGGCTGATTGCCGAACCCGGCTCGGGCACCGTGGTAGTGGTCGATCCCGGGCCTGACGACGAAGGTCACCTCCGGCGGATACACGCGCTGGCTGCGGCAGCGGATCAGCGGATAGCCAGCATCGTGCTGACGCACGGGCACAGCGACCACTCAGCGGGCGCCAGGCGGCTCGCCCAGCTCGCCGGCGCGCCCGTGCTGGCCGTGGACCGCGCGCACCGGCTGGGCTCCGAAGGCCTGCGGCCCGGTGACGTGGTCACCGCCGGGGGCTGCGAGCTGCGAGTCATCGCCACCCCGGGGCATACTGCCGACTCAGTCTGCCTGGAGATCTCCGCCGACGGAGCAGTGCTCACCGGCGATACGGTGCTCGGCCGGGGCACTACCGTGATCGCCGCCGACGGCAACCTCAGCGATTACCTGGGCTCGCTCGACCAGCTCAGGTCGCTGGCGGAGGAGGCTGACCTCCGGGTGCTGCTGCCAGGACACGGCCCGGTACTGGCCGACCCGGCAGGAACTCTTGATTTCTACCTGACGCACCGCGCCGAGCGGCTCGCCGAGATCGAGGCAGCCGTCGCCGCCGGGGACCTCACCGCAGCGCAGATCGTGGCCCGTGTCTACGCGGCGGTTGACCCGGCCCTGTGGCCGTTCGCCCAGTGGTCGGTCCGGGCACAGCTGGCCTACCTGGCCGGCCGGGGCAGACTGCCGCCGGGGGTCAGCTGGTAACCGGCCGCAGTGGCGGCGCGCGCTACCTGGCCCGCCTGCGGAGCCGGTCGGCATCCAGCAGCAGCACTGATTTCGCCGACAGCTGCAGCCAGCCGCGCGCGGCGAAGTCGGCTAGGGCCTTGTTGACCGTCTCCCTGGACGCCCCGACCAGCTGGGCGAGCTCCTCCTGAGTCAGGTCATGGCTGACCTGTATCCCGCCGTCGGCCTGCACCCCGAACCGCTCGGCGAGATCGAGCAGGGCCTTGGCCACCCGGCCGGGCACATCGGTGAAGACCAGATCCGCTTTGTCGTCATTGACCCGCCGCAGCCGCTGCGCGAGCGCGCGCAGCAGGCTCAGCGCGACCTCCGGCCGGGTTGCCAGCCAGGTACGCAGGAAATCGTGGGCAAGCTCGGCCAGCTTCGCATCGGTCACCGCGGTCGCGCTGGACGTGCGGGGGCGCGGGTCGAACAGCGACAGCTCGCCGAACATCTCGCCCGGCCCGTGCACGCTGAGCAGGTTCTCCCGGCCATCCGGCGCCGCCCGGCTGAGCTTGATCTTGCCGTCCAGTACTACATAGAGCTTCTCGCCCCGGTCTCCCTCCGAGAACAGCCGGTCGCCGCGGCTGATCTCGATGAAGGTTTCCCCGGACCGCAGCGACCTGGCATCAGCATCGCTCAGGGTTTCGAAAAGCGGCGCCCGGCTCAATACGTCATCCGCGTGCGACACGGGTGCCTCCTCGCCTGGGTTCACTGCCCAGCGTCGCTCCTGTCCCGCCTCTCGCAACCTGGCGCCGGGCCGGCGGTCTAGCCGGAGGCATGGCCGCCACCACGGGCGAGCCGCTCGCGGCAGGCCCAGATTTCCTTCTCCGCGGCTATCCGGTCCACCCAGGTCGCCGCCTCCACTTCCTTGCCTGGCTCCAGTGCCTTGTATACCTCGAAGAAGTGCTGGATTTCCAGGCGGTCGAACCCGGAGACGTCAGTGATGTCGCGCAGGTGCGCGATCCGCGGATCTGTCGCCGGCACGCACAGGACCTTGTCGTCGGCCCCCATCTCATCCCGCATGCGGAACATCCCGATTGCCCGGCAGCTGATCAGGCAGCCGGGGAAAGTCGGCTCCTCGAGCAGCACCAGGGCGTCAAGCGGATCGCCGTCGTCGGCAAGAGTGTCCTCGATGAAGCCGTAGTCAGCCGGGTACCTGGTTGAGGTGAACAGCATCCGGTCCAGCCGGATCCGTCCAGTTTCGTGATCCATCTCGTACTTGTTCCGCTGGCCCTTCGGAATCTCGATGACTACGTCGAACTCCACGATTAGATCCCCTCGGCGCCTAGATGATTGACTCCGTTGGCTGGATGCTTACCCGCACGGAGCCCCTGGCTGCAGAGCCCCAGCATCTCGCGAAAGGATGCGGACTGGTGAGCCGGTTGCGTCGGATGGCACTGCTGTCTGCCGCGCTGCTGTGCGTCTTCACCATCGGCGCCGCCGCAGCGGTCGCGCAGCTGCTGCCAGCCCGCCTGGTCCGCTGGAAGATCCCGCGGGTCGAGGGACCGGTGGCTGCCGCGCCAGGTCCGGTGCTGCGGCCGGCCAGCGACGCGGCGGCCGGCGCGGACGGGGCGGACGGGGCGGCCCTCGGGCCGGGCGCCACGCCCGCCGGGCTGACCGCGGCCCTGTCCCCGGTGCTCGCCTCGCCCGCGCTCGGACCGCATGTCGGCCTGGACGTCACCGATCTGGGCAGCGGCCAGGTCCTTGACGCGCGGGCGGCACAGTCAGCCTTCGCGCCGGCCTCGACGGCGAAGCTAGCCGTTGCCGTCGCCGCGCTGCACGTGCTGGGAGCGGGCGCCCGCATCATGACGAGGGTCGTGGCCGGGCCCGCCCGGTCATCGATCATCCTCGTCGGCGGCGGCGATCCGACCCTCGCGGCGGGCCGGCCGCCGGCCTCGGATTACCCGCAGCCCGCCACGTTGCAGTCCCTGGCCGGCGCGGCTGCCAGAGCGCTGCGCGCACGCGGCCAGGACGCGGTCCGCCTCGGCTATGACACCTCGCTGTTCACCGGGCCCGTTTTCGCGCCAGGCTGGCTGCCCGGCTACGTGACCACAGGCAACGTCACGGCCATCACCTCGCTCGAGGTCGACCAGGGCCGCCTGACCGCGACGGGCGCGCCGCTGGACGCCGACGATCCGGCCGTGCGCGCGCCCCGTTCCCGCACCCCGGCGGCGGATGCCGCGGCCGCGTTCGCGCGCTTCCTGAGGGCCGACGGGATCCGGGTCGGCGCGATCGCGCAGGCGCGCGTGGCCTCCGGCAGCGCGACGCTGGCCAGCGTCTCCTCGCCGCCCCTTGCCGAGATGGTGCAGTGGATGCTTTCCGAGAGCAACAACGTGATCGCCGAGAACCTCGCCCGCCAGGTCGCGATTGCCGCCGGCCGGCCGGCGTCGTTCAGCGGCGCCGCAGCTGCGGAGCTCGCCGTGCTGGACAAGCTCGGGGTGACCGGCGGCGTCCGGCTGGTGGATGGCAGCGGGCTGTCGCCGATGGACCGGATGACGCCCGCGGTGCTGCTGCATCTTCTCGGCCTGGCCGCCGCGCAGCCACGGCTTCGGGCGTTGATCACCGGACTGCCGGTGGCGGGTTTCTCCGGCACGCTCGCGCCAGGCGGGAGCGTTTTCGGCGAGATGGGCCCGGCCGCCCTGGGCGTGGTGCGGGCCAAGACCGGCAACCTGACCAGAATCGCGGCGCTGGCCGGCATCGCTTACGCCAGGGACGGCCAGCTGCTCGGCTTCGCGGTGATGGCGGACCGCCTGCCAGCCACCCGGCTGGCGGCGGCCGGTGCGGACATGGCCCGGCTGGCGACGGTGCTGGCTGGCTGCGGCTGCCGGTAGGCGCGCGCGGGCAGCCTGTGTTGCCGGCCACCGGGCTGTGTTCCCGGCCCAGCCGGGCGGCAGGACCCGGCCGGCCACGTACGGTGGAGGGGTGAGCAGCTCCCAGATGATCGACTGGAATGTGGCCACCTCGACCGGCGTCCGGTGGGTCAGGCCAGGGCCGCAGATCAGCATGACAGAGGCCCGGCAGGTGGTCGCCGAGCTCCGCGAGCTTGCCGACGCCGTCCAGGCCACGGTCCGCGACGTGACCATGCTGCCAGGCTGGGGCGATGGCGGCGAGGTCGCGATCGTCGACAGGCCCGCCTGGATCAGGGCGAACGTAGACGGATTCCGGGTGGTGCTCGACCCGCTGGTGGAGCATCTGCAGGAGCGCGGCGCCGCCCCGCCGTCCGGCTCGGTCATCACCGCGGTCTCCTCGAGGGTCACCGGCATGCAGGCCGGGCTCATTCTGGCCTACCTGGCCGCGCGAGTGCTGGGCCAGTACGAGCTGTTCCTGCCGCCCGACCCGGACACCGCGGCCGACGATGCGCCAGCCGGCCGGCTGACGCTCGTCGCCCCCAACATCGTGATGGTGGAGCGCGAGCTCCGGGTGAATCCGCACGACTTCCGGCGCTGGGTCTGCCTGCACGAGGAGACGCACCGGACCCAGTTCACCTCAGTGAGCTGGCTGCGCCCTTACGTGCAGCACCAGATGACTGAATTCCTGCTGGCGTCGGATCTGGACCCCGCCTCGATCCTGGACCGGCTGCGCGCCGCGGCTGACGCGGTTGCCGGAGCGGTACGCGGCAGCGACGGCGAAAGCGTGATCGAGGCCATCCAGAGCCCGCGCCAGCGCGAGATCCTGGAACTGCTGACCTCGGTGATGACGCTTGTCGAGGGCCACGGCGACTACGTCATGGATGCGGTGGGCCCGGGCGTCGTGCCGTCGGTGGCCGAGATCAGGGCCAAGTTCAGCGCCCGCCGGGGCTCGGCAGGCCGGATCGAGCAGGC
This sequence comes from Streptosporangiaceae bacterium, assembly GCA_035499215.1. Taxonomy (GTDB): domain Bacteria; phylum Actinomycetota; class Actinomycetes; order Streptosporangiales; family Streptosporangiaceae; genus DATJZH01. The sequence continues at coordinate 21,127 of DATJZH010000426.1, read as the reverse complement.
CATCCGCAGGATCCTCGGCATCGACTTGAAGATGAAGCAGTACGAGCAGGGGTCGCGCTTCGTCAAGACGGTGGTGCAGGAAGCCGGGATGGCTACCTTCAACAGGGTGTGGACGTCGCCGGAGACCTTGCCCACCAGGGAAGAGATCGCCAGCCCGCGGCTGTGGCTTGAGCGGCTGGGGAACAACGGCGCCATCGCGGGCTGACCCGTCATGGGCCCGCACCCCGCTGTCGCGCAGGTCCGCCTGGGCGTCCGGCGCAGCCTGGCCGGGCTCAGCCGGGGCGAGCTGGTGCTGGCCGCTTGCTCGGGCGGTGCCGATTCGCTGGCCCTCGCGGCGGCGCTCGCCGTCGAGGCCCCCCGCCTCGGCCTGCGGGCCGGCGGTATCACCGTCGACCACGGGCTCCAGCAGGGATCGGCGCAGCGGGCCGAGCAGGTGACGCGCATCCTGGCCGGGCTGCGGCTCGATCCGGTGCACAGCGTCGCCGTCGCCGTTGCCCGCAGGCAGCCGCAGCCCGGCGGCCCGCCCTACCGCGGCCCGGAGGCAGCAGCGCGGGAAGCCAGGTACGCGGCCCTGGCGCAGGCGGCCGCCAAGGCGGGCGCTGCGGCCATTGCCCTCGGGCACACCCTCGATGATCAGGCCGAATCCGTCCTGCTCGGCCTGGCCCGCGGCTCTGGCGCACGCTCGCTGGCCGGCATGGCGCCGCGCAGCGGCCGCTACCTGCGCCCGCTGCTGGGGGTGCGCCGGACTTCCACCCGCGCCGCCTGCGCGGTCCTGCACCTCGATCCGTGGGAGGACCCGCACAACACCGACAGCAGCTACGCCAGGGCGCGGGTCCGCGGCCAGCTGCTGCCGATCCTTGAGGAGGTGCTCGGCCCCGGAGTCACCGAGGCGCTCGCCCGCAGCGCCGGCCAGCTGCGAGCCGACGCCGACACGCTGGACTGCCTCGCCGCCGCGCAGGCGCAGCGGCTGGCCGGTCCCGATGGCTCGCTGCCGGCCGACGGCCTGGCCGAGCTGCCGGCGGCGATCAGGACTCGCATCCTCAGGGCGGCCGCTCTTGCCGCGGGCAGCCCGGCCGGCGCCCTGGGGGCCAGGCACGTGCACGCGCTGGACGCACTGGTGACAGGCTGGCACGGTCAGCGCGGGACCGACCTTCCCGGCGGCCTCCGGTGCCGCCGGGAGTATGGCAGGCTGCTGTTCAGCCCGCGGGCGTGAGGGGAGGCGGCGTGGATGCCAGCGACATGGGGGCTGATCTCGAGGAGGTCCTGATCAGCGCCGGCCAGCTGCAAGTGCGCATCGTCGAGCTCGCCGGCCGGATCGACGCTGATTACGCCGGCCGCGAACTTCTTCTCGTCGGGGTTCTCAAGGGCGCAGTGATGGTGATGGCCGATCTGGCCAGGGCGATGCGCCTGCCGGTCCAGATGGACTGGATGGCCGTCTCCTCCTACGGATCGGGGACGAAGTCCTCGGGGGTAGTCCGCATCCTGAAGGATCTGGACTCCGATATCAGCGGCCGCCACGTGCTGGTGGTGGAGGACATCGTGGACTCCGGCCTGACGCTGTCCTGGCTGGTGCGCAACCTCCAGTCGCGCGGCCCTGCCTCGGTTCAGGTGTGCGTGCTGCTGCGCAAGCCGGCGGCCGCGCGCACGCCGGTCGAGGCAGCGTACGTGGGCTTCGACATCGAGGAGAAGTTCGTGATCGGCTACGGGCTCGACTACGCCGAGCGGTACCGGAACCTGCCCTTCATCGGGACGCTGGCGCCGCGCGTCCGCGGCGGGGAGCCGACGCCTGGCTAGCCATCCGGCGATACCGCCGGACTGGCCATCCCGGGTGATAGGGAACACAACCCGTAATGAAATACGTTCACTCGGGGTAGAGGCTCACCGGAGGCTCGAATAGGGCTGCATGGTGCCTCCTGCGTGCCGGCAGCGGCCGACGCGGTGTACCGTCGATTATTCCCGCGATTGTGCAGGGAACGCAGACGCCGCGCGTTGACGCTGGGACGCACGGCAGTCCCGCCGGGTGTCGGCGGGACACGAGGCTCGTCAGGAGGGACCGGCCCGGAACCGGCGGGGCCGCTCATCGATGGATCTGAAGCGCATCTTCCGCGGATGGACTATCGCCATCCTTGCTGTGGTTCTCGTATTCTTGTTCGTCTACCGGTTCGCGAGTTCAGGCCAGGCCTTCAAGCAGGCCGATACCGCGCGGGTCGTCCAGCTCATCAACGCCGACCAGGTGAAGTCGGCGCTGCTGACCGACACCGACCAGACGATCCAGATCACCCCGAAAAACGGCGGCACGCCGCTGCAGGCCTCGTGGGTCGGCAATCAGGGCCAGCAGCTCGCCCAGACGCTGCAGCGGGCCTACGCTGCGCACAAGCTCCCGCAGGGCTACAACGTCGAGGTGCCCAAGGGCAGCTCGATCTGGACCCTGCTGCTCAGCTGGCTGCCGTTCGTCGTCCTCTTCCTGCTGTTCTTCGTCTTCATGAACCAGATGCAGGGCGGCGGCTCGCGGGTCATGAACTTCGGCAAGTCGCGCGCCAAGCTGGTCACCAAGGACACGCCGAAGACGACCTTCGCCGACGTCGCCGGCGCCGATGAGGCGATCGAGGAACTGCAGGAGATCAAGGAGTTCCTGCAGAGCCCCGGAAAGTTCCAGGCCATCGGGGCGAAGATCCCCAAGGGCGTGCTGCTGTACGGGCCGCCCGGGACAGGCAAGACCCTGCTGGCGCGGGCCGTGGCGGGCGAGGCGGGGGTGCCTTTCTATTCGATTTCCGGATCTGACTTCGTGGAGATGTTCGTCGGGGTCGGCGCCTCCCGGGTTCGCGACCTGTTCGAGCAGGCCAAGGCCAATGCGCCCGCCATCGTCTTCGTCGACGAGATCGACGCGGTCGGCCGGCACCGCGGCGCGGGCTTCGGCGGCGGTCATGATGAGCGTGAGCAGACCCTCAACCAGCTGCTCGTAGAGCTGGACGGCTTCGACGCCAAGGGCGGGGTCATCGTGATCGCGGCCACCAACAGGCCGGACATCCTGGATCCCGCGCTGCTGCGGCCCGGAAGGTTCGACCGCCAGATCGTGGTGGCGCAGCCCGACCTCGCCGGGCGCAAGGGCATACTGCGAGTGCACGCGCGCGGGAAGCCGTTCCTGCCGGACGTGGACCTCGACATGATCGCTCGCAGGACGCCCGGCTTCACCGGGGCTGACCTGGCCAACGTCATCAACGAGGGCGCGCTGCTCACGGCGCGCGGGAACGGCACGCAGATCTCGATGTCCTCGCTGGAGGAGGCCATCGACCGGGTGACGGCGGGCCCGAAGCGCAAGAGCGTGCTGCTCTCGGAGAAGGAACGGAAGATCATTGCTTACCACGAGGGCGGTCACGCTCTGGTCGGGCACGCGCTGCCCAATGCAGACCCGGTACACAAGATCACCATAATTCCGCGCGGCCGTGCCCTCGGCTACACGGCGTCAGCGCCGGCCGAGGACAAGTTCCTGGTCAGCCGCGCCGAGATGATGGACCAGCTCGCGATGCTGCTGGGCGGCCGCACCGCCGAGGAGCTCGTCTTCCACGAGCCCACCACGGGCGCTGCCAACGACATCGAGAAGGCAAGCTCGGTGGCCCGCGGCATGATCACTGAGTACGGGATGAGCGAGCGGCTGGGGGCCAGGAAGTTCGGCTCCGGTGACGGCGAGCCGTTCCTCGGCCGGGAGATGTCGCACAGCCGTGACTACTCGGAGGAGATCGCCTCGGCGATCGACGACGAGGTCCGCCGCCTCATCGAGTCGGCGCACGACGAGGCATGGGAGATCCTGGTCCAGTACCGCGACGTGCTTGATCACCTGGTGCTGCAGCTGATGGAGCACGAGACGCTGTCCAGGGACCAGGTCCTGCAGATCTTCAGCCCGGTGCGCAAGCGGCCGACCCGCGGCTCCTACACCGGCTACGGCAAGCGGCTGCCGTCCGAGCGGCCGCCGGTGCTCACCCCGAAGGAACTGGCCCTCACGGCGGCATCGGACGGCAAGGAGCTGTCGGCAGGCAACGGGCAGGGGCCCGCTGCGGTACCCGATAGTGCCCAGGCCGCCGGGCGTTCCGGGCCCGCGGACCGGTTCGGCTCCGGGGGCCCGGCCCGGCCCTTCCAGGGCGGCCCGCTCGCGGATCCGCTGGGCAACGACCCGTTCGGCTCGTTCGGCGAGCCCGGCCAGGGCCACGACCCGGCCGCCGGGCAGGATCCGCGCGGCGGCGGCGATGGCTCGCGCGGCGGCCCCGTGTGAGCACAAAGGTTGACCAGCCGCGGATCGAGCGGGCGGTGCGGGAGATCCTTGTCGCGATCGGCGAGGATCCGGCCAGGGAGGGGCTGCTTGACACCCCGGCGAGGGTGGCCCGCGCCTACGCGGAGCAGTTCTCCGGCCTGCGGCAGGTCCCCGAAGACGTCCTGACCACCGTCTTCGACGCCGACCACGACGAGATGGTGCTGGTCCGCGACATCGACGTGTTCTCCACCTGCGAGCATCATCTGACGCCCTTCTTCGGCTGCGCGCACGTCGGTTACGTCCCGAACGAGAAAGGGCAGATCACTGGCCTGTCGAAGCTCGCCAGGCTGGTCGACGTCTACGCCCGGCGGCCGCAGGTGCAGGAGCGGATGACCAGCCAGATCGCCGACGCGCTGATGCGGGTCCTCGAGCCGGGAGGCGTTATCGTAGTGATCGAGGCTGAGCACCTGTGCATGGCCATGCGCGGCGTCCGCAAGCCCGGCGCCAAGACGGTGACCTCCGCGGTCCGCGGAAGCTTCCGTGACTGCGACCGCACCAGGGCTGAGGCGATGAGCCTGCTGATGGCTCGCCGCTGACCCGTCAGGCACTGCTGCCGGGTTTGCCCGCACGGTAGCGGGGCGATGACTACGCTGATGCTCCGTGAGTGGGGGCCTGACCAACTTGCCTGAGATGACTGACCAGAGCAGGCCGGGCCCGGCAGGGCCCACAGCCGGGGAAGCACGACATTCCATGTCGTCTTCTTCGCGTCCGCCTGACCGGCGCCGGCAGCGTCGGTGGGTGCCGTTCGCGGCCGGCCTGCTGGCCCTGCTGCTCGGGCTGGTGGAAATCATCGAGGGCGTGCTGCCCGGTCTGGCCAGGCATTACAAGCTGCACCGGACCGCCGAGGTCGTGCCGGGCACGGTGGTGTTCTCCACCAGGACCGCGGATGTCATCATCGGGCTGCTGCTGCTGATGCTCTCGCACGGCCTGCGCCGCCGCAAGCACCGGGCCTGGCAGGCAGTCATGCTGCTGCTGGCTACCGCCGTGGCCGTCCACCTGCTGCGCGCCCATCACTTCGGCACCATCGTCGTCACCCTCGCGCTGCTGGGCGCCCTGGCCTTCTACCATCGCGAGTTCTACGCGGTCGGCGACCCCGGCACCCGGTGGCGGAGCCTGGCCGCCTTGGCCGGGCTGATCATCGCCGATGTCCTCATCGGCCTTGGCTTCATCGCCGTCAGCCGCGACCTGCGCAGCGACTACACCATTGCTCAGCGCGTCCAGTCGGTCGTCTGGAGCCTGGTGGGCGCCTACGGGCCGGTCAGGTTCAGGGCAGACGGACGCGGCGATTTCTTCCACTTCCTGACCGCGGGCCTGGGCCTGTTCACCCTGATCATGACCGGGTACCTGTTCCTTCGCACCGCCCGCCAGGCCGGGCGCCTGACCAGCATGGACGCGGCCCAGATCAGGGCACTGCTGGACCGGTACGGCGAGCAGGACTCGCTGGGATACTTCGCCCTGCGCAACGACAAGACGGCGATCTGGTCGCCGAACGGCAAGGCCTGCATCGGGTACCGGGTGATGTCGGGCGTCATGCTGGCAAGCGGCGACCCCATCGGGGACCCGGAGAACTGGCCCGGCGCGATCCACGCCTTCCTGGACGAGGCCTCCCGGCACGCCTGGGTGCCCGCGGTCGTGGGCTGCGGTGAGCTCGGCGCGGAGATCTGGTGCCGGGAAGGCAGCCTGACGGCGATCGAGCTCGGCGACGAGGCCGTAGTCGAGGTCGCCAACTTCAGCCTGCAGGGCCGGTCGATGCGCAACGTCCGGCAGATGGTCGCCAGGGTGTGCCGGCACGGCTACGTCGCGCAGGTCCGGCGGGTCGGGGAGGTGCCGTGCGACGAGATCACCCGGCTGGTGCGGCAGGCCGACTCGTGGCGGGGCAGCCCGACAGAGCGCGGTTTCTCGATGGCCCTTGGCCGGGTAGGCGGCACCGATGACGGCGGCTGCGTCATCGCCACCGCCACCGAGAACGGGGTGCTCCGCGCGATCCTGCACTTCGTTCCCTGGGGTCAGGACGGGCTGTCGCTTGACCTGATGCGGCGCGACCGGGCTGCCCAGCCCGGGCTGAACGACTTCCTGATCGTCGAGACCATCAGGCAGGCGAGCCAGCTGAGTGTCAAGCGCATCTCGCTGAACTTCGCCGTGTTCCGCGCCGCGCTGGAGCGCGGCGAGCGGATCGGTGCCGGCCCGGTCCTGCGTGCCTGGCGCCGCGTCCTGCTGTTCGCCTCCCGCTGGTTCCAGATCGAGTCGCTGTACAAGTTCAATGCAAAGTTCTCGCCCGAATGGGTGCCCAGGTTCCTGCTGTACCCGGGTCCCGGCGACCTGCCGCGCATCGGTCTGGCCGCACTCGAGGCCGAGGCGTTCCTCGTCTGGCCCAATTTCGGGCCGCGCAGGATTGCCCACCAGCTGGGTCTGTACCGGCTGCGCAGCCATCTGCCCAGTTCGGGCCGGCGACCCCGGCCGGCTGCCTAGAACGTAGATTGGCGCCTATGGCGGCCGACCATCGAGATCCGGCCGCGGCCGGGCACTCCGCGCCGTGGCGGGCAAGCCGCGACCGGGGCAGGCCGGCCTGCGCTGCGCCAGGCCCGGCCAGCCCGGCCAGGCCCCTGCCAGAGGCCGGCGGGCCGCCCGGCCCGCCCGGCCTCCCCCGCGCCGCGCGGTGCCTGGTGATGGGCGTGGTCAATGTCACGCCCAACTCCTTCTCTGACGGCGGCGAGCTGATGGATCCGGATGCCGCGATCGCTCACGGGCTCGAGCTGGCCGCGTGCGGCGCCGACATCATCGACGTCGGCGGTGAGTCGACCCGGCCCGGCGCGCGGCGCGTTGCCGCCGATGAGGAGCTCCGCCGGGTCCTGCCTGTCGTGACCGGGCTCGCCGCTTCCGGGGTGCCGGTCAGTATCGACACGATGCGGGCGGGTGTCGCCAGGTCGGCGCTGGACGCAGGAGCCCGGCTGGTCAACGACGTCAGCGGCGGTCTGGCCGACCCGCAGATGGGCCCGCTCATCGGCGCCGCTGGCGTGCCGTATGTCCTCATGCACTGGCGCGGGCACAGCCGCGACATGCAGCGGAAGGCGGTCTACCACGACGTCGTCGCCGAGGTGCGCGATGAGCTCAGCCGCCGCGTGTCGGAGCTGGCAGGCCAGGGAGTCCATCCCGGCCAGATCATCGTCGACCCCGGCCTCGGGTTCGCCAAGCTGCCCGAGCACAACTGGGCGCTGCTGGCCCGGCTGCACGAGATCTCCTGCCTGGGCGGCGGCATGTCCTTTCCGGTCCTGGTCGCCGCGTCCCGCAAGCGCTTCATCGGCAGGCTGCTCGCCTCGCCTGACGGCGAGCCGCGGTCCTTCGCCGGCAGCGACGACGCGACGATCGCGCTGTCGGCGCTCGCCGCGGCGGCCGGAGCATGGTGCGTCCGGGTGCACGCTGTCCCCGGTAACGCCGACGCGGTGCGCATCGCCGCCCGATGGCGAGCCGGGCAGGATGGCGACAGGCGATGAGCCTGGACCGCATCGCCCTGCACGGCCTGCGGGTGGCCGGGCGGCACGGGGTCTTCGATTTCGAGCGCGCTGCCGGGCAGGAATTCGTGATTGACGCTGTGCTCTGGGTGGACACCGAAGCGGCCGCTGCCGCCGACGATCTGTCGCGCACCGTGGACTACGGCGCGGTGGCCGGCCGGCTGGCGGCAGTCGTCTGCGGCGAGCCGGTCGCCCTGATCGAGACCCTGGCTGCCCGGCTGGCGCAGGCCTGCCTGGCGGACGAGCGCGTGCAGCAGACAGAGATCACGGTGCACAAGCCCCAGGCGCCCGTTTCGCAGCAGCTGCGGGATGTGACGGTCACCATCCGCCGGGGCAGGCAGTGACCGGCCGGGTGCCGCCGGCGAGCGGGCAGCCGGCCGGGCGCGGGCAGCAGCCCGGCACCGGCGTGCCCGCCGGCCGCCGGGTGGTGCTTGCACTGGGCAGCAACCTGGGCGACCGGCTGGCGAACCTGCAGGCAGGGCTGGACCTGCTGTGCGGCGGGCCCGGCCTGACCTGCTCGGCGCTGTCGCCGGTCTACGAGACGGTGCCACTCGGCGGCCCCCCGCAGCCGGATTACCTGAATGCCGTGCTGATCGCGGCAACTGACCTGACGGCCAGGTCGGTCCTTGACCGCTGCCGGGCGGCGGAGGCCGCCCGGCAGCGGGTCCGCGGCGAAGCCTGGGGACCACGGACCCTCGACGTGGACATAGTCGTCTACGGTGACGTGATCAGCGGCGACCCGCAGATCACCTTGCCGCACCCGCGCGCGCACGAGCGGGCGTTCGTGCTCGCCCCCTGGCACGACATCGAGCCTGACGCGCGCATCCCCGGATGCGGGCCGGTGGCGGACCTGCTGGCCGCGGTCGCGGCGGCGGGCGTGCGACGCGTGCCGGAGGCCCGGCTGAGCATCCCGGCCTGCAGCAGCCAGATGGCGGCGCAGGGGTGACCCCGACCCGGCTGAGGACGCTGCTTGCCGTTGCCGCCGTATCCGCGGCGGCCGGGTGGCTGGCGGTCCGCGCCGCATTCGTCAGCCTGCCGCCGCTCCCGTGGACGACGATCCCCGCGCTGCTGCTGCTGGCGGCCGCCGAGACGGCAATCGCGCGCAACCTCACCGCCAGGATGACCGGCCGGGGCAGCGGCAAGCCGCCCGAGCCGATGGCGGTGGCCCGGCTGGCCGCGTTCGCGAAGGCGAGCTCCGTCGCGGCAGCTGTGTTCGGCGGCCTCGCGGCCGGCTTCGTGATCTACGTGGCGGACTCACTCGACAAGACGATTCCGCGGCACGACGCCATTGCCGCGGCCAGCACCCTGGCCGCGGCAGTGATCCTGGCAGCTGCCGCGCTGTACCTCGAGCGGTGCTGTCGCGCGCCCAAGCCGCCGGACGACGACGAGCTTCCGCCGCCGCCGCGCGGGCAGCCGCATGGATACCGATAGCACGCCGGATGGGGCCTGCCCGGCCCCTCCTCACTGCGCCCGCGGCTGGCCAGGCAGGATGCACTATGCCGCAGCTCGCGGGCCGACAGGGGAGGCAGGCATGATCACCAGCACGCACGCGATCATCTACGCCGAGGATGCGCAGCGGGCGCGCGCATTCTTCCGCGACGTACTCGGCTTTCCCCATGTCGATGCCCGCGACGGCTGGCTGATCTTCGCGCTGCCGCCGGCCGAGCTCGGCATTCATCCGCAGTCCCAGCCATCGGCGCCGAGCGGTCGGCACGAGCTGTTCCTCATGTGCGACGACATCGGCGCCACCGTCGAGGAGCTGGCTGCGGCCGGCGCGGAATTCACCTCCCCGGTCACCGATCAGGGGTTCGGCCTGCTCGTCGGCGTCCGGGTCCCCGGCGGCGGCGAGATCGGCCTCTACGAGCCGAAGCACCCGACCGCCTACGGCCGCTGATGCCCGCGGCTCGCTCAGGCGGCACGGGTTATGCTGCTCATGTCCCGTCCGGTACCCGGTGCGGACTGGAACGAGGAGATGCAGAACGACGACCCGCGCGGTGAGGCCGGCCCTGGGCACCGCGTGCCGCGCAGCCCCGCGGCGGCCCGCGCCGCGCCGCAGTACCACGCGCCTCAGGAGTCCCCGCCGCAGCAGCCGCCGCAGCACCCCGCGCAGCTTCAGGTCGGGCTGGTGGGCGCCGGCCGCGCGGGAACGGCGCTGGCGGCAGCGCTGGCCCGGGCGGGCCACCGCGTCGTGTCCGCGTCCGCGGTCTCGGCGGCATCTGTCCGGCGGGTCAGGCAGATCCTGCCGGGGACGGCGATCCGGCGTCCCGAGCAGGTAGTCGCCGAAGCCGGCCTGGTGCTGCTGACTGTGCCTGACGACGCCCTGCCCGGCCTGGTGGCCGGGCTTGCCGCCACGGGCGTGCCGGTCGCGGGCAGGCTGCTCGCCCACGCCAGCGGCAGGCACGGCCTCGCCGTGCTAGACCCGGCGGTCCGCAAGGGCGCGCTGCCGCTGGCACTGCACCCGGTGATGACCTTCAACGGACGGCCCGATGATGCCGACAGGCTGGCCGGAGTGTCCTTCGGGGTGACGGCGCCCGCCGCGCTGCTGCCCGTGGCGCAAGCGCTGGTCGTGGAGATGGGCGGCGAGCCGGTCACCATCGAGGAGGGCGCCCGAGATCTCTACCACGCCGCGCTGGCGGGCGCGGCCAATCATCTGGTGACACTGGTCGCGCAGTCCGCCGAGCTGCTGCGCGAGGCGGGCGTGAGCGATCCGGCCAGGATGCTCGGGCCGCTGCTTTCGGCCGCGCTTGACAGTGCCCTGCGGCTGGGAGACGGCGCGCTGACCGGCCCGGTCGCGCGCGGAGACGCGGATACGGTGTCAGGCCACATCGCCGCGCTGCGCGCCGCCGCCCCGGCCGCGCTGCCCGCGTACCTCGCCCTGGCCCGGCTGACCGCCGACCGCGGCCTGGCCGCCGGCATCCTGACTGCCGCCGATGCGCAGCGGCTGCTCGGGGTTCTGTCGGGATGGCCGGAATGATCCCCATGCTGGCTCGTACCAAAGCCGGGCTGCAAGCGGTCCGGGCTGCCCTGCCCGCCCCCGTGGTCCTGGTCCCGACGATGGGCGCGCTGCACCACGGCCACCGGTTTCTGCTGCGCCGGGCCGGCGAGCTTGCCCGGCCAGACGGGAGCATCCTGGTATCAGTCTTCGTCAACCCGCTCCAGTTCGGCCCTGGCGAGGACTTCGACCGGTATCCGCGAACCCTCGACCAGGACCTGGCGGTCTGCGCGGAGGAAGGAGCCGCGGCCGTTTTCGCCCCGCCGCTGGCCGAGATGTATCCGGCTGAGCAACTGGTCACAGTGAACCCCGGCCCGATGGGCCGGGTCCTGGAAGGGCAGTTCAGGCCCGGATTCTTCGACGGCGTGCTCACCGTTGTGCTGAAGCTGTTCGAGCTGGCTCAGCCGGATATCGCCGTATTCGGGCAGAAAGACGCGCAGCAGCTCGCGCTGGTCCGCCGGATGACGGCCGACCTGAACCTGGGCGTGGACATCGCGGCCGCGCCGATCGTGCGTGATCCGGACGGACTGGCCTCATCCAGCAGGAACGGCTACCTGTCGGCAGCGGAGCGAGCGACGGCACTGGCGCTGCCACGGGCGCTGCAGGCCGGCCGGGCGGCAGCGGATGGCGGGGCCGATGCTGTCCGGGCAGCGGCCGGGTCGGTGCTCGACGGCGCCGCGGCGCTCGATCCGCCGCTGCTCGTGGACTACCTGGCGCTGGCGGACCCGGCCACGTTCGAGCAGGTGACGGCTGCTTACGCGGGTCCCGCGCTGCTGCTCGCCGCCGCCAGGGCCGGGAAGACGCGGCTGATCGACAATGTGCAGCTCACCCTCGGCGGCGGGCCCTGATCGCCCGCCGCCTGCTCGCCCCGCCGCCCGGCTGGACCCGGCGGGCAGACATCGTGGTGGTCGGCTCGGGCGTCGCCGGGGTCAGTGCCGCCCTGGCAGCGCGCCGGGAGATGCCCGGCCGCAGCGTGCTGCTGGTGACCAAGTCGCTGCTCGATGACGGATCCACCCGCTGGGCCCAGGGCGGCGTCGCCGCCGCGCTCGGTCCCGGCGACTCGCCGCAGCAGCACCTGCGGGACACCCTGACGGTGGGGACGGAGATCTGCGACACCGAGGCCGTGCGCGTGCTGGTCACCGACGGCCCCGCAGCAGTCCGCCGGCTGATCGCGCTGGGCGCCCGATTCGATACCGATCCAGCCGGCCCGCTGGCGCTGACCAGGGAAGGCGGTCATCTGCGCAGCCGGATCGCGCACGCGGGCGGCGACGCCACCGGGGCTGAGATCAGCCGGGCGCTGCTGCGGGCCCTAGCCGATGCCGGAGCCGGGCCTGCCGGTCAGGGCCTTGCCGTCATCGAGCACGCGCTCGCCCTCGACCTGCTGCTGACCTCCGACGGCAGGGCGGCCGGCGTCACGCTGCACGTGATCGGCGAAGGCGAGCAGGATGGTGTGGGCGCCGTGCTCGCCAGGGCTGTGGTGCTGGCCACCGGCGGGATCGGACAGGTCTACTCGGCTACCACCAATCCGCCGGTCTCGACCGGCGACGGGCTCGCCCTGGCTCTGCGCGGCGGCGCGGCAGCTGCTGACCTGGAGTTCGTCCAGTTCCATCCGACCGTGCTCTGGCTCGGCCCGGCCGTGCGGGGACGTCAGCCGCTCATCTCCGAGGCGGTCCGGGGCGAGGGCGCGATCCTGATTGACGCAGCGGGGCACAGGTTCATGCAGGGCAGGCACCCGCTGGCCGATCTGGCGCCGCGCGACGTCGTGGCCAAGGCGATCACCGCCGTGCTGATGGACACCGGCGCCGACCACGTCTACCTTGACGGCCGCGAGCTTGGCGCGCTGACCTGGCAGCGGCGCTTCCCGACGGTCCTGGCCAGCTGCCGGGACAACGGGATCGATCCGGTGCGCCAGCCGGTCCCCGTGGTGCCCGCAGCGCACTACGCCAGCGGCGGACTCAGCACCGACGTACGCGGCCGGACCAGCGTGCCCGGCCTGTATGCCTGCGGCGAGGTTGCCTGCACAGGCGTGCACGGCGCGAACCGGCTGGCATCCAATTCACTGCTGGAGGGGCTGGTATTCGCTGAGCGGATCGCCGCTGACCTGGCCGCGCACTGGCCGCCCGATGCGGCCCCGGCACCCGACGAGCGCGCCGCCGGGCTGCTGGATCCGGCCATCGTGCCGGAGCTGCAGCAGCTGATGACCGAGCGCGCCGGGGTACTGCGCTCCGGCGCGGGCCTGGCGAGCGCCGCCGCCGGCCTGGATCAGCTCGGGGAATGCGGGTGCGACAAGCCATGTGTCGCTGCCTGGGAGGCCACCAACCTGCACCTGGTCGCGTCGGGCCTGATCGCGGCGGCGGCCGCCAGGCAGGAGACCAGGGGCAGCCACTGGCGGGAGGACTGCCCGCTGCCGTCCGGCAGCTGGCGCGGGCACCTGGTCATGACCCTTGGTGATGAAGCCCCGGGTGCTGGCCGACTCGGGGACATGGCCCTGCGCGATGGCCTGACGCTGTCTTTCGAACCGGTCCTGGCCGCAGGCGGCGCCGATGCCTGATCGGGCATCACCGCGAGAGCCGGCGGGGGCGGCCCGGGCAGACCTGACGAGCAGGCTGGCCGCGGCGGGCCTCGATCCTGCCGCCGCGGCCCGGCTGGTCCGGGCCGCGCTGGCCGAGGATCTGGCCGGCGGAACGGACGTCACCACCCGCGCCACCATCGCGCCCGCCGCCCTGGGCGACGCCCACCTGGTGGCCAGGGCAGCTGGCGTGGTAGCCGGGCTGCCGGTGGCCGAGGCGGTGTTCGCGGCGGCGTCCGGCCCGGCCGCGGACTCCCGGCCGGTCGTGGTCCGGTACCTGGCAGCCGACGGCGACGCCGTGCTGGCCGGCCAGGTACTGGCGACCGTGCACGGTCGCGTCAGGGCGATCCTGACGGCCGAGCGGACCGCGCTCAACCTGCTCTGCCACCTGTCCGGGGTGGCAACGCTGACGCGGCGCTGGGTGGACGCGGTAGCCGGGACCCGAGCGCAGATCAGGGACACCCGCAAGACGCTTCCCGGCCTGCGCGCGCTGCAGAAGTACGCGGTCCGGTGCGGCGGCGGGGTGAATCACCGGATGTCACTCGCCGATGCCGCGCTGATCAAGGACAACCATGTGGCCGCCGCCGGATCGGTATCCGCAGCGTTCGCCGCGGTAACCGGGCAGGCGGCCGGCATCCCCGTCGAGGTCGAGTGCGACACCCTTGCCCAGGTCGCAGAGGCGCTGGCGGCAGGAGCGGAACTGATCTTGCTGGACAATTTCGCCATCGGGGCAATGGCGGAGGCGGTCGGCCTGGCCGCCGGCCGGGCCCGCCTGGAAGCCAGCGGCGGGCTGACCCTCGCCACGGCCCGCGAGGCCGCGCAGACCGGAGTCGACTACCTGGCGGTGGGCGCGCTCACCCATTCCGCCCCGGCTCTCGACATCGGCCTCGACCTCGTCCCGGCCCGCTAGCCACCAGGGAGTGCCATGCTGCTGACGATTGACGTGGGGAACACCAATACCGTGCTCGGCATGTTCCACGGCACCGAGGTGGTCGAGCACTGGCGGATTGCCACCGACCCGGTCCGGACCGCTGACGAGCTCGCGGTTATCCTGCAGGGCCTGCTGGCCCAGAGCGCGTTGTTCAAAGAGCCGGACATCAGCGGCATAGCGCTGTGCTCTACCGTGCCGTCCGTGCTGCATCAGATGCGGGAGGTGTGCAGCCGCTATTACGGCAACGTGCCTGCGCTCATCGTGGAGCCAGGCATCCGGACCGGCGTGCCGATCCGGATGGACAATCCCAAGGAGGTCGGCAGCGACCGGATCATGAACGCTGCCGCCGCCGTGCACCTGTACGGCGGCCCGGCTATCGTGGTCGACTTCGGCACGTCGACGAACTTCGATGCGATCAGCGAGCGGGGCGAGTTCGTGGGCGGCGCGCTCGCGCCGGGCATCGAGATCTCCGTCGATGCGCTGTCCCGCCGCGCGGCCCAGCTGCTCAAGGTGGAACTGGCCAGGCCGTCTCGGGTGATCGGCAAGAACACCGTGGAGGCGCTGCAGTCGGGCATCATTTTCGGCTTCGCCGGCCAGGTCGAGGGCATCACCACCCGGATGGCTGCCGAGCTGGCCCCGGCCGATCCGGACTCGGTGACGATTATCGCGACGGGCGGCCTGGCTCAGCTCGTCATGGACGAGGTCCGCGTCATCGACGCCTACGAGCCGTGGCTGACGCTCGTCGGCCTGCGGCTCATCTACGAGCGCAATACCGCCGATTCCTGAGCCGGGCGGCTTCCCGCGGCGCCGCGGGCGGCTCCCGCGGCCCCCCTGGCGCCCGGCAGCGGATATACCGGTGCCTGCCGCCCTGGCGCCCCGGTAGCCTCAGGCAGATGACGGAAGAAGACCGGCCAGGCAGCGCCAGCGCGGGCAGCGCCAGCGCGGGCAGCGGCCGCCGGGCTGACGCGGATATGCCCGAGCAGATGCAGGTGCGCCGGGCCAAGCTCGAGCGGCTGAGGGCAGCGGGCGTCGACCCGTACCCGGTCGGCTTCCCGCGCACGGACACGATCGCGCAGGTGCGCAGCCGGCATCCGGAGTTGCCCGCCCGGACACAGACCGGTGAGCGGGTTGGCGTTACCGGCCGGGTCATGCTCCGCCGCGACGGCGGCAAGCTGTGCTTCGCGACCATCCGGGACGGCACCGGCGATATCCAGGTCATGATCTCTCTCGACCGGGCCGGAGAGCGGGCGGTCGCTTCCTGGAAGCAGGACGTTGACCTCGGTGACCACATCGGCGTCGAGGGCGAGGTGATCGCCTCCAACAGCGGCGAGCTCTCCGTTCTCGCCGACTCCTTCGCGATCACGTCGAAGGCGCTGCGGCCACTGCCGGACAAGCGCAAGGGGCTGTCGGATCCGCAGGCACGGGTCCGGCAGCGCTACCTGGACCTGATCATGAACCCGGAGCCGCGGCGGATGGCGGAGCTGCGTGCTTCCGTGACGCGCACCATCCGGGAAGAACTGCACGCCCGCGGGTACCTGGAAGCGGAGACCCCGGTCCTGCAGACGCTGCACGGCGGCGCGAACGCCCGGCCGTTCAGCACCCGCATAAATGCCTTCAACCTGGACCTCTACCTGCGGATAGCACTGGAGCTCTACCTCAAGCGGCTGGTTGTCGCAGGTATCGAGCGAGTCTATGAACTCGGGCGCATCTTCCGTAATGAGGGCGTCGACGCGACGCACAACCCCGAGTTCACGATGCTCGAGGCTTACCAGGCCTATGGTGACTACACCACGATGGCCGAGCTGACCAGAGAGCTGATCCAGGCATCGGCACGTGATGGCCTGGGCGGAACAGTCATCCGGCGGCCCGACGGATCGGAATTCGACATCGGCGGGGAATGGCCGCGCCGGACCTTGTACGGGGCGCTGTCGCAGGCCCTTGGCGAGCAGGTCAGCCCGGACACCTCGGAGGAGCGCCTGCGCAAGATGGCCGCCGCGGCGGCCATCGTGGTGCAGCCCGGCTGGAACCGCGCTCAGGTAGTGCTCGAGCTCTACGAGCACCTGGTGGAGGCCCGCACCGTCGGGCCGACCTTCTACCTGGACTTCCCGGTCGAGGTAGCACCGCTGACCAGGCAGCACAGGTCTGACCCCCGGCTCGCCGAGAAATGGGACCTGGTCGCCTTCGGCACCGAGATCGCCACGGCCTACTCCGAGCTGGTGGACCCGGTCGAGGAGCGCGCGCGGCTCACGGCCCAGTCCCTGCTGGCCGCCGGGGGGGACCCGGAGGCGATGCAGCTGGACGAGGATTTCCTGCAGGCGCTGGAGTACGGCATGCCGCCCAGCGGCGGGATGGGCATGGGGATCGATCGGCTGCTGATCATGCTGACTGGCGCGGGCATGCGCGAGACCGTCCTCTTCCCGCTCGTCAAGCCGGTCTGAGAACGCGCGGGCCGGTCCGCCCGGCTGGCCTGATCGTCGTCAGGCGACGATGCGGACCGCGCCGACGTAGGCGCTCCAGAACACCGGCTGGATCTGCACCGGCTGGCCGTAGGTGGGCGCGTCCACCATCAGGCCATGGCCGACGTACAGGCCGACGTGGCCGATGTCGGGGAAGAAGAAGACCAGGTCACCGGGCTGCAGCTGGCTGCGCGGGATATGCTCGCCCTCATTCCACTGGTCGCCGGTGTAATGCTCCAGGCTGATGCCGACCTGCGCGTACGCCCACATCACCAGGCCCGAGCAGTCGAACTGGCCCGGGCCTGCGGCACCCCACACGTAGGCATCGCCTAGCCGGGTCAGCGCATATCGCAGGGCCTGGGAACCGACGGAGTCGCCGCGAACCGTGGGAGTCGGATAGCGGCCTGTCCGGTGGTAAATGGCCAGTGCCCTGCTGAACGCGGCGCTATTCAGCACGTTTTCCCTGGCCTGGATCGCGGCCACCTTCGCGTGCATGGCCGCGGCGAGCGTGGCAGCATGGCTCTGCTGCTGGGCAGCGGTCAGCTGTGCCCGGCGGGCGGCAGCCTCGGCGGCGGCAACCGCGCTCACCCGGTCGCCATTCTGCTGCTGCAGCTGCACCATGATGGACGCCTGATTCAGCAGCTTCTGCGGGTCGCTGCTCTGCAGCAGCGCGAGCGCCGGGTTGATGCCGCCGGTCATGTACCCCATGGCCGCGATCCGGCCGACGGCCGCCTGGCCCGCGGCAAGCTGTCTCGCGTCGCGCAGGGCCGTCTGCCTGGCGACGCTGATCTCCCTGTGCGCCTGGCTGAGCTGGATCTTCAGCCCGTCGTACTGCTGACTGAGGCTGTCGATCTCGTTCGACAGCTGGCTGGCCCTGGCGACGAGCTGCGGTAAGGTGGGCGACGATGCCGATGCTGCGCCTGCGGCGGCGGCCGGCAGGACCGTGCCGATCACGGTCGCTGCGCCCGTCAGTGCGGCCAGCCGAGCGGGTGCCCGGCACGGCCTGATGCGGCGGAGCGCCCCTGGTAAGCCAGCTGGCCTATGCCTGCCGCGCGGCGAGCGCTCCACGTGGAGTCTCCTCTCCTAGGCCGCCTGCCGGGTTAGCTGACGGGTTCGGGCCGGAGGAGCCAGCCCTACCGCGGGCCGGCCGCGCGACGCGGCCGACCCGCCGATTCACCCCCGGGAACATGGGTCCCCGGCTCCCTGGGTCGCCTTATGCGACGGGGACTCGGCGGGTGCTGCCGTTCATTCAGCGCCTTTCGCGGAACGAACGGCAACGGGGCAACAGCGTTGGAGGTTAATGCACGAGGACGGAAGGCGCCGGCCGAATGGCAAAGTTTTGTGGTCCCGCCCGTCCTGCCGGCGGCCGGCACCGGCCGTTCGCGGCCTGGCCGGCCGTGCCGCAGCTGCGCTGGCTCGCTCGACTCATCGGATTCCTCGCAGGTCAGCGGCTGTTTGCGAGGGCAGGGCTGGACAGCGTGATCTGCGCGTGATATGCGGCAAACAACGGGCCCGCAGCCGTTCAGCGCAATACGTACCTCCCGAGTAACGCTCTGTGCCCAGGTGAATTGCCAGACCTGAGCCGCGTTTGGGATGCTGGCGGGATCATCACGACGGCGATGGCTAAGGGTCTTAGCCCGTTCCCCTGAAGGTGGCCAGGCGATGGATTATGCGATCCGGCGAGCGCAAACCCGTGACGTGCGGGCCATCCGCCGCCTGATCGACGCCAACGTCGCTTCCGGCTGCCTGCTGGACAAGCCGACGGTCACCCTCTACGAGGACGTCCAGGAATTCTGGGTCGCGTGCTCCGATGCCGGCGGCGAGGTGATCGGCTGCGGAGCACTGCACGTGATGTGGGAGGACCTGGCCGAGATCCGCTCGATTGCGGTAGGTGCGGCACATCAGGGCCGCGGGGCGGGGCACGAGCTCGTCGCGACGCTGCTGGCCGCGGCGCGCGAGCTCGGCGTCAGCCGGGTATTCGTCCTGACCTTCGCCGTCGGGTTCTTCGGCCGGCACGGATTCCGCGAGATCAGCGGCGACACGGCAACCACGCCGGAGGTCTACGCCGAGTTGCTGCGCAGCTATGACGAGGGCATCGCCGAGTTCCTCGATCTCGACCGGGTGAAGCCGAATACCCTGGGCAACACCCGGATGCTGGTCCGCCTCTAGGCACTACGGCTGCTCACGCCCGGCGGCCGGTGCCGCCAGTTTCCGGTAAGGCCCGGCGGCTGCGCCAGGCTGGCCAATCCCGGCGGGCCGGCGCGCCGATAGCCTGAGCTGCCGGCAAGCTGCGTCACGCTGCTCGCCGTCGGCAGTGCGCCTTCGCGCACTCCTGGCAGCCTCCCGCATGCCTCCTGCCCGCATCCGGTGCAAAGCGCATGCTGCATTTCTGGTGCTCGCCCAGATGGCACTTGCCTTCGTCCGGATAGAGAACCGGCGCCCGCGGCGGGTCGATGCCCGCCGCTGGCAAGTGCCATAGCAAAGTAATCCGGGATCCGCGCCGAACGTGCTGGCCTCGCTGCGAGCCCGCGGCTGTGAATGGGCATCGGAGTTCCGCACCGGGCGCCACTGGTCTCGCCGCGAGCACATCTCGTTCATCAGCGGCCACAGCAGAGCCATAGCCGAGGGCAAATACCTGCCTGGCCAGGTCGCGGTAACAGTTTGCGACTGAGTCGAAGCCGGATTTTGCGTCAAGGACAGCGAGCCAAGGTGCACACGTGCGCAGGTCGCAGTTAGCAGCCGGCACCGCCTTCCCGGGGATCTCAGCCGGAGCCCCGAAGTCCCGCCCCGGAAATAGGCCGGCCGTGGCGGCAAGGCCGATCTTGGCGGGCGCGGTGCGTGATGTGGTGGTGCCTCGAATGGGACGAGCGTGCTGCCCGGGTCGTCAGTCCGCGCCGGGTGAAAGAAATCGCCGGCGCCAGCGACGGCGTGTGTCCTTACGCAAATCCCGGCCAAGCCAGGCGCTCGATGCCGCAGTCTGGGCGGCACGCGGCGCAAATCCTGACTGGATGAGCTGATCGACGCTGAGCTGCCAGTTACAGTCCGCTCTGCCAGGGTCATTAAGCGTGCCGGCCGGGGGGTCTGCTATGCACCGGTGCGCCGCCCGCGAGTTTGGCGGTCAGTTCACGCCTGACCCGCCGGGCAGATAGCGGGTTGATATTGCCCGGGCCGGGGGCTGGCGGATGTGCCCGGCTGTTGCGGCTGTCCCGCCCCGGCGGGCCGATCATCCGCAGCCGCCCTGGTGCCGCACGGATACCTGCGGGCCGGCGGCCTCGCCGGCCCGACCCTGGCCCGACCCGGCCGCGGCCTGGGCAGGGCGGGCACGGCACAATAAGGGCAAGGGACCGAGGCAAGCGCGCTGGCACGGCGGAATGAAGCGCTGGGCGTGCGCCAGCCGGGACGGCGGAATGACCCATAGGGAAGCGGCGGTGCCGCGCATTGCAGTGACCGGCGGCCCGCCTCGCGCCTGCCTCGCAGCCCAGGGCGGGGGACGCGGGAAATGCACGCTGGCCGGCCTGGTGGAAGGGAAGGGGGCGGACTGACGCTGAAGGATCTGACGGTACTGACCCCGCCGCTCCTTGTGTGCCTCGCTTTCCTCATAGCTGTCGGCGCCTTCCTGCGGCACGAGATGGCGGCCAAGCGGCAACGGGACGACAACGCTCTGTCTGGCGATATTTCCGAGGACGGCGGGATTACTGAACAGGCCGACCGCGATCCATCGGCGCAGCGGGAACGCCGGGACGTGCCGGATCAGTTTGATGGCGAGCGGCCATCTGGGTGATTACGGAGAGTTACTGTAAACATCCGGATTGCCGCTGCCTGACGTCAGTGTGACTTTGACTGCGAATCGATCTATCGTGAATTGTCAAGGGCGCGCTCGTGGTATATGTTTAACACGCTAAATGGACTTGCTCCAGCGGAAAGGCTGGTTCTCATGGCTCAGAGGACAGTGGTGACGGTTGTCTGCGACCTTCCCCACGAGGACGAGGTCGAGGGCAAGGAGACAGTTTCGTTCTCCATTGACGGAACTGCCTTCGAGATCGACCTGTGCACCGCACATGCCAAGGACCTGCATGACCAGGTCGGCGCTTACGCAGATCATGCCCGCAAGGCCACCGCTGGCGGCCGTCGGCGGAAGGCGCGGACCGGCCCCGGCCGTGAGCGCAGTTCTGAGATTAGGGCATGGGCGCGGGATCGCGGACACAAGGTAAGTGAGCGCGGCCGCATTCCGGCCTCGATCATCCGCGAATACGAAGCCGCGCACTAGCCCGGCGGCTGGCCGGCTGCACATGCTCGGTCGCGCTCTGATGCGGGCGGCAGCTGATGTCGGCTGGCGGCTCGCCACGCGGGAAAGCTGACGGCGC
>DATJZH010000425.1:0-7155 GCA_035499215.1 Streptosporangiaceae bacterium | reverse complement strand
GGCCGGCGCCAACCTCACCGTCCTGAACGGTTCCGCGGGGCTCAGCGAGGTCGCGGCCGGCCTGGTGAGCCAGGGGCTGGCAATTCTCGAAGCGGTGAAAAAGAACATGCCCGGGCCGGCGAATAGCGGATTCACCTCGCTCGATCTGTCGCCGGGCGACAACGGCGCATCGCAGAACAGTCCCGTGTCACCGGCAGGCAGCGGCGCGCCGGGCTGACCGCTCCCGCCGGGCCGCAGCGGCATCGTCACGGCGGGCGGCGGCCCGGCGGAGCGGACAGGGCCAATGATCGGCCTCAGGGAGGTGGCGGTCGGCGTCCTGGTCGCCACCGCAGAGCTGTACGTCACGAACACCACGGTGCTGACGTGCCGCGGCGGCGGCTGCCTGGTCATCGACCCGGCCGTGACGGTGGCAGAGATCAGCGCCCTCGCCGCCGACCTGGCTGCCGCCGGGCTGCGGCCCGAGGCCGGGTTCGCGACCCATCCGCACTGGGATCACCTGCTGTGGACCCGCTCGCTCGGCAATGTGCCCAGGTACGCGACGGCGCGCGCGGCCGCCGCGGCGGCGGCACGGCGGGACAGCATGCTCGGCGAGCTGCAGCGGGATGCTCCGGGCCACGACCTGAGTCTCTTCGCGCGCTGCACGCCGCTGCCGCCCGCAGCCGCCGCCATTCCGTGGCACGGGCCGGAGGCGACGCTGGTCACGCATGACGGCCACGCCCCCGGTCACAGCGCCGTGTTCGTGGCCGCGACCGGCACGCTCATCGCCGGCGACATGTGCTCGGACATCGAGATCCCGCTCCTGGACACCGATCAGGGCGATCCGGTCGGCGACTACCGGGCCGGCCTGCGGCGGCTGGCGGCGCTGCCCGGCGTCCGGCAGGTGGTGCCCGGACACGGCACCGTCGGCGATGCCGCCGAGTTTCGCAGGCGGGTGGCAGCCGACCTGGCGTACCTGGACGACCTCGAGCGCGGCGCGGATTCCAATGACGGGCGGCTCGCCGTGGCCTGGCTGCGGCGCGAGCACCAGGCACAGCGCCGCTTCCTGCACCCGGCTGCGCCGTGCTGACCGGCCGCCGACCTGCCCGGGCGGGTATCCGGAATGGCTCAGTCTCCGGGGGCGTCCGGCCCGGCGAGCAGAGCCACCGCGCCCGCCGCCAGCACCTGGTAAGGTCACGAACCGGACTGCGGTACTGGCGAGCACTGGGCGCGAGCGATTGTGGCGAGTGGCCTGGCTGGGGGAGGCAGGCCCCGACGATGCGCACGCTGCTGATAGACAACTATGACTCCTACACCTATAACCTCTTTCAGCTGATCGCGGCTGTCAACGGCACTGAGCCAGCGGTGATGGCAAATTCGTCCGCGCTGGCACCGGAATGGCTTGATTCCTTTGACAACGTCGTTATCTCACCCGGCCCCGGGCATCCGCGCGAACCGCGCGACTTCGGGATATCCGCGGACATCATCGCGCGGTCGGGCATTCCAGTCCTCGGCGTCTGCCTGGGGCATCAGGGAATCGCGGCCGGCGAGGGCGCGATCGTGTCGCGGGCGTCCCGGGCCCGGCACGGGCACTTGTCACTGATCCGGCATGACGGCGACGTCCTGTTCGAGGGCATCCCGCGGGAATTCGTTGCGGTGCGCTATCACTCGCTGTGCGTGCCCGAGACCTTGCCCGGCACGCTCGCGCCGATCGCGTGGGCCGAGGACGGCGTTGTGATGGCGCTGCGCCACCGGACCCGGCCGCTGTGGGGGGTGCAGTTCCACCCGGAATCCGTGGCGACCGTCTTCGGCACCGAGTTCATGGTCAACTTCAGGAACCTGACGGCGAGGTTCCTCGCCGGGGGCACGCAGCGGGCCGGCGGCCAGCCGCCGGCGCCCAGGGCGCCGATGCCCGGGCGGGCCGGGGACGCCCAGCGGGCCGGGGGATCGCGGGAACCGGGCCG
This sequence comes from Streptosporangiaceae bacterium, assembly GCA_035499215.1. Taxonomy (GTDB): domain Bacteria; phylum Actinomycetota; class Actinomycetes; order Streptosporangiales; family Streptosporangiaceae; genus DATJZH01. The sequence goes on along the minus strand of DATJZH010000425.1, from coordinate 5,215 downwards.
CCGGCCCGCCGCGCCGTTTCCGCGCCCGGCCAGCTACCGGCTGCACGTTCGGGCGATTGGCCGCGCGGTGCACACCGAGGCTGCCTTCACCAGGCTGTTCGCGTCGTCGCAGGTGGCCTTCTGGCTCGATAGCGCGCGGGCGGAGGCCGGGCTGGCCCGGTTCTCGTTCCTCGGCGACGCCGCTGGCCAGCTGGCCGAGACGGCCTCGTACCGAGTCGGCGCGCGGGCGGTGGAGGTGCGCACCGCGGCAGCGGGGATCAGCCGGGTGCCCGGCACCATCTTCGACTATCTCGAACGTGGCCTGGCCAGCAGGTCCGTTGCCGGCCCGGCGCTCCCGTTCGACTTCCAGTGCGGATATGTGGGCTTCTTCGGCTACGAGCTGAAGGCCGACTGCGGATCGCCCAACGCGCACCGGGCGGACACCCCTGACGCGATGTGGATCTTCGCGGACCGGATGATCGCCGTGGACCACGAGGAGGACAAGACCTACCTGCTCGCGCTGGACGACACCTCGGCGCGCGCCGGGTCGGCCGCGCAGGCGTGGCTGGCCCGGACGGCCGCGATCCTGGAGACTCTGCGGCCGGAACTGCCGGAACTGCCGGGGCTGCCGGGGCTGCCGGGGCTGCCGGGGCTGCCGGCGGGCCAGCCGGACGTCGCGGCGGAGGCCGTCGAGGGCCTGCTGGTCCGGGACCGCCGCACCTACCTCGCCGACATCGCCGCCTGCCAGCGCAAGCTGCTGGCCGGGGAGAGTTACGAGATCTGCCTGACCAACTCGGTGCGGATAACGGCGACCGCGGACGGCTACTCCTTCTACCGCAGACTCCGGCGGGTGAACCCGGCGCCCTATGGTGCCTACCTGAAGCTGGACGGGGTGACGGTGGCATGCTCGTCGCCCGAGCGCTTCCTGCGCGTCGACCGCACCCGCATGGTCGAGAGCAAGCCGATCAAGGGGACCGAGCCGCGCGGGCGTACCCCGGCGCAGGACCGGCGGCTGCTGGCCGAGCTCACCGGGAGCGCGAAGACGCGCGCGGAGAACCTGATCATCGTGGACCTGGTCCGCAACGACCTGGGCCGGGTCTGCGAGGTCGGCAGCGTGCATGTGCCCCGGCTGATGGCTGCCGAGAGCTATGCGACGCTGCATCAGCTCGTGTCCACCGTCCGCGGCCGCCTGCGCCGCGGCGCCAGCGTCATCGACTGCGTCCGGGCCTGCTTCCCTGGCGGTTCGATGACCGGTGCGCCAAAGCTCCGCACCCTGGAGATCATCGACTCGCTGGAAACCGAGGCACGGGGAGTTTACTCAGGGGCGATCGGGTTCCTGGCCTGCAATCAGACCGCCGACCTCAACGTGGTGATCCGGACCGCGGTGCTGGCCAACGGCGAATGGCGGATAGGCGCGGGCGGGGCAATCGTCCTCGACTCCGACCCGGCCGCCGAGTACCGGGAGATGATTCTCAAGGCCATGGCGCCGCTGCGGGCCAGTCAGGTACTGGCCGGCGGTCCCGATGCCCCCGCGGCCGGCCACGGCCGCCCTGGCCAGCTGGCCTGCCAGGGTGCCCGGGGCCCTGGTCCTGGCGCCGGCGCTCGCTGAGCAGCTCCGGGCACTTTAGATCCAGCTGTGGAACCACATCCGGGAGAACCAGGAACTGTACGGAATCACCCTGGCTGCCAGGATCGGGTAGAGGTAGGCGAAGTTGGCGAGCGCCGCGATCAGGTAGGCGCCGGTGAGCGCTCCCGCCACGGCCCGCCGGACCGCGGAGCCGCGGGCCGGGCCGATGATCAGGCCGATGCACAGGGTGATGGCCATGACGAGGAAAGGATCGAAGACCACCGCGTAGTAGAAGAACTCGGTGCGGTGGTCGTGCCAGGAGAACCAGATCCACGGCAGCCACCCCGCCGCGACGGCGACCAGGACCGCGCCCGCGCGCCAGTCCCGCCGCGCCAGCCACCAGGCCAGGCAGGACAGCAGCGCGAGGGCGGCCGCCCACCAGATCAGCGGCGTCCCGATCGCGAGCACCTCCTGCTCGGTGGATCCCGCTGAGCCGCATGCCCTGGCCGGCAGGCAGGCGGAGTAGAACGAGATCGGCCTGGCCAGGATCAGCCAGCCAAGCGGATTCGACTTGTACGTCTGGCCTGTCGTCAGGCCCAGGCCGAAGCTGAGGATCGACTTGTTGTACTGATACCAGGAGTCGATGACGGACCAGACTGGCAGGTGGTTGCCGTTCTGCGCGGCCCAGTTCCGGTCGTACCCGGTGCCGGTGGCGAACCAGCCGCTCCATGACGCCGCATACGCGGCGAGCGGGGCGATGCCGAACCAGACGGGCAGCCAGTGCGCGTCGCTGCGCAGCACGCCGTGCCGACGGCTGGCGAACCCGGCGGCCCGCCGCGCGCCCAGGTCCCAGGCGATGACCAGGCATGCGAACGCCACGATGTACCAGGCGCCGTTCCATTTGGCCGCGCAGGCGCAGCCCAGGCAGATCCCCGCGAGCACGCGCAGCCAGCGGATGCCGAGCCGCGGGCCGCCGGGGTCCCCGGTTCCGGCCCGGGCCGCGGCTGCCAGGGCGGCCCTGGTCCGGTCCCGGTCGATGACCAGCAGCCCGAAGGCCGCCAGCACCCAGAACATGACGAAGATGTCGAGGATCGCGGTCCGGCTCAGCACGAACTCCAGGCCGTCGAGACCGAGCAGCAGGCCGGCGACGCAGCCCAGCAGCGTCGAGCGGGTCATCCTGCGGGTGATCCGTGCCGTCATCAAGATGGCCAGCGATCCGGTCAGGGCCACCGCGAACCGCCAGCCGAACGGGGTCAGGCCGAAGAGCCACTCCCCGGCCGAGATCATGATCTTGCCTAGCGGCGGGTGCGCCACGTACTCGCCGCCGCCGGCGAAGATGTGCGTGTTGCCGTGCACAAGCAGCTGATCGAGGGCCGCTCGGCTGCCCGTCTTGCTGTTCACGCCGACGGGGCTGATCTCGACGCCATGCCGCAGGATCCCGTAGGAATCGGGGACGTAGTACGTCTCGTCGAAGACGACGGCGTGCGGCGTGCTGAGCCGGTCAAACCGCAGGAAGGCGGCGAAGGCGGTCACGAGCAGCGGTCCCGCCCAGCCCCACGCCACGCTGCCGGGCATCGGCGGCACCAGCCGGTCGCGCGTCCCGGCCGCTGAGTCGGCCGACGGGCCAGTGGCCGACTGAGGCCCGGACCTCATCGAATCACTGACCGGGCGGCCGTGCGGCTGGCCGGATTGCTTCTTCTGCCATCTGGTCAACCCTAAGTTGACCCACGACAGGCCGTCAACCCCGAGTTGACTAGGGGGTCACGACCGCGAAGTCGGGGTCAGGATTATCGATGAGCGACATCAGCCGCGTCAGCACGGCCGGGTCACCGGACATGGCCACGCCGTCAGGGTGGCCGGCGGACAGCAGCTGCAGCAGCTGGGGCCTGGTCAGGGTCACCGTCAGGTCCGCCGCCCGGTTGTCGGTCGTCGGGTAGTGGATGAGCGCGCCGTTGCTCAGCTCCATCCGGTAATTCTCGTGCACGTCGGTGAAATGCCAGCCGACCGACAGCCGCTCGCTCCATGCCTTGGGACCAGCGATCCGGATGGCCACGGAGTCGAACAGCTGGGTGATGGTGAGCGCCGGGGCCAGGCCCGCGCTGCTGAGCTCGGTGTGCTCGATCGTCCTGGCCCGCAGCTCGCGCGCGCCGGTGAGGTAGCAGTTGCGCCAGGTCGCATTCTCCGACCCCAAGCCCAGCCGCTCCAGGATCGAGGCGAGCAGCTCCCGTCCGGCGTCGTTGTCGGGCCCGGCGAACACGGCGTGGCTGGCCAGCTCGGCGGCGAACCGGAGATCGCCCTGCTCGGAGAATTCCCTGGCCTTGGCCACGGTGGCGTCGATCCCGCCGAAAGCTTGCACGTACCGGGCAGCGGTGCCCTCCGGCGGGTGCTGCCACAGGTGGGCCGGGTTGGCGTCGTACCAGCCGAGGTAGCGCTGGTAGATCGCCTTGACGTTGTGGCTGACCGAGCCGTAGTAGCCGTGCGTGTGCCAGGCCGCCGCCAGCGCGGGCGGGACCTCGATGACCTCGGCGATCTCGCTGCCTGTGTAGCCCTGGTTCATCAGCCGCAGGGTCTGGTCGTGCAGGTAGGCGTACAGGTCCCGCTGCTGGCCGAGGAAGGTGCGGACGTTGTCCTGGCCCCAGGTGGGCCAGTGGTGGGAGGCGAACGCGACGTCGCTGTCGTCGCCGAACAACTCCAGGGCCTCGGCCAGGTAACGCGCCCAGATCCGCGGGTCGCGGACCTGGGCGCCGCGCAGCGTGAGCAGGTTGTGCAGGTTGCGGGTGGCGTTCTCGGCCAGGCACAGCGCCCGCTGGGCCGGGAAGTGGAAGTTCATCTCGGCCGGGGCCTCGGTCCCCGGCGTCATCTGGAAGACGATCCGCACCCCGTCGATGACTTCTACCTGGCCGGTCCGGGTGACATCGAGCGTGGGCGCGATCAGGCCGACGGCCCCGGTCGACGCGGCCGCGCCCAGCCCCATGCCCACCCGGCCCTCCGGGCCGACCGGCAGCGGCGTGCCCGAGTAGTAGAAACCGCGGCGCAGCATGGCCACGCCGGCGTAGACGTTCTCTGACACGGCGTGCTGCATGAAGTGCTCGGGCGCGATGACCGGCACCGTGGTGTCCGCGTCGACGACACCGAGCACGCCACCGAAGTGGTCGATGTGCGAGTGGGTGTAGATCACGGCCGTCACCGCCCGGTCACCGCGGTGCCGGCGGTACAGGCTCAGCGCCGCCGCCGCGCACTCGGCGGAGACGAGCGGGTCGATGACGATCACGCCGTGGTCGGATTCGACCAGGGTCATGTTCGACAGGTCGGCGCCGCGGACCTGGTAGATGCCGCCGGTGACCTCGTAGAGCCCCTGGATGGCGGTGAACTGGCTCTGCCGCCACAGGCCCGGGTGCACCGTCTCCGGGCAGTCACCCTGCGTGACCCGGCCGAACTGGTCGATATCCCAGATCACCCGGCCGTCGGCGGTCTTGACCACGCCCGGCTCCAGGCGGGCGATCAGGCCGCGCTCGGCGTTGTCGAAATCGGTCCGGTCAGCAGGCATCGGCAGGTCCACTCGCCTTCGGTCAGGAAGCGTGCACGGCGGCTCCATTTTCCCCGGCCGCCGCGCCGGGCACCTCATCCGCCGTGGATGATCAGAGAATCCCGAACTCCCGGCCGCGTTCG
>DATJZH010000424.1:0-2327 GCA_035499215.1 Streptosporangiaceae bacterium | reverse complement strand
GCTGCTGCTCCGGCCGAGGTTTCCGCGGCCAGCCGCTCCGCAAGCCGAATAGGCCGGTTCCCTGCGGCCGCGCCCGCCGGCCGGCGCCGCGCAGCGAGAGCGAGTCCCACCGCCGCCGCCCCGACGGCAGCCATACCGGCGACCAGCCACCACGATGCGCCTCGCGGGGCCGGGTGGCCAGAGCCGGTAACCGGGCTGCCTGCCGGGCCGACCGGCGCAGAACGCATGGCGGAGCCGTGCTGATTGCCCCGGATCTGCAGTGCGAGCAGCACCAGCGGGACGACCAGCACGGCGAGCGCCACCAGCAGCGCCAGGGCCGGCGACCACCAGGGAATCATCTGATCCTGCTCGCCCTGGAGCTCGTCCTCGGGCTTCCGCTTCCCGCGGCTGCCGCGCCGCCTCGATGGTATTTCTCTCCCCACCGGCCCCGCTGTGCTGTTGCGGGGCGCGGTCCAGCGTTCGCTGGGTCGTGCGCCGAGTCCGCCGCGTGTGCACTGAGGTGCTCCTCGTGGCGGGTGACGAGCGCAAGAACGTCAGGCTGGCGGCATCAGCGGAGCACAAGGCCAGGTCCCGGGTGCGTGCCAGCAGCCCGTCTGTTCGGGCGGCTTGCAGGCTCCGCAGGGTCAGTTCACCACCGGGGCGGCGGCCCTGGCGTACAATGCGAGATGCGGCGGTGAGGCCGCCCGGTGGTGGACCCCGCCGGGGACGTGCGCCCGATTCAGGCGCGTGCCCGCATGCCAGACGGCCGATGGATCCTGCTCCGAGCCTGTGTTACTACGGGAGGGGCAGACGATGTCGGCTTCGATCTCCCGGCCCGTGCAGCAGCCGCAGCGATTCGGCCGACAGTGGTGGCTCCCTCCGGGCGCCAGGGCAACGGCATCGATGATGATGCATGGGCGCCGATCCTTGAGGTGGGCGCCGGCATCGCAGTGCCGCTGCTGGGGGCGTTCCGGGCAGCTGGCGTTCCCGCGTATGCCGCGAGCACGCAGCCCGCGCTATCCCGCCGAGCGGCACGCATGGGCAGGCCCTGCCTACCGGATCTGGGTGGGCACTAGCGCCTATGGCCGTGCCGAGGAGACTCTGATCACCGTGATGCCGTCCCTCACCGGGCAGCCATCCGGCCGTGCCGGCGACGCCTGACCGTGAGGACTGCCGGAGTGCCGTCGCACCCGGCCCGAGCCTGGAGCGCGGCCGGACTGGTGACACCGCAGCGCTGGGGCGTCCGGCTCGCGCATGCCGACCGGGCGATCTTCGCGACCGTGCTGGCACACCGCCGCCCGGCGGTCATTTCCGCAGCCCAGGCGGTGAGCGGGCTCGCCGAGCCAGGGGTTATCTACCCGGTGCTGGCCGCCGCAGGGCTCGTCCGGGCCCGGCGGGCGGGCTGGCCGCAGACAGCCCTGCCGTGCCTGGTGGTGGCCGGCGGTGCTGCTGTCCGCCGTCAGTTGTCGCGGGCCATCGCGCGCCCGCGTCCGCCCGCATCCGTGTGGCTGACCGAGCCGGACGGGTTCAGCCTGCCGTCGCGGCACACGGCACTGGCCGCCCTGGCCGCAGGCGCAGGCACCCGCGCGCTGGGGATCGGCGGCGCGCCACGGCGGGTCGCGCCACTGCTGGCCGCCGCCGGCGTCGGGGCGAGTCGTGTCTGCCTGGGCGTGCACTGGCCCGGCGACGTGCTGGCGGGCTGGCTGTTTGCCGGAGCCTGGCTGTTCCTGACTGACTGCGAGGCAGCCGTGTCCGGCAGCGACCCCGACCTGGTGACGAGAGCAAGGACGTGATGGCGTGCGGACGGCGAGCGTCTGCGAGGCCGTAGATGACGACTGCTCGCGGCTCACAGCCGGTCAGCCGGGCCCGCTCTCGCACCAGCGCATCCTGATGCCAGGTGCTGATCTGGCCGATGCCTCTCGCCGCAATATGCGCTGGAAAGGCAGGCAGCCCGGGCGGCAGCGGAAATGACCCAGCAGTACCTGATCGGCGAGCTGTCGATGCGCTTGGGAGAGCTGCAGGCCGCTGCGAGTCAGGTTGCCGCGCGTGAGGTGGCACGTCTGCGCCGCGAGGTGGAGACCAGACCGGTGGCAGGGCTGGCCTCGGCCGCAGCCCGGGCGCTTGTCCTCGCCGACGGCATGTGCTGGGACTCGCTGACAGGGGGCGATGCCGGCGCGTTCGCCCGTCAGGCCGAGATCTCGGCTGAGCTGCGTCAATTCGGCATCTGTGCGTGCCTGCTCGATGAGGATTACGTTGGCGTGGCCAGCTCGCCCGGGTCCGGCCCGCCGGCATCCGGCCGCGGTCGGCGATGACACCATGAGCCGGACCCGGGCGGGAAGGCAGCACGC
>DATJZH010000423.1:0-2098 GCA_035499215.1 Streptosporangiaceae bacterium | reverse complement strand
GGCCCCGCCCCTGGCAAAGCCGCCCGCGCCCTTGGGGACGAAGGGCCGGTCCGCCTGCGGCCTTCGTCCCTGGTGCTGGAGTGGCCGAGCAGATCACCGTGTGAAGCAGGCTGCCCGGCGATCGCCGGGACTGTGGGGTCTGGCTGCCGTGCCGAGCGCGGCACGTTCTGGCCGGGTGCCCGGAGATGAGGGAGCAGCGGTGGTCGTGTTCGCTGACCGGGCTGATGCGGGCCGGCGGCTGGCTCAGGAACTGGAGTCGGTGCATGGCCGGGATGCCGTGGTCCTCGGTTTGCCGCGGGGCGGCGTCCCGGTGGCGTTCGAGGTGGCGGAGGCGCTTGATGCGCCGCTGGATGTCATCGTCGTGCGGAAGCTGGGGGTACCGTTCCAGCCCGAGCTGGCGATGGGTGCCATCGGCGAGGGCGGTGTGCGGCTTCTCGATACTGAACTGCTCGCGCGGGCCCGCATCACGGAGAACGAGCTGGGCATGGTGGAGCGGCGTGAGCGGGCGGTGCTTGACGCGCGGGCCGCGCGGCTGCGGCGTGGCCGGCGGCGCATCGATCTGAGCGGCCGCACCGCGGTCATCGTGGACGACGGGCTGGCGACCGGGTCGACCGCGCGGGCGGCATGCCAGGTGGCCCGGCAGCTCGGCGCGGCACGGGTGATCGTGGCGGTGCCGGTCGCCCCGGCCGCGACGGTGCAGCACCTGCCCGAGGCCGACGCCGTCGTGTGCGTCTCGGCACCCCGCCGGTTCCTGGCGGTCGGCGGCTACTACCGGGACTTCTCCCCGACGAGCGAGGACGAGGTGGTCGCTCTGCTCGACGCCGCCGAACGGCGGGTGCAGCGCCGCGCCGTCGCCCGGGCGGCCGGCGATTGCGGGGCCGACGTGGACGTCGAGATCCCGGCCGGCGCGCACGCGCTGCAGGGCCGCCTGCACCTGCCAAGCCAGCCGGCCGGCGTGGTGGTCTTCGCTCACGGCAGCGGAAGTGGCCGGCACACTCCGCGTAACCGGTTCGTCGCCCAGGTGCTGCAACGGGAGGGTTTGGGGACGCTGCTGCTCGATTTGCTCAGCCCTGAGGAAGAGCGCGATCGCGCCAAAGTCTTCGACATCGGGCTGCTCGCGGCCCGGCTCGCCGCGGCTACCCGGTGGCTGGCCGGCAGGCCCGGCACCAGCGCCTGCCGGTTCGGCTACTTCGGTGCGAGCACGGGGGCAGGGGCGGCGCTGTGGGCAGCGGCCGAGCCTGGCGCGCCGGTCGCCGCGGTAGTATCGGGCGGCGGCCGCCCGGACCTTGCCGGGCCGCGCCTGGGCCTGGTGCGAGCACCGACGCTGCTGATCGTCGGCAGCGCGGATTGCGCGGTGCTCGAGCTGAACCGCCAGGCGCGGGCGCAGCTGTGCTGCCCGAGCCAGCTGGCGGTTGTGGCCGGCGCCACGCACCTGTTCGAGGAACCCGGCAGTCTCTCCGAGGCGGCCATCGCGGTCTGCGACTGGTTCACCCGGTATCTGCTCCCGGCCGCAGCGGCGACCCGATGACGGCGCCGCGTGCGCAAGACGGCGTCGCCCCCGCTTCGCAGATCCGCTCGCTGGCCGGTCGGCTGACCGTCGCCGGCGACCTCGACCCGCTGATCGGCCGGGGTAAGCGCCGCGCGCCTGGTCTGCATCGGGGAAGCCTCGCACAGAACGCACGAGTACTACCGCTGGCGGGCCGGGCTCAGCCGCCGGCTGATCGAGGAGCACGGCTTCACCTGGATCGGCGTGGAGGGTGACTGGCCCGATTGCTGGCGCATCAACCGCTGGGTACGCGGACACGCCGACCAGGATCTCGACGCCCGCGGGCTGCTCGCCCGGTTCGAGCGCTGGCCGACCTGGATGTGGGCCAACCAGGACGTCGCCGAGTTCCTGACCTGGCTGCGCCGGCACAACCTCGCCCGTCCCGGCCGGGAGCGCGCCGGGTTCTACGGGCTCGACGTCTACTCCCTGTGGGACTCGCTGTGGCAGATCATGACCTGGCTCGAGGCACACGCACCCGAGGCGATGCCCGTCGCGCTGCGCGCCTGGCAGTGCTTCCTTCCCTTCGGCGAGGACCCGCACAAGTACGCCCGG
>DATJZH010000422.1:0-7072 GCA_035499215.1 Streptosporangiaceae bacterium | reverse complement strand
GGCTCAACGGGGCCGGGCTGCGGGTGCGCCAGCTCCCGCTGCTCACCGACGTGGATGACGCCGCGACCGCGCGCGCCGTGGCCGCCCAGATACCGCGCAGCCGCTTCGCCGCGGCCCTGCGGCCCATGCTGGCCGGCCTGGAACGCCCGGCCGCAGCCGACGGCCCCGGGCCCGCTGCCGCCAGCCCGAGCTCGGGTCTTACGACAGTGCTACCGGGACGGTGAGATGCTACCGGTGAAGCTGCGGCAGATGGTTGGCTGAATATGGCCAGGGAAACAGCAGCACATAAAGCCGTCAGCGTGATCCGCGCCGCGCCGCGTGCCGCCGCCAGGTCGGCGCAGCGGGTCGGCGCCGCCATCCGCCGGTCCGCCGTCGCGGCACGGGGCGCCGCGCTCCGGCAGCCGCCGGGGCCATTCCAGCCCCGGTTCTGGCGCAGCCCGCTGCGCGGCCGGTGGCTGACGTCGCTGCTCGGCCTGGTGCTGCTGGTAGGCCTGCCGGTCATCGCGATCACGGGCCTGCTGTCCTACGCGGCCTACAACCCGCGGCTGCACGGCAACGACCAGACTCCCGGCGCGACGTTGCTGAAGTTCTTCCTGTTCTCCTGGCCCACCCACCCGGCCTGGCTGTACCGGGTGGACCAGGGGGTGCACGTGACTCTCGGCCTGGCGCTGCTGCCTGTCGTGCTGGCCAAACTGTGGTCGGTGCTGCCGAATTTGTTCTCCTGGCCGCCGGTGCGGTCACCGGCGCACGCGCTGGAGCGCCTCAGCCTCGTCATGGTCGTCGGGGGGGTGCTGTTCGAGTTCGGCACCGGGATTCTTAACATCCAGGACTTTTATGTCTTCCCCTTCTCCTTCTACACCGCTCACCTGTACGGCGCCTGGGTGTTCATCGCCGGCCTGGTCGTCCACGTGGCCCTGAAGTTCCCGAAGATGATGGCCGGTCTCCGCTCGCGCAGCCTGCGGCGCGAGCTGCGCACGCCGCTGGCCGCGACCCAGCCCGAGGCGCCCGATCCGGACGGGCTGCGGACCGCCGACCCAGCGCCGCCGACCATATCGCGCCGGGGCATGCCGGTCGCTGTCGGCGGAGCGTCGCTGGCCCTGACCGCGCTCACGGTCGGCCAGTCGATCGGCGGGTGGACTCGCCGGACGGCGCTGTTCGCCCCGCGCGGCCTGTCCGCTGTCGCGCCCGGCGCCTTGCCTGTCAACCACACGGCCGCGGCGGCCCGGATCACGGCGGCGGACACCGGACCCGCCTACCGGCTGGTGGTGAAGGGACGGCGGACGATGACGATGTCGCTGACCAGGCACCAGCTCATGGCGCTGCCGCAGCGCACCGCGGTGCTGCCGCTCGCTTGCGTCGAGGGGTGGTCCTACTCGGCCGCCTGGACCGGCGTGCCCCTGACGGAGCTGGCCCGGATGGTCGGGATCACGCAGCCGGCCGCCGCCCTCGTGGAGTCGTTGCAGCCGGGGGGCCCGTTCCGCAGCGTCACCCTGTCGGCCGGCCAGGTGAGCGACCCCCGGTCCATGCTCGCGTTGTGCCTCAATGGCGTGGACCTGCCGCCCGACCACGGGTACCCGGCCCGGACGATCATCCCGGCCGCACCCGGCGTGCACAACACCAAGTGGGTTAACAAGATCACTTTCATGGCGGCGCAGTGAGTTCCCCGGGCCGCTCACGGCGCTCGCCAGGAACGGCGGCGAAGTCCCTGATTACGGCGATGAGGTCCCTGAGCCGCGCGATCCGGGTCTGGTACGGCGCCCGGCCGCTGCATCTGCTCACGCTGCTGGCCGCCTTCGCACTCGCTGGGTACGCGCTGCGGGCGGTGGTCCTCGCCCACCAGTGGCGCGGCTTCGCCGTCTGGTTCATCGTCGCCATCATCGGTCACGACCTGCTGCTGTTCCCGCTCTACTCGCTGGCCGACCTGTCGGCTCGCCGGCTGCTGCCCGGCTGGGCCGCCAGGGGCGGCGCGGCCCGTCCCGGCGCGGCGGCCTCCGGCCAGCCGCTGGTGCCGGTCATCAACTACATCCGTGTGCCCGCCGGGTTCGCGCTGCTGCTCTTGCTGGTCTGGTTTCCGCTGATCCTCGGACTGTCCGCGGCTTCCTATCGACGGGCCAGCGGGCTGGCCACAGATCCCTACCTGTGGCGCTGGGTGGCCGTCACGGGGGTGTTGTTCGCCCTTTCCGCGGCCAGCTACGCGCTCGCGCTGCGCCGCGCGTCAGCGCGGGCCCGGCGAGCGCCAGCCACAGCCGGCCCAGGGAAACCCACCGTACTGTGAAAGACATGACCGCCCGCGTGATTGACCACACCAGATGAGCGTCGTGACCCCTCAGGCGTGCTGGCGCTGGGCCGTAGTGGCCGCTGCCGTCGTGGTGCTGGTCGCACTGCCGCGAGCCATCGCCGCCCTGCCCGCGGGCGGCTCCGCGATCAGCGCGCAGGCGCTGCGCGCCCGCATCATGGCCTCAGCGCGGCTGCCCTACCAGGGCTACGCCGAGAGCACCGCCGGTCTGGCGCTGCCGGCTCTGCCGGCGCTGCAGTCAGTGGTACGGCTGCTGGACGGGACCACTGACCAGTACGCCTGGTACCGCTCCCCTGGCCACTGGCGTTCGGAGCAGCAGCTCACCGCGGCCGGCGAAGACGACGTCTACCAGGTCGGGCCCGCGACCTATCAATGGATCTACGCCTACAGCCTGTTCACCCGCACGGCGGGTCCCCAGCCGGTCCGGCTGCCGCGGGCTCCCGACCTGCTCCCCCCGGCGCTGGCACGCCGGCTGCTGGGCCTGGCGACGGCAGCCGATCACTTCTCCCGGCTGCCGTCGGCCCGGGTGGCCGGCGTCGACGCGGCCGGCCTGCGGCTGACGGTCGCCAGCCGGGCCACGACCGTGAGCGCGGTCGACGTCTGGGCCGATCCCGCCGATGGCCTGCCCGTCAAGGTGCAGATCTCCGCCCGCGGCGCGGCCCAGCCCATCCTGACAACCAGTTTCCTGCAGCTGAGCCAGAGCCGGCCGGCCATGGAGGCGGTCATCCCACACCCGGCGCCGGGCATCAGCATCGCCGATGCCCAGCCGGCCGTGCTGCGCGGTGTTCTAGGTGGCGACGGCGACGGCGACGGCGACCGCACACCGTTCCCAGCGCAGCTTGCCGGGCTGCGCCGTGACACGACCCCGGCTGGCCTGTTCGGCCTGGCACCGTACGGGTCGGGGTTCTCTGAGATCATCATGGCGCCGTTGCCGTACCGGGCCGGTGCCGAGGCGGTCAGCGCCGCCACTGCCGCCAGCGCCACGGCGGTTCCGGTGGGCCCAGCCTCCGGGGTGCTGGTCCGCACTCCGCTGCTGACCGTCCTGCTGGTGGTCGCGCGGTTCCGGCACCGGACGTTCCTGCTCACCGGGGCGGTGACCCCAGCCCTGCTGGAGCGCGCCGGCGTGGACATACTCGCGCGCCTGGCCGTGGGGCCGCGATGATCACCACCCAGTCGCTGACCAAGCGCTTCGGCAGTTTTCTCGCCGTGGACCAGATCGACCTGGATGTGCGCGAGGGGGACCGGTACGGCTTCCTCGGCCCCAACGGCTCAGGCAAGACCACTGCGATCCGGCTGCTGCTCGGCCTGGTCTACGCGACCAGCGGCACGATCGAGATCATGGGCCAGCCCATGCCGGGCAAGGCCGCGGAGCTGCTGCCGTCCATCGGCTCGCTGGTGGAGGGCCCATCCTCCTACGGGCACCTGTCCGGCCGGGCGAATCTCGCCCTGCTGGACGCCGCTGGCCCGGCCGGGCACCGCCGCGACCGGCGGCGCCGGATCAACAACGTTCTGGAGCAGGTGGGCCTGGCGGGGATCGACAACCGGGCGGTCAAGAAGTACTCGCTCGGAATGCGCCAGCGGCTGGGCCTGGCCGCAGCCCTGCTGCGCGGCCCGCGGCTGCTGATACTCGACGAGCCGGCCAACGGCCTCGACCCGCAGGGCATCACGGAGATGCGCGGCCTGCTCGCCAGCCTGGCCGCCGCCGGCACCACCATCTTCCTGTCCAGCCACCAGCTCGCCGAGGTGGAACAGCTCTGCACGCGGATCGGCGTCTTGAATCAGGGCCGCCTGGTTCTTCAGGAGGACCTCGACGTGCTGCGGGCGCCGACCGGCCAGGTGCTGGTCCGTACCCCCGACACCGATCGCGCGGCAGAAGTGGCCGGCCGTGTCGAGCACCGGGACGGCGACCGTCTGATCGTCGCCGCGGCCGATATCGCCGCCCTCAACGAGCGGCTCGTTATGGCCGGCGTGCGGGTCACCGAGATCCGCCCGGATCGGCGCACCCTGGAGGAAACGGTGCTCGCGGTGACCAGTGCCGGTTCTGACCGGGTGGACCACGCCGGCCGCAGCCAGGCTGGCGTGGAGGCTGCGGACATCGATGTCAGCCCGGCGGAAGGCGGTACCCTGCGGTGATCCGGGTCGAGCTCATCAAACTGGTCCGCCGGCCGAGGAGCTGGATCAGCGTAGGCCTGCTGTGCGGATTGCCGGTGGCGGTCGCCGTGTTCGTGGCCGTTACCCACCTTGCTCCGCCGCCCGGCCAGGGACCCGCCCTGCTCTCGGCGGTACTCGCCAGCGGGTCGCTGTACCCGGCGGCGGCGCTGGCGATCGTGCTGCCGGTCTTCTTGCCAGTCGCGGTCGCAGTGGTCGGCGGAGATGCCATCGCCGGCGAGGCCGGCTCGGGCATGCTCAGGTACCTGCTGACCCGCCCGGTCGGCCGGACCCGCCTGCTGATCGCCAAGCTCGTGGCCTTGGTCGCCTACGTCCTGACCGCCGTCATCCTGGTCGCGCTGACCGCCTACGCGACCGGTGCGCTGCTTTTCGGCTCGCAGCCGATCGCGTCTATCCGCGGTGGCGGCCTGTCCGCCACCAGCGTCGCGGCCACGTCGCTGTCAGGGTCGGCGATGACGCCGGTCCAGTTGCTGCTGCGCATCCTGGGCGCGGTGGCCTTTATCGGCGTGTCCATGCTGGGCGTCGGGGCCGTCGCCCTGTTCTTGTCGACAGTCACCGACTCCTCCCTGGGCGCGGCCCTCGGCGCGCTGGCGGTCCTGATCACCAGCGAGGTGCTAGTGACGCTGAATTCGGCCTCGGCAATCAGCCCCTACCTGCCGACCCGGTACTGGCTGTCCTGGATCGACTTTTTCCGCCAGCCGGTCTTGTGGCGCAACATCGAACGCGGGTCCGCCGTACAGGCTGTATACGTCGCGGTCTTCCTCGCCGCCGCCTGGGCGCACTTCGCGACGAAGGACATCACCAGCTGACCGGCACCCGGGCCGGGGGGACGCGCGGGCGGCAGCGCGCCGCAGACGCCCGGCTCAGCAGGCACCCGGCGCCGGGCGCCGGAACTGGCCCGGGCCGATCACGCGCAGAACGATGGCGGTCACGGTACTGCTGGTGGGCAGCTGCGAATGGCTGACGTGCTGCCCCGGGCAGACCGACTGGAGCGGCACGTCGATGGCGCCGGCCAGCCGGGCAGAATCCGGCGAGGTGACGGTCGTGTCGTCGGTGGTCCACAGCGACAGCCACCGCAGCTTCGCGGGTGCTCCGGCCGCTAGGCCGGAGAGCAGACTGCTGCCGGGTACGAGCTGCTGACAGGCGGCAGGGCAGGCGCCAGGTGCGAGTCCCGCCGCTGTGGCCGCGATCGTCGTCCCGTGAAAGGGCGATCCGAGCGTGATCACCCGCCGTGCCTTGTGATTTCCGCCGTCATCACGGGCCCACAACAGGGCGGTAACGCCGCCGGCCGAGTATCCGACCACATCGACCGACGGTGCCCCGGCGCCCAGCGCCCGGGAGACTGCGGCATTGAGGGCTGCTGCGTCTGCGATCAGGCTGCCAGTGCCGTTGCCGGGCAGGTGCACCACGATGGCCGCGCGGCCGGTCACCCGGATCCGGCCGGCCAGTACCGACAGGGCACGAGTGCTCCCGCCGTAGCCAGGCACGAGGATGACCGGCCCGGGCCGGTTCTGCGCGGGGTAGGCGGCAGACGGCGCTGCGCCTGCGCGGCTCAGCAGCGCCAGCGCGGCGGCCGTTGATCCGGCTACGACGGCCAGCAACGCGAGCCCGCCGACGAAGGCCTTGCGCCGCGGGGACAGGCTGGCGAGCAACACGGAAGCCCCTTTCCCGCCGCAGCGCGCCGCGCTAGCCGTCCATCTGTCTCAGCATAGGGCGGTCGTGAGGCGCGACGATCCGGGTGACCACCGCGCAGCTCCCGCGGCAAGCCGTCCATCCTCCCGGAAGCCGACACACCATGGCGCTGGCCCCAACGGTGTGACCCGCCGAGCGGCCGACGGCCGGGCTTGCTGATGGGCCGCCGCAGTCTGGAGGCCCGGGAAGGCTGATCTAGTAGACGGCTATCCTCCCAGGTCAGCCTGGCGGAACGGACGGCGTCCGTATCCGTCCGTGGATGCGCCCATGAAGCCCTCCCAGCGTACGGACGCATGGCGGACAGGGCCGCGCATTCACATGATTGTTAAGAGTGTTTGGCCTGGTCAGCGACCATGTTGGCGGGCTGGGTGTAACGGTCTGTAAAACCGTCGGCTTCGCCTTCCCAGGTTCGAATCCTGGACCTGCCACCACCTGCGGAAACGGCCCGTGGCCTGGGGCTTCTCCGGGTTCGCGGGCCGTCGTACGTTGTGTCATCTTGTATCTTCGTTGGTCAGGAGACGCCGCTGGACCACGATGGTTACGGACATATAGCGGACAGAAACAGACTGGAGCGAGCGGTTCACCGCACCGTTTGCTTCCCTTGTGCCGCTCGAATACTCGATTGGGTGGATCACCTGCACTGTTGGCCAACATGACGGGCGCAGTGGTGATTGGCTTGTCTGGTGCTGCTCAAGATCGTTTACCTGCTGACGTGCCGGGCACTCGGCCTGGCCGTCTTGGTGTTCCGTAGTGACCGGGCGAAAGATGCCGAGCTGCTCGTGCTCCGGCACGAGAACGCGGTGCTGCGCCGGAATGTCGGCCGCGTACGCGACGAGCCCGGCGACCGGGTGTGGTTCGCTGCGGTGGCACGGCTTGGATCGCCCCGGCTTCTTTAGAGGCCCTTGCTTGCCGGAT
>DATJZH010000421.1:0-5431 GCA_035499215.1 Streptosporangiaceae bacterium | reverse complement strand
ATCGAACTGTCATTCGGCGTACGGGAGGTAAGGATGAGCTCGATGAGCATGGCGGAGGCCGACCGCCGGGTCGCCGCGGGCCGGGATGTGGTGATCCTGACGGCGCGAGCTGCTTGCCCGGTGCCACAGGAGACGGTCCGTAGCGCCGGCGTGGCTGATCCCGCGGCGGTTTCCCGGCCCGTGCCCGCGGCGGTTTCCCGGCCCGTGCCCGCGGCGGTTTCCCGGCGCGCGCCCGGACCGGCTTCGCGGGCCATCCGCGGCCGGGCCACGGGGGTCGCCGGGCGGGGGCCGACGCCGCTGCGGCTGACCAGGCGCGGGCGCTTCGTGCTGACCGTGATTATTGCGGCCGTGGCCATGATCGTGTCGCTGCTATGCGCGAGCGCGGCCGATTTGGCGCAGGCGAGCAGCCATCGCGCGCCGGCGGGGGCCGGCTACCGGGGAATGACGCAGATTGCGGTGCAGCCGGGGCAGACGCTCTGGTCAATCGCCTCGTCGGCGAGGCCGTCGGCCAATACTCAGACGGTGGTGCAACGGATCATCGACGCGAACGCCATGGGGGGAACCTTGCTGAAGGCCGGGCAACTGCTGTGGGTGCCGAAGGGCTGAGCGGCGCATGATTGAGCCGCCAGCGAGTTCCCGGCGCTCCGGGGGCGGCGCGGACACGCCGGCGCAGGCGCGACACGCCGGCGTGAGCGAGGGGTTTCCACGACATGCCTGGCCCACCCGCATTTCCGCGGCCTGCGGCTTCCGAAGCGCTGCGAGCCACTTGCATTGCGTCGGCGGCGAGACCACAATATCTAGTAGTTACACCACTGTAGTTTTTCCATGGGTTGTGCTCCTGGCGGCCGTTCAGCAGCACGCACACGGGAGGTGATCGCGTGTACTGCCCGTACTGCAGGCACCCTGACAGCAGGGTCATCGACAGCCGGACTGCCGAGGACGGTGCCGCGATCCGCCGCCGCCGGTCATGCCAGCAGTGCGGCCGCCGGTTCACCACCCAGGAGATCGTGATCCTGATGGTCAGCAAGCGCAGCGGCGCCACCGAGCCCTTCAGCCGCGAGAAGATTGTGCGTGGCGTCCGGCGCGCCTGTCAGGGCAGGCCAGTCAGCGAGGACCAGCTCGCGATCCTGGCCCAGCAGGTGGAAGACGTTATCAGGTCGCGAGGCAGCGGCGAGGTCCGATCGCATGAGGTCGGCCTTGCCATCCTGGGGCCGCTGAGGGTCCTCGACGAAGTCGCTTACCTGCGTTTCGCGTCGGTCTACCGGGGATTCGAGTCGCTGGCGGACTTCGAAAAGGAGATTGCGACCCTGCGATCGGAGCGCCTCGACGCTTGGCGTCCGAGAGCGGAGGATCGGCGGCGGCTGGCCCAGCAGGTCCTGCCGCCGGGCGAGGACAGCGCGTGCTCCGGGAAGCCGGGACCCGAGCCCGCCGGCCAGCAATCGGCCCCGGCGCTGCCCGACACTCCGCGAGAACAGGGCGTAGCAGCCCGGTAATGCCGGGCAGTGCGGAATTTCATCAGCTCAGGGCCTGGCCGGGCCCGGTATGGGATCCATGCGGGTCCCCGAAGGGGGCAAGGATGACCGAGACGGCGAGCGGGTCGGCGTCGCAGGATGGCAAGAGCGCAGGAAAAGGACTCAACGTCGGGCGCATCTACACACGTGCGGGCGTCCATCCCTACGACGAGGTGACCTGGGAGCGGCGCGATGTCGTGATGACGAACTGGCGGGATGGGTCAGTCAACTTCGAGCAGCGCGGTGTCGAGTTCCCGGATTTCTGGTCGGTCAACGCAGCGAACATCGTGACGACCAAGTACTTCCGCGGCGCGGTCGGCACTCCGCAGCGGGAATGGAGCCTGAAGCAGCTCGTTGACCGGGTCGTCCACAGCTACGTGTCGGCCGGAACAGAGCACGGCTACTTCGGCACCAAGACAGACGCCGAGATCTTCGAGCATGAGCTGACCTACGCGCTCATACACCAGGTTTTCAGCTTCAACTCGCCGGTCTGGTTCAACGTCGGTACTTCCTCGCCTCAGCAGGTCTCCGCCTGTCAGCCCTACGACGCGCCCGTCAGCACCCCGGCGGGTCCGGTGCCGATCGGCCGGCTGGTCACCGAGTGCGCGGTGGGAGCCAAGGTCCACGACATGCGCGGCACCACGCGGATCGTCGCGGTGAAGGCCAACGGCGTGAAGGAAGTGCTGCGTGTGCACACGGCTGCCGGCGCGGCCCTGGACGTCACAGCCGATCATCTGGTCTGGCGGGCCGCTGACCTGGACATCGGCGAGTTCACGGTGGCCGGCTTCCTTCGCGCCGGCGATCGCCTGCTGCACGTGGACCCCGAGGTCGGCGGATCTGACCGGAAGCTGGTCCAGGTCGGCAAGGTCGAGCGGCTGGGCGAGATGGAGGTCTACGACATCCAGACCGAGAGCGGTGAGTACCTGTCCGCCAACCTGAGGGTGCATAACTGCTTCATCCTGGCGGTCGACGACACAATGGACTCGATCCTGGAGTGGTACCGGGAAGAGGGCCTGATATTCAAGGGCGGATCGGGCGCAGGCGTCAACCTGTCCCGGATCCGCTCCAGCAAGGAGCTGCTGTCGTCGGGCGGCACCGCCAGCGGGCCAGTGTCATTTATGCGCGGAGCCGACGCGTCCGCCGGCACCATCAAGTCGGGCGGCGCAACCCGGCGGGCCGCCAAGATGGTCGTCCTCGATGTCGATCACCCGGACGTGGCGGACTTCATCGAGACGAAGGCGCGTGAAGAAGAAAAGGTCCGGGTGCTGCGGGACGCCGGGTTCGATATGGACCTCGGCGGCAAGGATATCGTCAGCGTCCAGTACCAGAATGCCAACAACTCAGTGCGGGTCTCGGACGAGTTCATGCGCGCCGTCGAGTCCGGCGCGCCCTTCGACCTCGCCGCACGCACGACCGGTGAGCCGCTGCAGACAGTGGACGCGAAGGAATTGTTCGGGAAAATGGCAAGAGCCGCCTGGGAATGCGCCGATCCCGGCATTCAATATGACGGAACAATTAACGACTGGCATACGTGCCCAGAATCCGGAAGAATAACCGCAAGTAATCCGTGCCTCCCAGCCGACCAGCGAGTTGCAACCGACGAGGGCCTGATCCGGATCGGCGATCTTGTGGCGCGTGCCGCGTCCGGCGAAAGATTCGCCGTATACACCAACGATCTCACGTCCGGATCCGAGCCGGCCGACCGAGTAGTCGGCACCGTCCCCACGCGCTACATGGTGACCGGGGTAAACGAGATCACGGAACTGCGGTTCTCCGATGGCTCCCGACTTCGCTGTACTCCGGCGCATCGCATCTGGACCGCCAGCCGGGGCTGGGTGCCGGCCGAGGAACTGACCCCCGCTGACCAGGTAGTGCGCTCTCGGCAGTACGCCGCGCGCAGCGCGGCCGACCCGAGGATTCCGGCGGACGCGCTGGCTGCCGCCAGGTCCGCCTGTTCGCGCAAGGCCATCAGCCTGCCGGAGAAGTGGGACCGGGAACTCGGCCATTACCTTGGCTGGCTGGCCGGTGACGGCTGCGTGACTGACCAGAACGCGGTCACGGTCTACGGCTGCGCGCAGGACTGCGCCGAGGCGCTTCCCAGGCACCAGGAACTGCTGAGGAGGATCACGGGATTCGACGCCAAGCCGAGCGCCCAGGCCAATGGCGCCGCGCATCTCGGGATTACCGGGGATGCCTTCATCGCCTTTGCCCGCGCGCTGGGCGTGTCATCGGGACCGGCACCCGTAAGGCACGTGCCCGAGGCGATTTTCGAGGCCCCCGAAGAGGCGCTGACCGGCTTCCTGCAGGGTCTCTTCGACGCCGATGGCTGCGCCGTGAGCAGCCAAGACGGTACCTGCTACGTCGGTCTCGGCAATCGCTGCGAGGAACTGCTTCTCGGCGTGCAGGAACTGCTCGGATCGCTAGGCATCGCCAGCCGCATACATCGGACTGGCACCGGGAAGGACAGCTTCAGCTATTCCCGCGACGATGGCTCTGCGGCCTGCGGCGCCGACGGGCCCAGCTTCGACCTGCGGGTCACGGGCGGCTCCTCCCTGCGGGAGTTCAGCGCCAGGATCGGCTTCGGCCTGCCGGGCAAGCAGCAGCAGCTGCTCGGCATCATCGCGTCGACCACCTGGCACAACGCCGACGAGACCGTCCGCTTGGTCTCGCGGGAGCCGCGAGGATTCGAGACGACCTACAACCTCACCGAACCGCGCAACCACTCCTACATTGTCGGCGGAACGCTTGTCGCGAACTGCTCTGAGTACGTCCACCTGGACAATTCATCCTGCAACCTGGCCAGCATTAACCTGCTCAAATTCCTCCGCCGCGACGACACCTTCGACATGCAGCGCTTCGAGCAGCTCACCGAGCTGATTATCACGGCGATGGACATTTCCATCTGCTTCGCCGACTTCCCGACCGAGAAGATCACCGCGACGACCCGGGCCTACCGGCAGCTCGGCATCGGCTACGCCAATCTCGGCGCGCTGCTGATGGCTACCGGTCACGCGTATGACTCCGACGGCGGCCGGGCCATTGCCAGTGCCATCACCTCGCTGATGACCGGCGCCGCGTACCGGCGCTCAGCCGAGCTGGCGACGGCCGTCGGCCCGTATGACGGCTACGCCCGCAACGCGACGGCCCACCAGCGCGTCATCAGCAAGCATGCCGAGGCGAGCGCCAGGATCAAGCCGCTGGGCGGCATCGACGGCCCGATCCTCTCGGCCGCGAACAAAGCCTGGCAGGAATGCCTCGAACTGGGCAAAGCGCATGGGTATCGAAACGCCCAAGCCAGCCTGTTGGCGCCGACCGGGACAATCGGGCTCATGATGGATTGCGACACCACTGGTGTCGAACCGGATCTGGCGCTGGTCAAGTTCAAGAAGCTGGTCGGCGGCGGCTCCATGCAGATCGTCAACCAGACTGTGCCGCGGGCCCTGAAGAACCTCGGTTACCAGCCAGAACAGGCTGAGGCGATCGTCGAGTTCATCGCCGAGCACGGTCACGTCATCGAGGCGCCCGGACTGCGGCCCGAGCACTACGAGGTGTTCGACTGCGCGATGGGCGAGCGGGCCATCAGCCCCATGGGCCATGTGCGGATGATGGCCGCGGTTCAACCAGCACTCAGTGGTGCAATATCGAAAACGGTCAATCTTCCCGAATCGGCATCAATCGAAGATATCGAGTCCATCTACCTGGAGGGCTGGAAGCTCGGCCTGAAGGCGCTGGCGGTCTACCGGGACAACTGCAAGGTCGGCCAGCCGCTGTCGGACGCGAGGAAGAAGCCAGAGACGGCGGCGGCCGCCGCCACCCCGTCGCACGACGTCCGCCCGGTGCGCCGCCGCCTGCCCAAGCAGCGGCCGGCCACCGTGACCCGGTTCTCGGTGGCGGGCGCGGAAGGCTACATGACCGCCTCC
>DATJZH010000420.1:0-3537 GCA_035499215.1 Streptosporangiaceae bacterium | reverse complement strand
GGGAATCTGACAGGGGCCGCACGCCTCTTCGCTGCGGGATGTGCAGGCTCACCCGTTCGAGGTGGTGACGTAGCGTAAACGATTGCTTACGACCGCGTCACTGTCAGAGTCGGGAGGGCAAGTCGTGGCTGACGAGACGTCCGCGTCGATGAGCGTGTTCCCGCCGATTGCCGATTACGGGTCCCGTCGAATTGCGAGCAGAGCTGCCTGGTCGCGCCGGACGGGTCGGTGGAGTGGCTGTGCCTGCCGCGGCCCGATTCCCCGAGCGTGTTCGGGGCGCTGCCGGCGGCACCTGGGACGTGTGGGGGCTGACCCTGCTGTCGTTCGCCGGGCCGCTGCAGCTCTACGCCGACGAGATCGACACCGCCACCGGCCGGCATCTGGGGAATTTCCCGCAGGCATTCACGCACCTGGCCCTGATCGAGGCCGTATCGCTGCTCATCGACTCCGAGCGGAACGACAGCACAGTCCGCGCCAGGCAACAGGGGGAAGGCCCCGGCACGCAGGCTCCGTCCGTCCAGCGGGCCGGCGGCTGCGCACAGGAAGGCCGGCCCCGCGCGGGACCCGGCCTGCAGGTCGCATCGCCTGCCAGCCGGGCCTGCTTGGTAAGGCCAGCCTTATAAGGCTAGGCTTACGACATGGCCGGGGACCCGGATGTCAACGATGTAGCCGGAGCTCTTCGGGTGAGCATCGGCCTGCTCCTGCGGCGGCTGCGCCAGGCGCAAACCGAAGGCGAGCTCACGTTGCCCGAGAGCTCAGCCCTCGTGCGCCTGGACCGCGGCGGCCCGACCACGCCGAGCGCGCTCGCCAGGCTCGAGCAGATCAGCCCGCAGTCAATGGGGGCAACGCTCGGCGCGCTCGAGGCGCGCGGCCTCGTCGAGCGCCGTCCTGACCCTCAGGACGGCAGGCGGGCGGTCATGTCGCTGAGCGAAGCCGGTCTGCGGGCGCTGCGGACCCGCCGCAACGCACGGACGCAGCAGCTAGCGCAGGCCCTGTCGACCGGGTTCACCCTCTCGGAGCTCAAGCTGCTGATGGCGGCCGCACCGCTGATCGAGCGACTGGCTCAGAGCATCTGATGCGGGCCGCCGGGCAGAACCGCAGAGCCGGCCCGATGGCCGGCGGCATGACGGCGGGGACGGACGACGGCTACAGGTGGGTGGCACTGTCGAACACGACCGCCGCCGTCTTCATGTCGCAGCTCGACGGATCCATCGTCATCATCGCGCTGCCGGCGATCTTCCGGGGCATCCATCTGGATCCGCTAGCGCCGGGCAACGTCGCCTACCTGCTGTGGATGATCATGGGGTATCGGCTCGTCCAGGCCGTCCTCGTCGTTACCGTCGGCCGCCTTGGCGACATGTTCGGCCGGGTCAAGATCTACAACGCCGGCTTCGCGGTGTTCACCGCCGCGTCCGTCCTGCTGTCGGTCGATCCGTTCCAGGGCGGCCGCGGAGCGCTGTGGCTGATCGGCTGGCGGATGCTCCAGGCCGTCGGCGGGTCCATGCTGACCGCCCAGTCGGCAGCGATCCTGACCGACGCGTTTCCGCCCGGTCAGCGCGGTTTCGCGCTCGGCATCAACCAGGTCGCCGGCCTGGCCGGCATGTTTATCGGCCTGGTCGCGGGAGGTCTGCTGGCGGCCCTGGACTGGCGGGCGGTGTTCTGGGTCAACGTACCGGTCGGGATCTACGGGACGCCATGGGCCTACCGCAAGCTTCGTGACACCGGCGAGCGGCACGGCCGTCACATCGACTGGTGGGGCAACATCACCTTCACCGTCGGCCTTGGCGCGATCCTGATCGCCGTCACCTACGGCATCCAGCCCTACGGCGAGCACGCGACGGGGTGGACGAGTCCCTGGGTGGTCACCGGGCTGGCCGGTGGCATCGCGCTGCTGGTGGCGTTCTGCGTCGTCGAGACCAGGGTCGCCGAGCCGATGTTCCAGCTGAGCCTGTTCCGCATCAGGGCCTTCACCGTCGGCAACATAGCGGGCCTCGCCGTGTCCATCGCGCGGGGCGGGCTGCAGTTCATGCTCATCATCTGGCTGCAGGGGATCTGGCTGCCGCTGCACGGCTACCAGTACATCGACACGCCCCTGTGGTGCGGCATCTTCCTGCTGCCCCTCACTGCCGGCTTCCTCGTCGCCGGTCCCGTGGCAGGATCGCTGTCCGACCGCTTCGGCACCCGGGGCATTGCCTCCGCCGGCATGATGGTGTTCGGCGGCAGCCTCATCGGCCTGATGCTGCTAGCCGCCGACTTCCCGTACTGGGTTTTCGCCCTGCTCATCGCGGCGAACGGGATCGGCACCGGCATGTTCGCCGCCCCCAATTCCTCCTCGATCATGAGCAGCGTCCCCGCGAGTCAGCGCGGCGTGGCATCGGGAATGCGGTCGACCTTCCAGAACTCCGGCACGGCGCTGTCGATCGGGGTGTTCTTTTCGCTCATGATCGCCGGGCTGGCCAGCAGCCTCCCCGGAACGCTGGCTGGCGGTCTGCAGCAGCAGGGCGTGCCCGAGGGAATCGCTCATCACGTCGGCGCCCTGCCGCCGGTGTCGTCGCTGTTCGCGGCGGTTCTCGGCGTGAATCCGCTGCGGCACCTGCTGGGGGCCAGCCGGGCGCTGTCCGCCCTTCCGGCCGCAGCTCAGCAGACCATCACCGGCAGGGAGTTCTTCCCGGACCTGATTTCGGGGCCGTTTCACCACGGCCTGGTGGTGGTGTTCGCCGTGGCCGCCGGCCTGGCGGGGCTTGCCGCTCTCGCCTCTGCCTTGCGCGGACGCCGCCTCCCGCAGCCTAGGTAGTGCAGGCGAGCACGATTCCCGGCCCGCGCGGCTTTCATCGCGACGGCGGTCCTGGCTCTGACCTGTTAGTGACCGTGGTGCCGGCGTCCTGCCGCTCGATCGGGCACACAGCGGGGACGACCTGATAGCGAAATCAACAGGCGGGCAGGCGTTGCGCGATCAGCTTCGCCTTGGAGCAGCGGCAGCATGCGCCCAGGGTCAAGCCGGTTTGTCAAGGTTACCTTGACGCCAGCGATGGTCAGGGATACCTTGACGGCGTGAGGAAAGGGCAAGCCGCCCCAGGCGCGAGCCGGAACGATATCTTGTGCTGCTCGTTCTGCAGCAAGGACAAGCTCGAGGTCGCCAAGCTCATCGCCGGCCTGGGTGTCTACATCTGCAACGAATGTGTGCACCTCTGCAATCACATCCTCGCCGGGGAGGGGGCGTCCGAGCTCGATTCGCGGAACGACAGATCAGACGGCGACCTGCTTGCGAGCCTGGCGCGGAATCAAGCCGTGGTTCAACAGGTCGATGCTGCCGTACACGACCATGTGGCCATCTTGCGCACCCGCGGCATCAGCTGGACCCGCATCGGGGAGGCCCTTGGAGTGTCAAGGCAGGCAGCATGGGAGCGGTTCTCCGGAGCGGACTGACTGCTGGTGGCAGGGTCTAGCCACTTCCGGCCGCACAGCCTGGAGCTTGAAGGCCGAACCCGCGGATACGAGCCGGGCTCGATCAGTGCCGGAACCGTCTGGCCACTGGGC
>DATJZH010000419.1:0-3102 GCA_035499215.1 Streptosporangiaceae bacterium | reverse complement strand
GAGGTTTTCACATTTCGTCAGTGTCCATGTTCACATTTGGCTCTGACGGTCTGGCGCCGGCCTGGGATGATCTTGTGCGTGGCGGGGGTGCGGGCCTGGTGTGGCTGGCTGGCCTGGGTGAGAGCGTGCCGGACTGCCGTGGTGACGGTGCCGGGTGAGAATCGCCTGGTCAGCAGCGGTGCTGGGCGGGCCGGGCCGGCTAGGGCGGGGCGGCGAGGCTGGCGAGGGTTTTGCGGCGGCGCTT
Source organism: Streptosporangiaceae bacterium (assembly GCA_035499215.1). Classification (GTDB taxonomy): domain Bacteria; phylum Actinomycetota; class Actinomycetes; order Streptosporangiales; family Streptosporangiaceae; genus DATJZH01. The sequence goes on along the minus strand of DATJZH010000419.1, from coordinate 2,858 downwards.
GCGGGTTCTGGGCGGGAGCCCGGCGGCGGCGCGGCGGGCGTTGTCTTGCTGGCGGGCGGCGAATGCGGCGAGGATGCGCTGGTTGCGGACGGCCAGCAGGCAGGCCAGCCATAGCGCGAGCGGGGTCAGGCCCATCAGCCGGCACCAGCCGCGGGCGATGTCGTTGCTGGCGGTGTCTTTGATGGTGGAGAAGGTGCGCTCGGAGCCGGTGCGCCGGGTGTAGGAGCGGCGCCAGCCCGGCGAGGGGTAGTCGTGTTTTTGTCTGGTCTTGGCCGCGACCTGTGGCGGGACGGTGAGGGTGTGCTGGGTGCAGCAGGCGGGCGGGTGCTGTGGCGGGGTGAGGATCTGGGGCCGGTCCCTGGGCAGTTTCATTGACTCGGGGCGGAGCGGGCAGCGGATCTTGCCCGCGGTGGCGGGGCAGATGACGCGGTGGTAGCCGTCGGCGTCGTCGCTGGTGAGCCGGCCGAGCTTGTGCCGGGACAGCTCGGCGGCCTGCTGGTCATGCGCGGCGGTGTCCTCGGCGGTAGCGGCGGGCGGCAGCGGGGCGAGCTCGAGCAGCGTGCGCGGGGTGGCCGGGCGGTACAGGCTGCCGTTGGCGATGATGGCGCCCTGGTGGGTGCCCTGCGGCCCGCGGTCACTGGGATGGAGGTCCTGGACGAGCTGCGCGCCGGCTGCGCGCAGCGGGATGGCCCAGGCTGCGGCGGCGCGGTGGGCGTAGCCGGAGTCGTCGATGATGTCGCCGAGCGCGATCCCGGCCGCGGCCATGGCCAGCAGCACCGCGGCCAGGGCCCGGGCGGGGTCGAGGTGACAGGTGCACAGGGTCATCCGGCGGGCCAGCTCGGGGACGGGCAGGCCGTGCTCCTCGGCCACCATGGTGGCCGCCGACAGGTAGAACCCGAAGAACATCTCGCCCTTGGGCCCGGGGAGGTTCGAGTTGCGGTGCCCCCAGGAGGCTTCGGGATCGGCGCATTCGGTGGTGCCGTGCCGGGGCGGCCGGGACCAGGTTTCCACGTCGGTCCAGTCGGCGGCCAGCGCGGTGGTGGCGTCGGTGACCCAGGCGGGGATGCTGGCCTCCAGCAGGTCGCTGCAGGTCCGGGTCAGGATCTGGGTGGGGGCGCCGTCGGGCTGGTCCTTGCCCAGCGCCACCGTCACCAGGTGAAAGGTGTGCTCGACCTGCCGGTAGGTGAGCTGGTGCGGGCCGTGCTTCCAGTCCTCGGACACGCCGAGCCGTGCCTGGTCACCGGCGGGCAGCGCGGTCAGCGCGGCGTGCACCCGGGTCAGCTGTGCGGGCCGGCCGTCGTCCAGGGTCAGCAGCATGCCCAGGATCAGCGTGCGGACGGCCAGCTGCCGGTGCCGCACCCCGGCGGGCAGGAGCACCTCGATTTCCGGCGCGATGCCGGAGCCGTCGATGAGGTCCTCGAGCTCGGCCAGCGGGATGCTCACCGGGCACTCGCGCCCAGCAGCGCCACCGCGGTGGCCTCATCGGCCGGCTCCAGGGTGGCGATGATGTCGCCCAGCCGCTGGCTGCAGGTGATCCCGGCCGCGCGCATGAAGGCGGGCAGGCCGATCAGGGCGGCGCAGTCGGCCAGCCAGGCGGCTCTCAGCCGGCTGGTGTCCAGCGGCGGCAGCCCGGTTCCGCCGGCCAGTGAGCGGGCCAGCGGATTGGTGACGTTGTGCCGCGCGGGGTCGGTGCCGCCGGCGACCAGGTTGCCGCTGGCGAACGCCGCTGACGCCAGCAGCCGCTGGTGGTAGCGGGCCAGCACCGGCACGACCCGCGGTCGCGCGCCGCGGACGGTCACCAGGACGCCGCCGGACCGGCAGGCCACGTCGCTGCCGCGCACCTCGCGCAGGTCACCGCGGATGAGCCCGGCGCCCGCGCCCAGGCAGACCAGCCCGGCAGCGCGCATCCGCCGCGCCGCCGTCGGCTGCGCATCGGCCAGGGCAAGGTAGCCGTCGATCTCCGCGGCGGTATACGGTGCCTTCGCGCGCTCGCGGGGCAGCGGCGCGTCCGCCGGATCGAGCTGCGGGACCACCCTGCGAGCGATGAACCGCAGGTTCGTGCGCAGCGTGCGCCGTGCCACCCCGGTCAGGCCCGGCGCGTGCGCGGTGAACCGCTCGATCACCGACGGGTGCAGCAGGACCTGCGGAGCCGGGTCCAGTCCTAGCGGGATCGCCCAGCCGGCGAGCTTCCCCGCGGCCCACAGCAGGTTCTTGGCCCGCTCCCGCCCGGCCGGGGCCGCTCGTGCCACGACCTGCCGCGCGAAGCACGCCGCCTCCGCCGGGACCGACGTGGGCCGCCAGGCGGCGATATAGCCGGCCACCACGGTATTCATACAGTAATTTCTACTGAAATACACTGCCGGGATCACGGACCTCGCGTGCAACCATGGAGAACGTGTCGCCCACCAGACGCCAGCAAGACCGCGCCGCCGGCATCGCCGCCGAGCTCGCCAGCCTCGGCCTCGCCCTGCCCGGCACCCTCATCCAGCGGCACGTCCGCTGCGGCAAGCCCGGCTGCCGCTGCCACGCCGACCCCCCGGTCCTGCACGGCCCCTACTGGCAGTGGACCCGCAAGACCGGTGGCAAGACCATCACCCGGCTCGTCTCCGACGACCAGCTCGGCGACTACCGGCAATGGCTCGACAACCACCGCCGCCTCCGCGCCCTGGTCGCCGAGCTCGAAGCCCTCACCCTGGCCATCGCCGACGATGACCCGCGAGCCAGACGCCGGCCCGCAGGCTCCGCCCGCCACACCCGGCAAATCACCACATAACACTGTGGCTGCGGGACGCTTAACCTGTGGCCAGCCCCGCGACCAGCGCCCGTTCCCGCAGGTCACGGCCAAATGTGAGGACCTG
>DATJZH010000418.1:0-3793 GCA_035499215.1 Streptosporangiaceae bacterium | reverse complement strand
GGCGGTTCGTGACGCTCTGTAGTCAGGAAACGGTGGGTCGAGCTCTGGTCCGCAGGTGCAGGGATGAACTGGGAGGTCAGATGATCAGGCGGCGCAGGATTCGAAGCCGACGGAGCCGAGGTCGTGGCCTGGAGTGAGGCGGACACCGGCGTCGAGGGCGGCCGCCAGGCGCCGGAGCAGCGGAATGGTCGCTTCGGTGCCGCCTTCTTCGATGCAATCGATCTCGTCGGTGGTCATGCCGACGCGGATGGCGAGCTCAGCGACGCTGAGGCCAAGGGCGACCCGCCGGTCTTAGACCGCCTTCCCGAAGGCCAGGGCCTCGCGGATCGCGACCGTCAAGAACACGATCGTCGCGGTATCCGTCTCATCGAGCGGCAAGTACCGCAGGCCTCCGCGTAACCGACTTCCTGTCTCTGACGCCAGCGTCCGCCGCCACCAGCGTCCGCCACCACGAGCTGAGGCAAGCTCGGCGCCCTGGCAGAATCCGGAGGAGTCGCTGGGGCCCGGGCGATGATTTCCCTGTTGCGGTGATGTCATTTGAGGCGGGGTGCAGGGCGCTGGTGCAGGCGAGGAGGCAAGGGTGATGGGTTCGGCGACCGGGCTGACGGCGGCAGGACTGGCAGGGCTGCACGCGGCGGCCGAGCGTCACGTGGGTGACGGCCGGGCCCCCGGCCTGGTGGCGCTGGTGGCCCGCGGCGGCCAGGTCCATGTGGAGGCGCTGGGAAGGCTAGCTGCGGGCGGGTCCCCGGTGGCCCGTGACGCGATCTTCCGGATCGCCTCGACGACCAAGCCCATTACTGCAGCGGCGGCGCTCGCGCTGGCCGCCGAGGGGCTGATAAAGCTGGAGGAACCGGTGGACCGGCTGCTGCCCGAGCTGGCCAGCCGCACGGTGCTGCGCCGGATCGATGGCCCGCTGGATGACACCGTGCCGGCCGCCCGCGCGATCACTGTCCGCGACCTGCTGACCTTCACGTTCGGTTTCGGCATGGTGGGCGAGATGTTCGCCTCGCCCAGGCCGTGGCCGGTCGTGGCGGCCACCGGTGAGCTGCGGCTGGCAACGATCGGCCCGCCCGATCCGCCGGTGCCGCCGGACCCGGACACCTGGATAGCGGCCCTGGGCAGCCTGCCGCTGCTCGCCCAGCCCGGCGAGCGCTGGATGTACAACACCGGCGCCCAGGTACTCGGCGTGCTGGCGGCTCGGGCAGCCGGGCAGCCGTTCAGCGAGGTGCTCAAGGCCCGGATCTTCGAGCCGCTCGGCATGCGCGACACCGGATTCTGGACCGCGGATGCCCACCGTCTCGCGACGGCCTATCAGCCCACCCCGGACGGGCTGGTAGTGCTGGATGGGCCTGACGGCAAGTGGAGCCGCCCGCCGCGGTTCGGTGATGGGGCGGCCGGGCTCGTGTCCACCGCTGACGACCTGCTCGCCTTCGCCCGGATGCTGCTGGGCGGCGGGGCACCGGTACTGCCGCCCGATACGGTGCGGGCCATGACGACCGACCAGCTGACCCCGGCGCAGAAAGCCCGCGGGGGCCTTTTGCCAGGGTTCTTCGACGGCCGGTCGTGGGGGTTCTGCCAAGCGGTCCACGACAGCGGCGCGTTCGGCTGGGACGGCGGGCTGGGCACATCCTGGCTGGTTGACCCGTCCCTGGACCTGACCGTGATCGTGCTGACCCAGCGGATGTTCGAAAGCCCGGACCCGCCGCAGGTCCACCGTGACATCCAGGCCGCAGCCTACGCGGCGCTGGACTGAGCCCGAAGACAGCACGCACGCCGCCCGCCCGCGGCCCGCCGGCCGAGCTCTTAAGGGCCCGTCCCGGGGCTGACCACCGTAACGGCAGAGCGTCGGCAGGCATGACGCGAAGCCGCCCGCGTGGACGGTAGCGGGATGCCAAGACGTTGTGGGCACAGAGCCGGGAGTCCGGCGTGGCTGTACGGGAACCGGCATGTGCCGGCATGGCGCCCGGGTCCGCCGCCGACCGGGCGGCCCGGTCCTCGCGGGCAGTGCCAGGGACCTATCCTGGCCGGGTGCCGGACCCGAGCGGCTTCGATCTGGCGGAGATCGCGAACGCGCTGGCCGACCAGGCTGACTACGAACACCGCTGGCTGATCAACCCGGGCACCGGGGAGATCGCGTTCTGGACGGCGGACACCGGGATCGACGGGCAGACGCCGACCGGCCTGGGCGAGCTGGACTTGGTCGTCATCGATCCGCTCTCCTCGGTCTAGTACCAGGACATGGCCGACTTCGCCGGCGGGATAACCGATGAACGAGCCGGGCGCAGACTGGCACGCGCGATCCGGCGCGGGGGAGCCTTCCGCCGGGTCCGGGACGAGCTGTACGAGGATTGTCCGGACCCGCCGCCGGCCTGGCAGGCTTTCCGGGACGCGCGTGCCCAGCGCCGTGCCGTTCAGTGGCCGGCTGATAATTCGGCAAGGCGTCCGTCAACAGGGCCGCTGCCTGCTGTCTGGCATCAGCCTGGCGGGCCTCGCGATGTCTTCTCTTTTGGTTTGCTCGGGCCGTTCGCTGACGAAGCCCATCGCTGTGCCATTCCACGCTCGGCCGGGGAAATCCCGTGTCCTTTGCCTCAGTCGCTGGCTAGTTCGTCGGTGGCGGTTCGTCCGGCGTGCGTGGTCCGGCGGAGGAAGTCGGCGAGCAGCTGGAGTTCGGCGTCGCCGTATCCGGCACAGATCTGGTCCATTGAGGTGTTCATCCCCGAGTAAAGGTGCAGCAGTTCGCAGTTGCGGTCGCGTAGCGCCCGGATAAGGACGGTGCGGCGGTCGGAGGTGCTGCGGTCGCGGGCCACCCAGCCGCCGCGTTCGAGCCGGTCGATGATGCCGGTCATGGTGGCGGGATGCAGCCCGGCGCGTCGTGCGAGGGCGCTCGGGCTGAGCGGGCCGTCCCGGTTGATGAGATCAAGGCAGTCCAGGTCGACGTCGTTGAGGTCAACGCGCGCGCCGACGTGATGGTTGAGCAGGGAAAGCTGGATGCTCAGCTCGCGCAGCGATTCCTTGACCGAGGTACTCAGCCGCCGTCTGCGGCGCGCTGAGTCCTTGCTCTCAGATGATATGAAATCCATATGATATGGTCCTAATGTCTTCTGGAATACAGAGGAAACGATACCCGGGAGGGGCGCCCGTGCACAAGGGGAGGCTGTTCGGCTCGCTGGCCCACTACGCCAGGCGGCCGGGACCGTCCTCAGACACCGTGCAGCAGGTGCTAGGCCGCCCCGTGCTCACCTTCGCCCAGCAGCCGACCACGCCGCCGCCTTCCAGAACTGACCCCAACCCCTAGCCAACCCAGGAAGCGCCAGAAATGAAACTCACGATCTTCGCAGCGACTGGTGGCATCGGCCGGCAGATCCTCGAGCAGGCCATCGACGCGGGCCACGACGTCACCGCGGTCGTCCGCAACCCCCAGAAACTGCCCGCCGCGCTGTCCAGGCAGGTACGCGTCGTCACAGCTGACCTAGCGGCCGCGAACCCAGCAACGCTCAGGTCCGCCGTCGAAGGAGCCGACGCAGTGCTCTCCGGCCTGGGCCCGCGATCGAACTCCGAGGCCGGAGTCGCCACCCGGGGCACACGGGCCATCGCCGCGGCGATGAAGGCAACTGGCGCGCGGCGCATCATCGTCGTCAGCGCCGCGCCCATCGGGACCGTGCCCTCACCCGCCAGGCCGAACCCACCCAAGCACGACCCGGGCGACGGGTTCATCATGCAGCACTTGCTCAGCCCGCTGACCAAGGCCGCGCTCCGCAAGCACTACGCCGACCTCGCGCAGATGGAAGACATC
>DATJZH010000417.1:0-12720 GCA_035499215.1 Streptosporangiaceae bacterium | reverse complement strand
CGACTTCGCGGCCGAGCTCGCGAGGCTGGCCGCCCAGGCCGGGATCACCGAGCGCGACGTGGTGCTCGCCGCGCCGCCGGCCGGCGGCGGGGCGGCATATACCACTCTGGTCGACAACGCGCTCATCCGCGGCGCGACAGTCGTCGCGGCGCGCACCGAGGAGATGGCAGCGGCGGCCGGCGCGCACCAGGGCACCGCCGTGATCGTGCCGCCGGGCGCCGAGGTCCGCGCGTCCGCGCCGCTGCGCGTCTTCGCCGTGGCGCGGTAACCCCGGCCGGCTACAGGTCCGGCGGCCGGTTCTCGTACGGCGTGCTCAGCACGATGGTCGTCCGCGTCGACACGTTCGCCGCGGCCCTGATCTCCTGCAGCAGGAGCTCAAGCGCGGCCGGCGCGGCGACGCGGACCTTGAGTATGTAGCTTTCCTCTCCCGCCACGCTGTGGCAGGCCTCGATCGCGCTCAGATGGGCGAGCCGCTGCGGCGCGTCATCGGGGGCCGACGGGTCGAACGGCTTGATGGAAATGAATGCCGTCAGCGGCAGGCCGGCGGCATCCGGGCTGATCAGCGCGGCATAGCCCCTGATCACACCGCGCTGTTCGAGGCGGCGGACGCGTTGCTGCGCTGCCGACACCGACAAGCCGGTGCTGCGGGCCAGGTCAGTGAAGCTCATCCTGCCGTCGCGCGCCAGCAGGCCGACAATTCTGCGGTTGATCTCCTCCACGTGGTCACGTTAACCCGCCGCGGGTCAATACTCCGGCTCTCCGGCAACAGTGCGGCGGCGCGCCCCCGGCACCGCCGGGCGGCGGGCGGCTGGCGCTGGCGAGCCGGCGCAGGTCATCCCGGCGCCTCGCCAGTGAGCGCCCGGCTGATCACGACCCGCTGGATCTGGCTGGTGCCCTCGACGATCTGCAGGACCTTGGCCTCCCGCAGGTACCGCTCGGCCGGGAAATCCTCCACATAGCCGTAGCCGCCCAGCACCTGGACCGCATCCGTGGCGACCCGCATCGCCGCGTCGGCGGCGAAGAGCTTGGCCATGGCGGCCTGCTGGCCGAAGGGCAGGCCCGCGTCCTTGCGGCGTGCGGCGCTGAGGTACAGCGCACGGGCGGCTTCCACCGCCGTCGCCATATCGGCGAGCATGAACGCGACGCCCTGGAACTCGCCGACCGGCCGGCCGAACTGGCGCCGCTGCCGGGCCCAGCTCACCGCGGTCTCCAGCGCTGCCTGCGCCACGCCGGTGGCGCAGGCAGCGATGCCCAGCCGCCCGTCCTCCAGCGCGGCCAGGGCGATGCCGAAGCCCTTTCCCTCGGCGCCGATCAGCTGACCGGCGGGAACGCGCGCTGCCTCGAATCGCAGCTGGGCCGTCACCGAGCCGCGCATGCCCATCTTGTGCTCGGCGGGCGCGGCGCTGACGCCCGGCGTCTGAGCGGGAACATGCAGGCAGCTGATGCCGCGGGCGCGGCCGGCCCCCTCGGGCTCACCGGATGTGCGGGCGAAGAGCGTGTAGTAGTCGGCATGCCCGGCATGGGAGATCCACGCCTTCACCCCGTCGATCACGTAGTCGCCGCCGTCCCTGACTGCCCTGGTGCGCAGCGCCGCTGCGTCCGAGCCGCTGTCTGGCTCGGACAGGCAGTAGGCGCCGAGCAGGTTCCCGCCGAGCATCGCGGGCAGCAACCGCTCCTGCTGGTCCGGCGTGCCCGCACGGGCCAGCGGGAAGCACGCCAGGGTGTGCACGCTGACCCCGAGGCCGACCGTCAGCCAGGCTCTGGCCAGCTCCTCGATCACCTGCAGGTAGGTCACGTAGGGCTGCCCGCCGCCGCCGAGGCTTTCCGGGAAGGGCAGGCCGAGGAGCCCGGACCTGCCGAGCATGCGAAACGCGTCGCGCGGGAACACCCCGTCCCGCTCCGCTTCGGCGGCCGCCGGGCGCAGCTCGCGTTCGGCCAGCTCGGCGGCCAGCGCGAACAGGGCTCGGGTCTGCTCGTCCGGGCAGTCCCGGTGGACCGCGATCACGGCGCCGCCACGATGACGAGCTCACGGGTGACCCTGTTGAGCCGCCGGCTGCCGTCCGGCGTGCAGATCACGATGTCCTCGATCCGCGCGCCGTGACGTCCGGGGTAGATGCCCGGCTCGACGGAGAAGGCATTGCCGTCCTCGAGCGGCTCGGTGTTCCCGGGCACGATGTAGGGGTCCTCGTGGGTTTCCAGGCCGATGCCGTGACCGGTCCGGTGCACGAAGTACTCGCCGTAGCCGGCGGCCGTGATGGGCTCGCGGGCGGCGGCATCCACCGCCTCCGCGGCGATCCCGGGCCGGACGGCGGCGCACGCTGCATCCTGGGCGTCCCTGAGCACCTGGTAGTACTCGGCGAAGTCAGCCGGCGGCTCGCCGATCGCGTAGGTCCGCGTGCAGTCGGAGCAGTACCCGCTGGCCATCGTGCCGCCGATGTCGACGACCACGGCGTCGCCGGGCTGCAGCACGCGGCTGGCGGCGGTGTGGTGCGGGCTTGCCGCGTTCGGCCCGGAGGCCACGATCGCGAAGTCGACGCCGGCGTGGCCCTCCTCGATCATCGCGTCGCAGATGTCGGCCGCGACCTCGCGCTCTGTCCGGCCGGCGAGCAGCCAGCCGGGCACGCGAGCGTGCACCCGGTCGATCGCCGCGGCCGCAGCCATCAGGGCGGCTGCTTCCGCGGGCGTCTTGCGCGCTCGCAGCCCGCGCAGCGCCAGGCTGGCAGGCTCCTGCCGGACGGCGGGCATCGCCGCGCGGAAGCGCAGCACCATGAGTGCCCACATCCGGTCCGACAGCCCGATGGCGGCCGCCCCGCTGAGCCGTCCGGCCACCAGCGCGTACGGGTCCTCGGTCTCATCCCAGGCGATGACGTCCAGGCCCAGGCCGCCCGCCGGGGAAGCCAGCGCCGCCGGCAGCTCCAGCCGCGGGACGGCCAGGAACGCCTCGCCGTCTGCGGGCACCGCCAGGCAGGTCAGGCGCTCCAGCGCAGGAGCGTCGTAGCCGGCCACGTACCGCAGGTCCGGGCCCGGCGTCAGCAGCAGGGCGTCGAGCCCGGCTGCTCCCGCCGCCGCGGCGGCCTTGCCGATCCGGTCCGCCGGGTACAGCTCGCTGTCCATTCCCGCCTCCAGTCTCCGCTGGCCGCGTGCGCCCGCTTCCTGACCGGCATCATCATCTCACTGGGGACACTTGCGTCCGCAATCCGGATTGCGTGCCCATCTGGACATCCGTGCCCTGCATGCCTCACGCTTGGTGCATAACTTCTCACGAAATGTGAACGGTTATGACTCCTGAGACGACGGATGCCCGCAACGGCTCCCCGGCCGCCCCGCCATCGCGCGCGGCGGCCGCGCGAGGCACCATGGGGCTGACCGGCGCGGCGCTGCCGCAGGTGCCCGCGCCCGTCACGGCCGTGCCCGGGCGGGAGCGCAGGCGCGAGCGTGAGTCCAGGCTCGCGGCCGAGCTTGAGCAGGAGCGGCAGGTGGCCGTCGTGCTGCAGCACGCGATCTTGCCGCTGCACGACGAGCCGTTCGACCTGCCCGGACTGCGGACCGTCGTCCGGTATCTGCCTGCGTCCAGTAACGGCCGAGTTGGCGGCGACTGGTACATCACCGCGGAGCTGCCCGGCGGGACCGTCCTGATAGCCATCGGCGACGTCGGCGGTCACGGCCTCGCGGCGGCCGCCGGGATGGCGCGGCTGCGGGGCGCGCTGGCCGGGCTGGCGATCACCGGCTCGCCGCCGGAGCGTCTGGTCGGCTGGCTTAATGATCTCGTGCACCACGTGGCGCTGGAGCACACCGCTTCGGTTGTCGCGGGATATTTCGACCCGGCCAGCCGGATGCTGACCTGGGCACAGGCGGGCCATCCCCCGCCGGTCCTGGTCCGCGGCGCGTGGGCGCGGCCGCTCGACCCGCCGGGCGGGGTCCTGCTGGGCGCCGGCCACGGGCCGTATGAGGCTGCCGAGCTTCCGCTGGCGCCCGGCGACCTGCTCCTGCTGTACACCGATGGCCTGATCGAGCGCAGGGACTGTGCCATCGACGCGGGCATCGCCGGCCTCGCCGCGGCCGTCCGGGACGCCGCGGATCCGGAACGGCTCGCCGCCGCCGCGCTCGGCGCCCGCGGCCCGGCGGATCGCGAGGACGACGCCTGCCTGGTGGCGCTGCAGGTGCTGTAGCTCAGCCGCGCGCCGCGGCAATGGCCGCCAGCATCCGGCCGAGCGAGGATCCCAGATCCCAGCGCGCATCCAGCTCGGCCAGCCGCGCCGGGTCAGCGGGCGCCGGCGGCAGCGCGCCGCCGACAGGCGGCACCGGGGCGTCGGCGGCGGCCGCGACGACCGGCAGTACCGCTTCGAGATAATCGCGGGCGGCGGCGAGCTTGGCCCTGCTGCCCATCGGGAACCCGCCGTGGCCGCGGTCCAGCGCCGCCAGCATCGCCTCGACGGTGCCGAAGACCCGGACCAGCGCAGCCGCGGTCTTCTCCCCCACGCCGGGCACGCCCGGCAGCCCGTCGCTGGGATCGCCGCGCAGCGCCGCGAAAGCCGCGTAAGCGCGGCCGGGTATCTGGTAGCGCTCGGCGACCGCGTTCTCGTCCACGACCTCGAGCTTCGCGAGCCCCCGCGCAGTGTAGATGACGCGCACCGGCCGGGCGTCGTCGACCAGCTGGAACAGGTCCCTGTCGCCGGTCACTACCTCGACCGGCGGGGCCTCGCGCAGGGCCAGCGTGGCGATCACGTCGTCCGCCTCGTAGCCGGGCGCGGCGGCCATCGCCACCCCCGCCGCCGCGAGCACCTGCTCGATGACGGGGATCTGGGCACTGAGCGAATCGGGCACCTGCTCGGTTCCGTCCGCGTCCGCGCGGTGCTGCTTGTACGACGAGATGGCGGCTACCCGGAACGCAGGCCGCCAGTCCGCGTCCATGCAGGCGATCAGGCGGCGCGGCCGCCGGGCGCGTACCAGCCGCGCGATCATGTCGAGCAGCCCGCGGACCGCGTTGACCGGGGCGCCGTCCGGCGCCGTCATCGTCTCCGGCACGCCGTAGAAGGCGCGGAAGTACAGCGAGGCGGTGTCCAGCAGCATCAGCGTGCCCACCAGGGACATACTGCCAGCTGCCGATCGCCGCCGCCCACGGCGGTGACATCGCGATTTCCCCGCACGTCTGCGGGACTGACGCCGGCCGCCTCGGCAGCGGCGCGGGCCGGGTCACGACCTTCCCGTAGTCGCTTCCGTCCGGTAGCGGAGCGTGCGGAAATGGCTGCTGAAGCCGGGACCGGGGCCGCCGGCCCCAGCGGCAGCGCGACCTGCCGGGAAGGCTCCTAGCCGACGGAGGAATAGGCGACGACGCCGCGGCGCAGCGCCTTGATCGCGCTGCGCGCGGTGCCGGCGACCGGCGACGGCCCGGCGGCCGCCGACACCTGGTCGAGCAGGTCCATCAGCTGCCTGACCGCGCGGACGAAATCGCCGGGCGTCAGGTCGGGCGACAGGAGCTGCTCGAGCTGCCGGCCCCTGGCCCACGCGTGCGCGGTCCAGGCGAAGCCAAGGTCGGGCTCGCGCAGGAAGGACAGCTTGTGGTCCTTCTCGGCCTGGTCGAGCTCGGCCCAGACTCCCGCGACCGAGGACAGCACCCCGCGGACTGCGCCGTGCGGCAGCCGGGGCAGGCTGCCGTCGTCGGTCCGGCGCGATTCGAAGGTCAGCGCGGACACGCAGGCGGCCAGTTCCGCGGGGTCCAGGCCAGCCCAGAGCCCGCGGCGCAGGCATTCGGCGGCCAGCAGGTCAAGCTCGGTGTAGAGACTGGCCAGCCGTACTCCCTCCGCCGTCACTGAATCGCCGTCGATGTAGCCGAGCTGCTCGAGCACGGCGCACACCGCGTCGAAGGTCCGCGCGATGACATGGGATCGCCCGGCGACCTTGCGGTCGAGCGCCGCCGCCTCCCGCTCCAGCCGCCGGTGCCGCTCATCCTGCCGCGCATGCTCCTCGCGGTCCGGGCATGCGTGGCAGGGGTGCTGGCGCAGCTGCCGCCGCAGGCTGGCGATCTCGGCGTCCGCGCCTGCGGCCGTACCGGCCGGGCTGGGCCGGCCATTTCGCTGCGGCGGGCCGAGGTCGCGGCCCGCCAGCTTGTTGCGCATCGTGGCGGCGAGATCGCGGCGGTGGCTCGCCGAGCGCGCACTGAAGCTGTTCGGTATCCGCACGTGCTCCATAACGGTGGCCGGAACCGGGAAGTCAGCCGGCGAGAGTCTCTTGACCTGCCGGTTCGAGGTAAGCACGAGCGGGAGCGGGACCTCGGCGCCGGCCGGCCCGCGTTCCAGCACGACCGCGATCCCGGCCCGCCGGCCGCCCGGCACCCGGATGATATCGCCGCGGCGCAGCCGCCCCAGGGATCCCAGCGCCTCGGCTCGCCGGGCAGCGGACCGCAGCCTGGCGTGATCGCCCTCACGTTCTGACAGCTCCCTGCGCAGCCGCGCGTACTCGGTGAAGTCCCCTCGCTCGCAGCTGGCCGCCAGCTCGGTCATATCCCGCCGGATGCGCCTGGCCTGCCGGGCAAGCCCCACGACCGCCCGGTCGGCCTGAAACTGGGCGAACGACGACTCGAGCAGCGCCGCCGCGCGCTGCCGGCCGGCCTGGCCGACCAGGTTGACCGCCATGTTGTAGGACGGCCGGAAGCTCGAGATGAGCGGATAGGTCCTGGTGCCCGCCAGCCCGGCGACCGCGGCGGGATCCACGCCTGGCTGCCACAGCATCACGGCGTGTCCTTCCACGTCGATGCCGCGCCGGCCGGCCCGGCCGGTCAGCTGCGTGTACTCCCCCGGCGTCAGGCCGGCATGGGTCTCGCCGTTCCACTTGTCCGGCCGCTCGATGACCACCGTCCTGGCGGGCATGTTGATGCCGAGCGCCAGCGTCTCAGTGGCGAAAACGGCCCGGACCAGCCCGGCGGCGAACAGTTCCTCGACGACCTCCTTGAAGGCCGGCAGCAGCCCCGCATGATGGGCGGCGATGCCGCGCGAAAGCCCGGCCAGCCACTCGGCATGGCCGAGCACCGGCAGGTCCTCGGCCGGGATGTCCGCGGTCCGCTCCTGCACCACTGCGGTGATCTCGGCGGACTCCTCCGGCGTGGTCAGCCGCAGGCCGGCCGCCAGGCACTGCCGCACGGCAGCGTCGCAGCCGGCCCGGCTGAAGATGAAGGTGATCGCCGGGAGCAGCCCGGCGCGGTCCAGCGCCCCGATGACGTCGGGCCGGGACGGCGGCCGGAACCTCCCGGCCGGGCGGCGCTGCCCGCCGCCCCGTCCGTATCCGCCAGAGCCCGGCCCGCCGTGCCGCTGCCGCCTGTCGTCCGGCGCGTCGGCCCGCCGCGCCGCCCGCAGCAGCTCCGGGTTGACCATCGCGGCGGGCCGCGCCGGATCGCCGGAGCTGGCGAAGAGATCGTAGAGCCGCCGGCCGACGAGCATGTGCTGCCACAGCGGCACCGGGCGTGCCTCGTCCACGATGACGGCCGTGCCGCCCCGTACCTGGGTCAGCCAGTCGCCGAACTCCTCGGCGTTACTGACCGTGGCCGACAGGGCGGCCAGCCGCACCGACTCGGGCAAGTGGATGATCACTTCCTCCCAGACCGCGCCGCGGAAGGCATCGGCCAGGTAATGCACCTCATCCAGCACGACGTAGCCGAGCCCGGCCAGCGTCGGCGAGCCCGCGTACAGCATGTTGCGCAGCACCTCGGTGGTCATCACCACGATGGGTGCCTCGCCGTTGATGCTGTTGTCGCCCGTCAGCAGGCCCACGCTGGCCGCCGAGTACCGGCGGACCAGATCGGCGTACTTCTGGTTGGAGAGCGCCTTGATCGGCGTGGTGTAGAAGCACTTGCGGCCTTCGGCGAGGGCCAGGTGCACGGCGAACTCGCCCACCACGGTCTTGCCCGACCCCGTCGGCGCTGCCACCAGCACGCCGTGGCCGTCGGCCAGCGCCCGGCACGCGTCCAGCTGGAAATCGTCGAAGTCGAAGTCGTACAGCGCCTGGAAGGCCGCGAGCCGCGGGCCGTGCTCGCCGCTGCGCCGCCGGGATGCCGCATACCGCTCCGCCGGGCTCGCCGCACTGGTCATGTGATCAAGACTAGGCGGACGGCATCACCGCAGTGCGCACCCGGCAAGTCCGTCGCGATCGGGTCACTCACCCGGGCCGGCCCTGGCGGCTGGCGCGGCATCGCGCCAGGGCGCGTCAGGGCGCGCCAGAGCCGGGCCCGCTGGCCTCCACTTCCGCATCGGACAGGTAATCCGGGTCAAGCGGGATCGCCTCGTCGGGCGACAGCCCCGCATACCGCGACAGCTGGCGCGCGCGGCGCCGGTCGTTAGCCCATACGAATATCTCGGCGAGCTCGACGAGCGCCACGCACGGCACCGCCAGCAGCAGCATGCTGATCGGGTCGGGACTGGGCGTCGCGACGGCAGCGAAGGCGAAGACGCCGAAGATGATCAGCCGGCGAGACTTCGCGAACCGCTCGTGGGTCAGTATCCCGGCCAGGTTCAGGAGTATCACCACCAGCGGCAGCTCGAACGCCAGCCCGAAAATCAGCACCATCGCGATGGCATAGCCGAGATAGGTGTTGATGGTGATGAGCGGGATCACGCCCTTGGGCACCATGGCGAGCAGGAAGCGCAGTCCCTTGCTCATCGCGAAGTAGGCAATTCCGCCGCCGATCGCGAACAGCGGAATCGCGGAGCCGCCGAAGAAATAGGCCCAGCGCCGCTCCCGCGCATAGAGCCCGGGCGCCAGGAACGCCCATAGCTGATAGAGCCAGATGGGCGATGAGATGATGGCACCGGTGGCGATGGCAAGCTTCAGCCGCAGGAACAGCGAGTCGAACAGGCCGTTGACGAACAGCTGGCAGGACTTACCGCGCGTTAGCTCGCTGTGGATGTTAAGCCTGCAGTACGGCGCCTCGATGAAGTGCCAGACATGCGGGTAGACGAACCAGCCGATGATCGCCCCGGCAGCAATCGCCAGCGCGGCCTTGAACAGGCGGTTACGCAGTTCCCTGATGTGTTCTATGAGCGGCATCTGCGCCTCAGGGTTGCTGGCCCTGCGGCCCCGCAACCGCCGCAGCCCGCCGGTTCCGGCCCGCTGTGAAGGGCTGTCCTGCGCTGACATGAGCGGGAGCGCGGCTCAGAACGTCTTCGGGTTGCGCTGCGTCTCCGGCAATGAGCCGCCGCTGGCGGCCACGCCGTCGCCGCCGGCCGTCTGCTGCTGCAGGTCCTGCAGCTGCCGCTGCAGGTCAAGGATCTGCTGCCGGGCGGCATCCGGCGCCGGGGCGGGGCCGGGCAGCGGCTGCGGCGTTTCCGGCAATGCGCTCGCGGGCCTGACGTTCGCGGCATCGGCGCGCTGATCGTCATCGTGCAAGCGACTCGTCTCGGCCTTGAAGATGCGCATGGACTCGCCCAGGGAGCGCGCTGCCGTCGGCAGCTTCTTGGCCCCGAAGAGCACGACGAGCACCGCCACTAGCAGGATGATGTGCCACGGAGCAAATGCATCCATCTCAGTCCCCATCCATCCGGGCCCGCACTCGTCCGGGCCGCATCCGTCCGGCCCGATTCGTCCAGGCAGGATCAGCGCCCCAGACCGGCCCGGTGAGCAGTCTACACGCGAGACCATAAATCCAGCTCTAGCCGGACGCCGGGCCGCCGACCTGCGCGTAGTGCGCCAGCGCGGCCGCGGCGTCGGCCCTGATCCTGGCGGCGAGCTCCGGCGGCCCGATCACTGAGCCGTCTGGACCGAGCCGCAGGGCCAGCCGCCGCACCCACTGGGTGTCCGGGGTGCGCAGGCTCACCCGCAGCCTGCCGGCGCCGAGGTCCTCGACGTGCTCGCACGGGTAGTACTCGGCGACCCAGCGGCCGGCCGCCGTCAGCTCGAGCACAACGTGAATATCGTGCGGCGATGGCCGGAAGAGGCCCTTGTCGACATCGACCGGCTGCGCGGCATCGGGCACTGCGGCGGCAATTTCGAGCACAGCAAGCGACAGCACCCGGTCGAGCCGGAACAGCCGGACATCCTCGGCGCTGCGGCACCAGGCTTCCAGGTAGGCCCGGCCGTCGACGACCAGCAGCCGCATCGGGTCGGCGTCCCGTTCCGTGGCCTCGTCCCGGCCGGGGACGTAGTAGGACAAATGTATACGCCTGCCCCGGCTGAGGGCATCGGTGACCTCGGCGAGCACGGTGCGGGCGGCGTTGCCGTCCAGCTGGATGGCCACCTGCGCGCTGGCCGCTGCCGCGCCCCCGGCCGCGGCCTCCAGCTTGGCGATGGTCCGGCTGAGCGCCGAGCGGTCCGGCAGGCCCGGCACGTCGGTGAGCATCCGCAGGGCGACGAGCAGAGCGCTCGCCTCGTCGGCGCCAAGGCGCAGCGGGCGGTCCATGGACTCGGCCTGGCTGACGACGATCTCGCCGCCCTCGTAGGACAGGTCGATCGGGCAGTACGGATCGGGCGAGCGCAGCTCGACGCACCAGAGCATGTTCAGGTCGTCGACGAGCTGGCGCTCGCTGACCCCGAACGCTGCGGCGGTCTCGGCCAGGCCGACGACCTTCCGGCTGACCACGTACGGCACCAGGGCAAGCAGCCGCTGCAGCCGGTCGGTCGCGGTGGCCGGCCGCGCCATGTCGCCGATCACGCCAGCACGCCCGTCAGCCGCTCGATGACTGCCGCCCTGAGGTCGGCAGGCTCGAGGACGACGACATCGGCGCCGAACGAGGCGAGATGCTCGCTGAACCAGCCCAGGTCGGAGAATGACGTCTCGACCCGATCCCAGCCCGCCGTGCCGTCGGGCTGCTGCGCCAGCGCCAGCTGGCGCAGCCCGTGGCCCGCGCCCGCTCGCACCCGCAGCACCGCGGTCCGCCGGGCCGGCGGATCGGAGTCCCAGGTCCTGACCGCCCGGCGCACGTCGGCGCCGTCGGGCACCCTGACCGTGCCCGCGGGGGCGGTGAAGGATACCGGCCCGGCAACCCGGCTGAGCCGGAATACCCGCTCCTCGCCCCGGTCGGTGTCGTGCCCGACCACGTACCACCGGCCGTGCCTGTTGACCACTCCCCAGGGCTCGAGGCGGCGCTGGCCGGGGGAGCTGCGGCCGGCCGCCTGATAGGCGAACGACACCGGCCGCCGGTCCCGCACCGCCTCCCACAGCGGGCCGAACGCCGCCTCCGTCGTCTGCAGCCGGGGCTCGATGCCAGGCTGAGTCGTGTCCTCGGTCTCGATGCCGGCGGCGCGGAGCTTCAGCAGCGCGCCGGCCGCGGCGCCGGCCAGCTCAGCGCGCCGCCAGACGCGTGCCGCCAGGCCGATGACGGCGGCCTCGTCGGGCTCCAGCCGGATCTCCGGCAGCACATAATCCTGCCGCGAGATACGGTACCCGGATTCGTCATCCAGCGCCGAGTTCATGCCGGTTTCCAGCGGGATGCCCAGCTCGCGCAGCTCGTCCTTGTCGCGCTCGAACATCCGCTTGAAGGCGTCGAAGGAATCCGGATAGCCGGGCACCGCGTCGCGGATCTGGTTGGCGGTCAGGTACCGGCGGCTCGACAGCAGGCAGACCACCAGGCTGAGCAGCCGCTCTGTCTTCCGCCGTGACATCGCAGCTCCTTTCCCGCCCGAACCGCCCGCCCTCAGGCACCGACGCTACCCTGCCGGAGTGATCAGGTGGCGTAGTGGCGTGGTTTCGGGGCTGCGGCGGGAATGGGACGGCGCGGTGGAGATCGCTGTGCGGGTCGGCGACACGCAGGTCCCAGCCCTGGCCTACCCGAGGCTGACGGGCAGGCCAGAGCCTGGCGACGAGGTGCTGCTCAATGCGACCGCCCTCGAGCTGGGCCTGGGAACGGGCGGGTACGCCCTGGTTGTGGCCATTCCCGGCCGGCTGCCGCCCGACCCGTCCGGTCCTGGTCATCTGGTGAAGGCCCGCTACACCCCGCTGCAGACCACCGTGCTGAGCGCCGACGAGCAGGGCTCGCCCTACCATGAGCTGCTCCGCGACGCAGATGACCTGGCCGGCATGCCCGTCGTGATAGCCGATCTGCACTCGGCGCTGCCCGCCGTGCTGGCCGGCTCTTGCCCGGAACGGGCAGCTCGCGCCGGACAGCCCCGTCCGGCGGGCGCGGCGGGGAGGTCAGCGTCGCGGCCGCGCGCCGTGTACGTGATGCTCGACGGCGGAGCGCTGCCGGCCTGGTTCTCGCGGACCGCGGCGGCGCTGCGGGCGGCCGGCTGGCTGGCCGGGATCGTCACGGTGGGTCAGGCATTCGGCGGCGACCTGGAGGCGGTCACACTGCACAGCGGGCTGCTCGTGGCCCGGCACGTGCTGGGCGCCGCGATCGCGGTGGTGGCGCAGGGACCGGGCAATCTGGGCACCGGGACCCGGTGGGGATTCTCCGGTGTCGCCTCTGGCGAGGCCGTGAACGCCGCGGCCGCGCTCGGCGGCAGGCCGGTGGCGTCGCTGCGGATCAGCCGGGCCGATCCGCGGGCGCGGCACCGCGGCATCTCGCACCACAGCCTGACCTCCTACGGGCGGGTGGCCCTCGCGCGGGCGGACGTGGTAGTGCCCGATCTGCCGGGCGAGTTCGGCGCCCGGCTGGCCGCCGAAGCCGAGCCGCTGGCCGCCCGGCATTCCCTTGTCCGGGTAAGCGTCGATGGCCTCATCGAGGCGCTGCGGGCCTGCCCGGCGCCGCTGTCCACAATGGGCCGCGGGCTGGACCAGGACCCGGCCTATTTTCTCGC
>DATJZH010000416.1:0-10599 GCA_035499215.1 Streptosporangiaceae bacterium | reverse complement strand
CAGCTTGAGGTGATTTGACATCTCCCCCCGCAGGGCGATGCCGAAGGGCCCCTACCCCTTCATCTTCTGCACAGCACCGCATCAAAGAGATCTCCTACGGCGACTCCCTTCCGCGTTCGTGGCACACTTGAATAAAGCTCCTGGAATTTCGCAAATATTTATGAATAATCGCCGTCGCTGTGGGCAACCTCACATGCGGCGGTATATGCCACTATTTGCCCAATCGCGCAATCGTGCCAAGTCATTCTCGCGGGTCAGCCGTAGAAGAGCCGCTCCATCACGTTCCTGGCCCGCCGCGCGGCGCGGCGGTAATCCTGCACGAGATCCTGCGGGCTATCCGGGCCGTAGCCGAGCAGCCACGCCACCGCGGGCAGGTCACGCGGCGAGGTCGGCACGGTATCGGCTGCGCGGCCGCGGACGAGCATGACCGCGTCGCGGATCCGGGCCGCTAGCCGCCATGCCGCCGTCAGGGCCGCGACGTCGGCGTCGGCAATGAGCTCGCAGTCCCTGGCCGCGGTGAGCGCCGCCAGCGTCCGCGTAGTCCGCAGCGCGGGCACCGAGTGGGCATGCCTGAGCTGCAGCAGCTGCATCACCCACTCCACATCCGTGAGGCCGCCGGGTCCGAGCTTGAGATGCAGCGCCGGATCGACGCCGCGGGGCATCCGTTCTGCCTCCATCCGGGCTTTGATCCGCCTGATCTCCCGGACGTAAGCGTCGGTGATCCCGCCGGCCGGATACCTGAACTCGTCGGCGCTGGCGATAAAGGCACTGCCGAGGTCCGCATCGCCGGCGACTGGCTCGGCGCGCAGCAAGGCCTGGGCTTCCCAGGGTGCCGACCACCGCCGGTAGTAGGCGCGGTAAGAGGCCAGAGTGCGCACCAGCGGCCCCTGGCGGCCCTCTGGCCGCAGGCCGGCGTCTACCGGCAGCGCCGGATCGGGACCGGGCCTGGCCAGCAGGCTGCGCAGCTCCTCGGCCACCGCGTGAGCGGCGCGGGTCGCTGCCTCCTCGTCCGCCCCGGGCAGCGGATCGTGCACGAACATCACGTCCGCGTCGCTTGCGTAGCCCATCTCGTGGCCGCCGAAGCTGCCCATTGCCACCACCGAGATCCGAGTCGGCAGCGGGCCGGCGTCCTGCTCTGCCTTCCTGGTCGCCGCCTCGAGCGCGGCTGCCACGGTGACGGCAGCGACCGTGGTCAGGGCCTCGCCGGTCTCCTCGATGCTCAGCAGGCCCAGCACGTCGGCTGCAGCCGTCCGCAGCAGCTCACGGCGGCGCAGCCCCAGGGCCGCCGCCGTGACCTCAGCCGCCACGTCATGCCGGCGCGCGACCGCCGCGCTCTCGGCACGCAGCGCCTCAATCGGCCGGGGGATGAGCTCGCCGTCGTCGCTCAGCATCGCGACTGCCTCGGGCGCGCGCAGCAGCAGGCCGGTGGCAAACCTGCTGGAAGCCAGCAGCCGGGCCATCCGCTGCGCCACCGCCGTGTTGTCGCGCAGCAGCCGCAGGTACCAGGGGGAGCCGCCGAGAGCCTCGCTGACCTGACGGAACGCCAGCAAGCCGGCGTCGGGCCGCGGCGCGTCAGCGAACCAGCCGAGCAGCACGGGCAGCAGGGTGCGCAGGATTGCCGCCTTGCGGGACATGCCAGCGGTCAGCGCCTGGATGTGCCGGAGCGCACCCGCGGGATCGGCGTAACCGAGCGCTTCCAGGCGCTCGGTTGCCGCCTCCGGCGTCAGCCGCGCCACCTCGCCGGGCAGCCTGGCCACGGCATCGAGCAGCGGCCGGTAGAAGAGCTTCTCGTGCAGCCGCCTGGCCTGGCTTGCGTGCCGCCGCCACTGGTGCAGGAGCGCCGCCGCCGGATCGGCCAGCATCTCGTCCGGGCCCGTGCCCAGCTGCATTCGGCGCAGCGCTCTGCCCACCGCTCGCAGAATCGCTTGATCCTCCGGCAGGGTGTGCGTGCGGCGCAGCCGCCGCAGCTGGAGCAGGTGCTCGACCGCGCGCAGGAACCGGTAGGCGTCGGCAAGATCCGCGGCATCGCCGCGGCCGACGTAGCCGCCGCGGGCCAGCGCGCCGAGCGCGTCCAGCGTGCCGGGGAGCCGCAGCGTCTCGTCCGTTCTGCCGTGCACCAGCGCGAGCAGCTGCACGGCGAACTCGATATCGCGCAGGCCGCCGGGCCCGAGCTTGAGCTCGCGGCCGGCCCGGTCGGCGGGCAGGCTGCCGATGACCCGGCGGCGCATCGCCCGGACGTCGGCGACGAAGCCGTCGCGCTGCGCGGCCTGCCAGACCAGCGGCGTCAGCAAGGCCAGGTAGGCATCGGCGAGGTCGGCGTCACCGGCTGCGGGCGCGGCCTTGAGCAGCGCCTGGAACTCCCAGGTCTTGGCCCAGCGCTCGTAGTACGCGCGATGGCTGGCGAGCGTGCGGACCAGCGGGCCATCGCGGCCCTCGGGCCGCAGGTTCGCGTCGACAGGGAAGAGCGCGCCCTCCGGCGTGCTCTGCGAGCAGACCCTGATCATCCCGCTCGCCAGCCGCGTGGCTGTCCGCAAGGCGGCCGCCTCGTCCGCGCCATCGGCCGCCTCGGCGACGAAGATCACATCTACGTCGCTGGCATAGTTGAGCTCGCGCCCGCCGCACTTGCCCATCGCGATCACCGCGAGCCTGCACGGCGCCGTGCCCGGCGCCAGCCCGGACCGTGCGATGGCCAGCGCGGCGGCGAGCGCGGCCGACGCCAGGGCGGCAAGCTCGGCCGTCACGCACTCCATCGTGTCCCTGCCGGTAAGGTCCCTGGCTGCCAGGTGCAGCAGGCTTCGGCGATAGGCGGCCCGCAGCGAGGTGGCCGGATCCCGGCCGCCGAGCCTGGCCGGATCGCAGACGGGCTCGCGGTCGCTGGCCAGCGCCCCGACCGCAGTGAGCAGCCCCGCCCGCAGCTCGCCGGCGGACGGCCGCCGGAGCGCATCGCTGCCGCGGAGCACCCGCCAGTCGCCGGGGTGGCGGGCCAGGTGCTCGCCCAGGGCGGCGCTGGCGCCGAGCACGCTGAACAGCCGATCGCGCAGCCCGGCGTCGGCCCGCAGCGCGGCGCGCAGCTGCGTGCCGGGCTGCAGCCGGGCAAGGCCCGTCAGGGCGAGGTCCGGATCAGCGGCCCCGGCCAGGTCCGCGAGCAGGACGGCGTCCGCGCCCTCGAAATCCAGCCGGAGGTCCTCGGTCAGCAGCCGCCGCGCCCGGGCCGTGTCAGTGAAGCCCATGGCCGCCAGCTGCCCGGCCAGTGTCCCGCGCGGCATGCTCACATCTGCACGCTATCCACCCGGGGCCCCGTGCGGGTGAGCCGATACCGGGTATCGGCAGCCGAACCACTGGCGGCTGCGCCTGTCTCCTGATAGGAACAGATGGTGGCAAGAATGTAACGCGATGAAGGCCTGGGGGGGCACATGAGCACGCAGGTGCTGACGGACGCCGCCGTCGATGCGCTAGCGGGATTATTTCCAGGCTGGCGTGTCTGGGCTGACGTAAACGGCTGGCATGCTCGTCGGCGAGGTATCTACCTGCAGAGCTATCATCTCGGCGCGCCGTCGTTCTGCGTCCATGCCGGCTGCGCTGTGGGCCTGGCCGCTCAGCTGCGCTGGCAGCAGGCGGCGGATGCGCATGCGCCTTTCGGGTGCTCATACGGCTGACCCTGCGGGTCCGCGCGGGCAGCAGCTGACCCTTGGGTTCGCACGCTGGCCGAAGGTCCAGCGGGAACTGCCGCGCCCGCGGCCCGCCGAGCCGCTCATCGGGTGCCCAGCCCGGCAGGGTGGCCGGGGAAGCCTGGATTTCCGAAGCTGTCGGTCATAGCACGTCGGTCATAGCACGGACAGGTACCGGTCCAGCTCGAACTCGGTGACCTGGCGGCGATAGTCCTGCCATTCCTGGCGCTTGTTGCGCAGGAAGAAGGCGAAGACGTCCTCGCCGAGCGTCTCGGCCACGAGCTCGCTGCCCGCCATCACGTCGATCGCCTCGGACAGGTTCTGCGGCAGCGGCTCGATGCCGAGGGCGCGCCGCTCAGCGGAGGTGAGCGTCCACACGTCGTCCTCGGCGCCTGGCGGCAGCTCGTAGTCAGCCTCGATCCCCTTCAGGCCGGCCGCGAGGATCACGGCGAACGCCAGATACGGATTGCACGCCGGGTCGATGGACCGGAACTCTATCCGGGTGGCGTTGCCCTTCTGGGGCTTGTACATCGGGATCCGGACCAGCGCCGACCTGTTGTTGTGTCCCCAGCAGATGTAGGCGGGCGCCTCGCCGCCGGCCCCGGCGATACGCTCGGTTCCGCCCCAGAGGCGCTTGTAGGAATTCACCCACTGGTTACAGACGGCGGTGATCTCCGCCGCGTGCCGCAGCAGCCCGGCGATAAACGCCCGGCCCAGCTTGGAAAGCTGGAACTCGCCGGTCGGCTCATGGAACACGTTGCGGTCGCCTTCGAACAATGACATGTGCGTGTGCATGCCGGAGCCGGGGTACTCGGTGAAGGGCTTGGGCATGAACGAGGCGTACACGCCCTGGTCGAGCGCGACCTCCTTCATCGCCAGCCGGAAGGACATGATGTTGTCGGCGGTGGTCAGCGCGTCGGCGTAGCGCAGGTCGATCTCCTGCTGGCCAGGCGCGCCCTCGTGGTGACTGAACTCCACGGAGATGCCCATGTTCTCGAGCATGGTGATCGAGTTGTGCCGGAAGTTATGCGCGATGCTGTGCGGAGTGTGATCGAAGTAGCCGCCCGTGTCGATCGGCCGCGGCTTGACCCCCGGCTCGGGCTTCTCCCTGAGCAGGAAGAACTCGATTTCCGGGTGGGTGTAGAACGTGAATCCCAGCGCCGCTGCCTTGGCCAGCGCGCGCTTGAGCACATGCCGGGGATCGGCATAGGACGACGACCCGTCCGGCATGAGGATGTCGCAGAACATCCGGCCGACGCCGGCTGTGTCGCGCAGGGGCATCAGCTGGAAGGTGGACGGATCGGGCTTGGCGATCATGTCCGCCTCGTAGACGCGGGAGAACCCCTCGACGGCCGACCCGTCGAAGCCGATTCCCTCGGCAAACGCTCCTTCGAGTTCGGCGGGCGCGACTGCCACGGACTTCAGGTAGCCCAGGACATCGGTAAACCACAGCCGGACGAAACGGATATCCCGCTCCTGGAGCGTCCGCAGCACGAACTCTTCCTGCCTGTCCACGCGGACAGTCTGCCTTCTGCGTGTTTCGTGCGCGTTACGACTGGCCGGCAACCCGGCGTCGGCTGGCGGACGGCTCTGGCCGGCACGGACTCTAAGCTGGACAGGTGCCCCGGATGAGGATCGCCCTGGCTCAGGTCGACGCCACAGTCGGCGACCTCGCGGCTAATCGCGAGCAAGTAGTCTCCTGGACCCGCCGCGCCGCCGAGCAAGGCGCCCGGCTGGCGGTCTTCCCGGAGATGATGCTCACCGGCTACCCGGTGGAGGACCTGGCCCTGCGCGCTTCGTTCGTGGACGCCTCGGTCGCCGCAGTGCACGAGACCGCCGGGCAGCTGGCCGGCGCGGGACTCGGCGGGATCGCCGTTGTCACCGGCTACCTGGACCGGCGCAGCGGCCTGACACCGCGGCTGGGCCTGCCGGCCGGCGCGCCGCTGGATGCCTGCGCGCTGCTGCACGGCGGTGCCGTCGCCCTGACCTCGGCCAAGCACCACCTGCCGAACTACGGAGTATTCGACGAGTACCGGTATTTCGTGCCGGGCGACATCCTGCCAGTGTTCCGGCTGCCGGTCGGCGACGCCGGCGTGGCCGATGACCGGGCAGGCGGCACCCCGGTCGATATCGCCATCGCGGTCTGCGAGGACCTCTGGCAGGACGGCGGCCCGGTCACAGTGGCCCGGCAGGCCGGCGCCGGGCTGCTGGTCGTGCCCAACGCCTCGCCCTATGAGCGCGGCAAGGACGATACCCGGCTTGACCTGTGCCAGCGCCGCGCCCGCGAGGCAGGGGCTGTGCTCGCCTACGCCAACATGGTGGGCGGCCAGGACGAGCTCGTCTTCGACGGCGACTCGATCGTGGTGGACGCCGCCGGCGCGCTGCTGGCCCGCGGCCCGCAGTTCGAAGCGGCGCTGGTGCTTGCCGACGTGGACCTGCCCGCCGCCGACCTGAGCCGGCCCCCCGGCCGCGAGCTTGGCGACCCGGCCGACGGCACGATCATGACGGTGCAGCGCATCGAGCTGCCCTGGCTCCCCGTCCCAACTGGCCCCGGCCCCGGCAGCGCGCTGCCGCAGGCCCTCTCCCCCCGGCTCGGCGATTCCGCCGAGGTATACGCGGCCCTGGTCACAGGCGTGCGGGACTACGTGGCCAAGAACGGCTTCGGCTCGGTGATCCTGGGCCTGTCCGGCGGCATCGACTCGGCGCTGACCGCGACGATCGCTGCCGACGCCATCGGACCGGACCGGGTGCACGTGGTCCTGATGCCCAGCCGCTATTCCACCGATCATTCGGTCAGCGACGCCGAGGACCTGGCCAAGCGCCAGGGACTGCAGGCGAGGATCGTGCCGGTCGGCCCGATGTTCGACGCGTTCCAGGCCGACCTCGGGCTGCAGGGGCTCGCCGCGGAGAACCTGCAGGCCAGGATCCGCGGCATGATCTTGATGTCACTGTCGAACTCGGCAGGCCACCTGGTGCTCACGACCGGGAACAAGAGCGAGCTGGCCACCGGCTACTCGACCCTCTACGGCGACTCGGCTGGCGGCTTCGCCCCGATCAAGGATGTCCCCAAGACGCTCGTCTGGGAGCTGGCCCGCTGGCGGAACCAGCAGTCCGAGCAGCGCGGCGAGACGGCCCCGATCCCGGAGAACTCGATCATCAAGCCGCCGAGCGCCGAGCTGGCACCCGGCCAGCTCGACAGCGACTCGCTGCCGGCCTACCCGGTCCTGGACGCGGTGCTGGACGACTATGTCGAGAAGGACATGGGCGCCGCCGCGCTGGTCGCCGCCGGGCATGATCCGGAGCTCGTCGAGCGGGTGATCCAGCTGGTGGACAGGGCGGAGTACAAGCGCCGCCAGTACCCGCCAGGCCCGAAGATCACCGCGAAGAACTTCGGCCGCGACCGCCGGCTGCCGATCACCAATCGCTGGCGCGAGCCGCTGCACGGTCGCTGATCGTGCGCTGCACGGTCGCTGATCGTGCGCTGGACGGTCGCTGGTCAGTGCACTGCGGCGCCCTGTCCCCTGGCGCCGTGCCTGCCCGCCCCGCCGCGCGGCCGCAGGCCCAGGTAGGCGGCGACGACGACGGCCAGATAGCCGACATACAGCAGCAGCTGCAGGAGCGTCGGGGAATCGCTGTAGCCGAAGAAGCTGTGCAGCACGTCACCGAACGAGCTGCTCTGCGACAGCAGCCGTGCCGAGTGCCACATCGGCACCCGCAGGATCGGCAGCCAGCCAAGCTGCTGGAGGTTCTGCACCGCATCGGCCACCAGGCCGGCGGCGAAAACCATGAGCAGCAGCCCGATGACGGTGAAGAACCGCCCGAGGTTGAGCCGGTGGCCGAGCCGGTAGATCACGAAGGCGATGCCCAGCGCGCCGGCCAGCCCGATGATCGCTCCGGTCAGGGCCCCGGCCGTGGAGGTGGAGAAGATGATCGCCAGGGTGAAGACCACCGTCTCGAGGCCCTCGCGGCCGACTGCCTGAAAGGCCAGCAGGCCCAGGCCCCACCGGGCCCGCCCGTCGAAAGCCGCGTCCGTGCGCGCGCGCAGCTCCTTGGACAGGTTCCGGGCATGACTGCGCATCCAGAACGTCATGTAGGTCAAGACCGTGGCCGCCACCAGGAAGGTAGCGGTCTCGAAGATCGTCTGCACGCGCGAGCCGTCGTAGCTGCGGATGGTCTCGTAGGCGATCACCCCGCCTCCCCCCGCCAGCATGAGCGCCGCGCCTACCCCGATGAACACGTCGCGGAAGTGGTCCCGGCGGCCGATGCGGTTGAGGTAAGCCAGCAGGATGGCGACGATCATGCTCGCCTCGACACCTTCCCGAAGGAAGATCACCAGCGTGGCCAGCACAAAGCCTCCTGCTCTGATGTAGGTAAGGCATACCTTACTTGAGGTCGGGCTGCCTGATGAGCCGGGGCTCGGATCAGTCGGGAAGCGGGCGGGTCAGCCCGCACGCAGTGCCTCCAGCGCGGCGATCGCCGCGCCGCGCGCCCCGGCCATGTCCAGGTCGGGCACCAGAGCGAACCTCGACGCGAAGGCCTGCTCCTCGCGCAGGGAAGTGTGCAGGCGGACCCTGCCCAGGAACCACTCCCGGAAGCTCGGCGCGGCCTCCACCACGCCGCCGCCGACGAAATACGCGTCGGGGTCGGTGAAGTTCGCCGCGATCGTGAAAAGCCTGCCCAGCGCCATGGCCTGCTGCTCAAAGATCTTCAGCGCCATCGGGTCGCCGTGCTCGCCGTAACTGCGCACCAGCATCGCCGCCTTCCCGACCGCGCTGACCGCGCCCAGTTCATGGCCGGGATACCGGGTCAGCCAGTAGGGCAGCAGGTTGCGCTGGATCGCTGTCAGTGAGGCCACGCTCTCCGCATCGCCGACAAGGCCGCAGTTGCAGACCGGCTGCGGCTGGTCCGCCTCGAGCAGCCCCGCCATCGGGATGTGGATGTGCCCGAACTCGCCGGCCATGCCAGCGGCGCCGCGGACGACCTGTCCTGCCTCGATGACACCGCCGCCGAGCCCGGTGCCCACGATCGCCGCGACCGACGAGTGGCGGGCCGCAGCCGAGCCGAAATGAGCGTGGTGCGCGTAAAGCGCCGCCGCGTTGCCGTCATTGCTGTAGATGACGGGCAGGCCGAGATATGTCTCAAGCGCGCCGCGAAAGTCAAACCCGCGCCACAGCGCATGATTGAAATTCGTCGATCCCCGCGCCGAGATCACGCCGTCCGCGCTAGCCGGCCCTGGCGTGTCCAGGCCCACCGCGCGCACCGATGCGAGCGCCACGCCCACCTGCCGGAGAGTGTCCGCCAGCGCCTGAGCCAGTGCCTGCACTGCCGCGTCCGGGCCGCTGCCGACGCTGCTCGGGGTTTCGCTCAGCCCCTCCACCAGGAACCTGCCCGAGGAGTCGAGCACCGTGGCGTTATTGCTCGTGCCCCCGTTGTCCAGACCCACGACAACCCAATCGCCTGACGTCCCCATGCGCTGTTTCCCTCGCTCGTTTTCCCTCATTATCCGCATGATCATGCCGAATTCCGCCCCGGACAGGATATTGCCTCCCAGAGCCGGTCACCGGCAGCCCGTCAGGTCAGCAGCAGGACCGCGTATGCGGCAAGCCAGTGCTCGACCATGTAGTCGTCGCCGACCACATGCGGGAGCGCGGCCCGCGCGTGCGCGCACGCCGCGCGCAGGGCGGCTCCCGTCCGGGGATCATCCGATGGCAGGCGCTCTGCCAGCCGGCGCCAGCACCAGGCGCGGCTCGCGTTCAGCCCGTGCAGGTGCGCGATCTGGCCGTCGCTGGCGTCCGTGACCACCACGGGGGTGAACAGCGCCGCGGGCTCCCCCGCGGCGATGCCCGGCAGGAACGCCCCGAGCCAGCCGCCGAATGCGCCCGCCGGCAGCACCTGCGCCATCAGCTCAGCCTCGGTCAGGGCAGGCGACAGGAAATCGTGTCCCGACGGCTCGTAGCCGGCGGGATAGTCGGCGTCACCCCCGAACCAGGCAAGCGCCCGCGCAGTGATGGCATCGGCGAGCGCCGCGTCGCCGGCGGCTGCCCGCAGCCGGGCATGAGGCAGCGCACGCGACAGCCCGAACGCGCTGTTGGGATGCAGGCCATGCCGGACCGGATAGGTTTCCTTCGGCAGCCAGGCCGCAAGACGCGCCGTCGCGGCTGCGGCGAGCGGCTGCATCGCCGCAGCCCACCGCCGGGCATCCGGGTCGTCCCAGGTGGCGGTCTCGTGCACCAGCGTCAGCGCCCATCCCCAGCCGTAGGGGCGCTGCCCGCCGCCCGCCCGGCTTGCCACGTATGCCGCCTCGGCCGCCAGCCCAGCGGCGGTGAACCGGGAATCCAGCGCGGCACGGATCCGCGAGCCGGGCACGACGTCGCCCGCGGTCCGCATCAGGCGCACGAGCACCCAGTGCATCTCCACGCAGGAATGCCAGTCGAAGCTGCCGTAGAAGACCGGCGTGACATCTCTCGGGCGGCCGGGCAGGTCATCCGGCCCGGTCATCAGCTGCTGGATGAAGGCGGGGAACTCCCGCCCGATGTTGGCCAGCGCGACCTCGGCGTAGCCTGCCGCCGCGCTGCGCAGCAGGACAGCCCGCCCGGCGCCCAGTTCCATCCGCGCCCTCCGCCTCGCCGGGCCTACCGGCCGACGCTCGTGCCCGGCTCCAGCCGCAGCAGCGGTCCCCCGCCTGAAACATACCGGAGACAGCCGCCGGACTGCAGCTTCGCCGGGCCCGCCGGCCGGGCCGCGCCGGACAAGATCACCAGGCGGGAAACCGGGGCCCGCGATAGGTGGCTGTGATCTCTCCGAATCCGCATCGCGACGCCGGGCTGCCTACAGTGGCAGTCAGATCACTGGCTGATTGTGCGCACCATGACCATCCGGGAGGCCGCTGATGAGATCTGAGACGTTCTTAGCGCGGGCATGCGGCAGGCCG
>DATJZH010000415.1:0-3010 GCA_035499215.1 Streptosporangiaceae bacterium | reverse complement strand
TGCTGGCCGGGGTGCCGTTGCACGTGGTGTCCCGGCGGCTCGGGCACGCCGACGTGCAGACCACGATGGACCTGTATGGCTGGGTCACCGAGGACGCCGAGCTGCGGGCGGTCGCCGGCTGGCGGTCCTTCACCGAGGGCTGGCGGGTGACCGGTGCCTAGCCGCCGGCCGTCGGCATCCGGGCCGCCGCACGCGGCGCCGAACCCGGCGGCGCTGTTCGCGGCCTTGCCGGCCAGCTTCCAGACGGCAGCGGTCGATTTTACCGCCGAGCCGTTCGCCCGGCTCACCTACGCCTACCCGGCCCGGCCGCCTGCCCGGCTGGATCTGGCCGTGCTGCCGGTGCCGATGCGCCAGGAGGTGGCGTACTGGCTGCACACGCTGGCGGTGGCCGGGGAGCGGGTGAACTCCTGGGCGCTGGCCGGGTGGGTGCGCGTCGCCGCCGCCGCGGCGGCCGGGCAGGAGGTGTGCTCGTTCACCGGTCTGGGCGTGGAGGAATGGGTGGCGGCGGCCCGCCGCCGCTACCACGACCGGCACCACCGGCTGCCGCCGCCCAGCTATCTGCATAATCACCGGGCCACGATCGCCCGGCTGCACCAGGCGCTGACGCTGGCCTGCCAGGCCGGCCAGCCGTGGTGGCGCTCGGTGGTGTGGGATCCGCGGCACGACCGGCGGATCCCGGTCCGCGAGCACGAGCCGCTGGAGGGACAGCGGCTGAACTTCGCCCGGGTCAGCCCGGCCTGGCTGCGCGAGGCGATCCAGTGGTATTTTGCGGCCGGGCTGAGCACCGGGCTGCTGTCGTGGAGCTCGCTGCCGGGCTTCCTGACCTACCTCGGCCGTCACTTCGCCGCGTTCCTGGCCGCCGAGGGCATCGACACCCCGGACCTCGGCGCCGATCCCGGGACCGGGATCCGCCCGGTGGCGCTGCGGCTGGCGGCCTGGCTGCGCCAGCAGCGCACCCGCGCCGGCCGCCCGCTCGCCCCGCCCACCATCGGGCTGATCCAGACCACCGTGTCCGGGTTTTACGCCTTCATGGCCGACCGGCGCGCCGACGCGGCCCGGGAGCTGGGCGAGCCGCGGTGGGCCGGGCTGACCGACGCCCACGCCCGCTGGTGGCGGTCCGGCGAGATCGCCGGCCGGTACCGCGGCGCGGCCGAGGGCAACTACATCGACGCGGCGGCCCTATCCCGCATCGCCGGGCACGTGGAGATCCTCGGGCTGCCCCGCGACCAGGCCAGGACCGTGGTAGTGAACGGGACGCCGCGCCAGGTCCGGGGGCTGGGCGATGAGCAGGCGATGCGGGCGTTCCTGCTCGCGATCGCGACCGGGCGGCGGATCAACGAGATCTTGATGATGGACTTCGCGCCGCTGTCACCGGTGCCCGGCCTGGACGCCAGCCAGGCCGCCGAGACGGGCGGTCCGGCCGCGCGGCTGCGCTACCAGCAGACCAAGATCCCGGGTGCGCCGCAGGCCATCCTGGTCGGCGCGGACGTGGTGGCCATCGTGGCCGAGCAGCAGCAGTTCGCCCGGGCCCTGGTGCGGGCCGGCGATCCCGGCGCGGCTGACCCGCCGTATCTGTTCCTGGCCTGGCAGGCCAACACCGCCGGGCAGCGCCATTACCGCGCGAACACCCTGAACGGGCTGCTCACCCGGCTCGCTGCCGCGCTGCAGGTTACCGATGCCACCGGGGCGCTGGTGGATTTCCAGCGCACCCACCGGATGCGGCACACCAAGGCCACTGACCTGCTGAACGCGGGCGTGCCGATCCACGTCGTGCAGCGCTATATGGGGCATGTCTCGCCGGAGATGGTCATGTATTACGCCAAGACCCTCGCCGAGACCCATGAGGCTGAGTTCTTGCGGTTCGCCAAGCTGCGCCGGGATGGCCGGCCGCTGGAGATGGATCCCGGCGATGTCTATGAGCTGGTGCAGCTGGACCGGCACACCGACCGGATCTTGCCCAACGGGGTCTGCCTGCTGCCGCCGCCCAAGCGGTGTGACCGCGGGAATGCCTGCCTGACTTGCGATCATTTCGCGACCGACGCCCGCCACCTGGAAGAACTGCGGGCCCAGCTGGCCGCCACCGGGGAACTCATCCAGGCCCGTCAGGCCCAGCACCGCCAGCGCACCGGAACCGAGATGGGACCCGGCCACGTCTGGCTTGCCGAACGCACCAGGGAACTGGACTCGCTGCGGGCGATCATCGCCGCCTTGGAGGCCGGGCAGTGTCCCGGCGCGGTGCGCGGCGCCGGAGTCCCGGCCAGGCCCGGCCAGCCGGTGCCCGTGACCATCGGCAACAAGCCGGAAGAGCACGGGCATGCCGGCTGAGCCAGACAGGATTGCCACGCTGCGCCAGGCCGCGGCCGCCAAACGCGACGCCGCCGTCGCCCGCGCCGAAGCCGGGATCCGCAAGCTGACCAAGGCCGGCCAGCCCGTCACATTCCGCGCGGTCGCCGCCGCGGGCGGCGTGTCGGTGGACTTCCTCTACCGCCACGCCGGGCTGCGTGCCCGCATCGAACGGCTTCGCGGCCACAAACCCGCACCCGCCGGACACGCGTCACCCAGCGAGCCTGGTAACCCAGCCGCCTCCAGCGTGGTCGCCACCTTGACGGCCCGGCTGACCGAGTTGCGCCGCGAACTGGCCGAAACCAAGGCCCAGCTCGCGGCCGCCCACGGCGAGCTACTCGCGCTGCGCAGGCACCCCGGCAACGACGCCCCCGGCGACGGATCCAGCCGCACGCCGTCCGCGACGACACCACGTTAAAGACACGTCATCAACGACATGACCTGGCAATTCGCGCCTCGCAGGCTGGCCAGGGGCAGATAACTCGGGTTCAAGGGCACCATGGGAGAAATGGAACTCCATGTGATGGCCCAGCGGCTGCACGCGAACAAGCGGGCCGCGGCCGAGCGCGGCGAGCTGCGCACCCCGCTGCCGGTCGGGCTGGTCCACGACGACGCCGGCGATATCGTGATCGACCCCGACGCCGAGGTCCAGGCCGCGATCCGGGAC
>DATJZH010000414.1:0-8567 GCA_035499215.1 Streptosporangiaceae bacterium | reverse complement strand
GACGGCGCCTGGTGCGTGGACGTGCGGGTCCGGATCAGCCCGGCGGAGCCCAGGGATCCGTTCCTGCGGCGGCTGCTCTGACTGTTGTACTTCCGGCCACGACGCCAGCGGCACAATCCGGGACGGCGACGTCTCAGCTAGCCCGGGCCTGGAGTACGGCGATGAGCGCCAGGCGTACCTGTTCGACGAGCGCGGCGTGGCCGTCGGCTGGGAGGGCGGCTTCCAGCTCGGCCAGATCGGCGGCGAGCGCCTCGTCGCGGAAGACGCCGGCCACCCAGCTGGAGAACTCGTGGTGGGGGCAGTGGTGGCGCAGCACGCCCCGGTCGCAGCGGCCAAGCTCGGCTTCCAGTTCGTCCAGGTTGGCGGCGACCGCCACGGTGGGGGTGTCGGGCCCGGTCCGGAAGTAGAACCGGCGGGCGGGCTCCACGCCGGAGCGGCCGTATTTGTGCTCGTGCCGCAGATGGGGCGTGATCCGGGGCCCGAGGGCGAACGGCACGGCCCGGCCGGGACGCCGTCGCCAGGCCAGCACCGCGCGGCCGGCCGGCCCGGCGAGCAGGCGGGCGATCTCGGCGCGCGGCATGTCGGCCACCGCCGCGGTGAGGTTGACGAACCGGCTGTCGGGCTCAGGGGATCCGAGGGTGATGACGGCGTCGACGGCGACGAGGGCGTCGGCGGACAGGTCCTCGGGCCGCCAGGTGATGAGCAGGTAGCCCTCGGCGGCGGGGTCGAACAGGCGGCGCGCGGTGGCGTCCCGTCCGACGGGTCCGTGGGCCTCGTCGACGACCACCCACTGCGGCAGGCCGGTCGCGGCCCGGTGCGCTTCGATCTCGCTGGCCAGGGCCGTGGCGTAGGCAGCGCGGGCGCCGGCGTCGATGCGGGACAGGTCGATGACCACGCTGGCGCGGCCGTGCCGCATGAGGCGCACGACCTCGGTGGGCTCGGCGAGGCGGCCCTCGTCGCCCCCGGTGATGAGCACGCCGCGCAGATCGCCGAGGCCGTGATGGTCGCCTTCGGGGTCGAACACCACCAGGGAGTAACCGAGGCGGACCAGCTGCTCGCAGATCAGCCCGGCCAGGTAGGACTTGCCCCCCCCGGTGCCGCCGCAGATGGCGATGTTGAGCTGCGAGGCGGGCAGCGTAACCGGCTCGCCGCGGTCGTTGGTGCCCAGCGTGACCTGCCAGCGGCGAGGATGCAGGCGGGCGCGCCCGGCGAGCAGCGGTCCGTGCAGCAGGTCGGCCACCCCCTCGCCGTCCGGCAGCGGCAGCACCATGTCGGCGTGCGCGCGGATGGCGTCGACCGCGTTGGCGACGGCCACGCCGACCTCGCAGGCATCCAGCAGCGTGTGGTCGTTCTCGGCGTCGCCGACGCCGATCGCGTTGTGGTGGGACAGGCCCAGCTCGCCCAGCGCCTCGCGCAGGCCGGTGCCCTTGGTCACCTCGGCCGGCAAGATCATCAGCTCGGCCCGGTTGCGGACGAGCCGGCAGTCCAGGCCCAGCTCGCGGATCACCTCGAGCGCGGCCGGCTCGTCGGCGGCAGCGCCGGCGATCAGCACCTGGCCGCGGCGGTGGGCAATCCCGCGGCCGGCCAGCACCGCGCTCACCGCCCGGCTGACGGGGGCGGCCAGCAGGCGGACGCCGACGTGGGTGACCAGCACGGCGCCGTTCTCGGCGACGACCGCATCGACGTGATCGTCGACCTCCGGGAAGACCGCCCGCAGCTCGCTCATGATCCGCCCGGTGACCAGGATCACCCGGACTCCCCTGGCCCGCGCCCCGGCGAGCGCGGTCAGCGTGTCGGGCGTGACCGCGCCATCGGCCAGGGTGCCGTCGTAGTCGAGTGCCACCGCCCGGAAGTAGCTGACCGTTCCGTGCGTTATGCCCTC
The DNA here is from genome assembly GCA_035499215.1 of Streptosporangiaceae bacterium. Taxonomy (GTDB): domain Bacteria; phylum Actinomycetota; class Actinomycetes; order Streptosporangiales; family Streptosporangiaceae; genus DATJZH01. Next base: position 6,685 of record DATJZH010000414.1, on the reverse strand, counting down.
GACCAGCAGCCGGGACGGTGCGCCGGCGCCGCCGAGCGCGAACACTTCCTCGCCGCTGCCGGTGTCGATGACCAGGGCATCAAATCCGCCGGCCCGGATGGTGCGCAGCATCTCCCGTGCCTCTTCGAGTTCCTGGCGCAATTCCTCCAGGGTCTCGCCGGGCGTTGCCGCCTCGGCGTCCGCCGCCGTCACGGGGAACTCCACCGGGCGCCGTCGGCGTAACCGGAGCGCGGCGTACTCGTCACCCGGATATCTCCCTTCGTGCAGTTTCCCCGGCCGGGCCGGGGCCGGGACCGGGCCGATCCGCTGGCCGGCGCGGCACAGGCCGGCGCCGCGCCGGCGCAGTGCCGACGGAGGCAGGTGACCAGCGTCAGCGCGGCGATGCTCGCCGGGCAGCGACGAGTGCGGGTGGCAGCGGCACGTCGACGACCTCCGGTCGACCTACCGGGCGAGCTCCCCGTCGCGGGCCCGCGGAGCCGTCTTCATCGCCTGACGCGCGGCCCCGCTGACGCGAAGCGCAGGCGGCCGCGGACATGCGGCGAGATCGGTCACATTGCCTGGCCTCCTCGCGGTCGAAGCTGCAGGCCGGCGAGCAGCCGGTCGCTGTTGGAGAGATCGCCGACGATCTTCCTGATCGGCTGCGGGAGCTTTCGGACCAGCGTGGGCACGGCCAGAATCTGGTCGTCGGCCGCCCGGCGCGGGTTCTCCAGCAAGTCCACGATCTCGATGTGGTACCTCCCGGCCAGGTACTGCTCGCAGGCGAACTGCAGGTTCTGCATCGCGCGCAGGGAGTTCGGCGAGCGCCCGGTCACGTAGAGTCGCAGGTCCCAGGTCAGATCGGAGGGGGCCGGTACCTCCGATGCTGCGTCGGCGTCGCGAGGACCGGTCATCGCTCACCCTCGCCGGGCGATGCCGGATCGGCCCAGCGCCGCGCGGCGAGGGCTGACCGGTCCGCCTCGGCGTCGGACGCCTGACGTCGTTCGCGTTCCTGGATCCGCTCGAACTCGGCCCGCTGCGCGGCAAGCTCATCCTGCAGCACGGCGAGCCGGGCCTCGGCCTCGACGATGCCCCCCCGCAGCTCGCGCCGCCGGCGCGCAAGCTCCTGGCCCTGCCGGAAATTCGCGCCGCGCTCCTGCGCTTCCAGCACGAGGCGCGCGGAGCCGGTCACGACGCCCGCCGGGCCGACATACACGTCGACGAGCTCCACGCCATGGTCGGTCAGCACGAACTCCCGCACCTGATTCGAATGGGCCGTGCCCCGCGATTTCAGCACGAACAGCAGCCGGTTGCGCTCGCCGTTCGACTCGACATTGCGCACCAGCAGCCAGCTGTCCACCAGCGACGATACGCCCACCATGCTCGACTCGTCCGCACCAGCCAAAGTGGTCAGCATCGCGGTGATTCCCCGGCCCTTGAGCATGTCGATCTTGCGGGCCAGCATCGAGCTCACCTCGGGACCGGTGGCCCCGTGGCTGAGGCTGGCGATCCCGTCGAGCACGGCGACCCGCGGCGCGAACTCCTCGAGCAGCCGGTCCAGGATCGCCAGGTGAGTCTCCAGCCCGAAGGCAGTCGGCCGGGCCGCCCAGATGCGCAGCAGGCCCGCGTCGACCCAGGGCTGCAGGTCCATCCCCACCGACCGCATGTTGCGGGTGACCTGGTCGGGTGACTCCTCGAAGAGGATCATCAGCGTCCGCTCGCCCCGGCCGCAGGCCGAGTCGGCGAAGTGCGCTCCGAGCGTGGACTTGCCCGTGCCGGCCGTCCCGCTGACCAGCACGGTCGATCCGCGGAGCAGGCCGCCGTCCAGCATGTGGTCGAGGCGGGCCACGCCGGTCGATATCCGGTCCCCGGGGGCGCCGTAGTCGAGGGTGACCGACGTGATCGGCAGGACGACGAAGCCGCGGGCCGAGATCAAGAACGGGTATGCGTTGGTTCCGTGCGCCGACCCACGGTACTTGACCACCTGGAGATGGCGGGTGGAGATCTCATCCTGCATGCGGTGGTCGAGCGCGATGACGCAGTCAGATACGTATTCCTCGATCCCGTGCCGGGTGAGCACGCTGTCCCCTCGCTCGCCGGTCACGATCGCGGTGACGGCCCGCTCCTCGAGCCAGCGGAACAGCCGGCCGAGCTCTGCCCGCACGATGGCCTGGTCCTGGAACGCGCCGAAGAGCAGCTCGATGGTGTCGAGCACGACGCGCTTCGCGCCGACGCGCTCGATGGCCTCGCCGAGCAGCAGGAAGAGCGCCTCCAGGTCGAACGCCCCGGTCTCGATGACCTCAGCGGGATCCACTCGGAAGGCGTACATCACCAGCAGCTTGTCCCGCTGGAGCCCGTCGAGGTCGAACCCGAGCGAGGCGACGTTGGCCGTCACCTTCTCGGCTGTCTCCTCGAAGGTGACCAGCACGCCCGGCTCGCCGTATTCCCGGGCGCCCGCGACGAGGAAGCTCAGCGCCATCAGCGTCTTGCCGGATCCGGTGCCCCCCGTCACCAGCGTCGACCTGCCCCGCGGCAGCCCGCCGTGGGTGATCTCGTCCAGTCCGCGGATACCCGTCGGGGCCTTGGGCAGTGCAGGGCGCGCGTCAGCCTCGGCTAGTGATCTCGGATCCGCCCCGCCATGCTCGGATGCCATGCTTCTCCCAGCGGTCGCTTTGCACAATACGTCCTGCTTGCCGCTGCGGCTAGGCCTCAGAAGTCCGGATTGATCCGGATCGCGGCTTCGTCGTTCCCGGACCTTCCGGCCGTGCTCGTTCCGCGTCGCTACCTGCTCGCTCCGGGCTCTCGCCCGCCGATCAGCCGGTAAGCCTCAGCGAGCCGCGCCGCCAGCTCGCCTGCCGGGCAGCGGACAGCCTCTGCTCACTGGGCACATCGGGCACCGCAGGCGGCCTGCGCCTGGGTCGCGCCATAGCGCTAACATAGCGCTATGGCGACTATCCAGGTGCGAGAGATACCCGAGGAGCTGTACGAGGTGCTGCGCCGACGAGCCCGCCGGGCGGGACAGTCCATGCAGGCATACATGCGCGACCAGCTGGTGGCGCTGGCCGGGCGGCCGACCAAAGACGAGGCACTCGAGGAGATCGAAGCCGTCCTGCAGCGTGCCCGCGGCGCCGAGCCCACTGCCGGGTCGATCGTCGAGGATCTGACCGCCGGGCGGCGCTGACCAGGCGTGGTCATGGCCGTCGTGATCGACGCATCCGCAATGGCTGTCGCCCTCCTGGGGAAGTCCCCAGACGCCGCGGCGCTGCGTCGGCGGCTCAGCACGCAGGTGTGTCACGCGCCGCATCTGATCGACGCGGAAGTCGGGAACGTGCTCCGTCGGCGCGTCCTTCGGGGCGTCCTGGCTGAGGCCGATGCAAGGGCCCTGCTGCATTCCAGCGCGCCGCTTGTCGATCACCGCCACGAGATGACGGGCGCGCTGGCGGCGGCAGCGTGGGCCCTGCGCCACAACGTCACCTTCTACGACGGGCTCTACGCTGTCCTTGCCGTCGCGCTGGCCGCGCCTCTCCTCACCGCCGATGAGCGACTGTCGCGGGCAGCCGGCCTGCCCTGCGCGGTCGAGCGGGTCGGCGCGGGCTGATGCGCATGCCTGCTCGCCCGGCCGCCCCGGGCCACCGGAGTCCGCGGCCTGGTGCTGGGCGTGATCCCGGGCGGCGATGACGCGATCGGCGTCTGCCTGCCCTGCTGCTCTGCCCGCCGGGATGTACCCTGCGCGACGGCGCGCAGTGAAGATCACCCGCGGTGGATGAGGCACGATCGGGCTGATCGCTCAGACTGCCGGCGCTGCTGCTGACGATCCTGCTGGGCAGGCGCGCGGATGTGGTCCTGCCGAAGGTGCGTGACCGGATGGACCGGAATGCCTGGATCGTCAGCGAGGTCGTGATCATCTTCTTCCTCGCCCTCACCGTCGCCGGCATCACTGGCCGCCAGCGCCAGGACCGGGCGCTTCACGCTCTGCCGCGGCGGCTGCGCGGCCGTACAGCCACTCGACGTGGGTGTGGTCGTCGTCGCGGCGCTGGCGGAACAGCTCGTCGCGGACCAGCTTCGCGGTGCCGTCGAGGTGCCAGATCTCGCCCCAGGTCCGCGCGGTGCGCTGCACGCGCGCGGTCCGCGGCGCGCGGACATCCTGGTAGGCGCGCAGCGCGGTCTCGATGCCCGCGGCTGACGCGGTCTTGCCGTCGTGGCGGTCCAGTGCCGCGGCGAGCGCCGACGCGTCCTCAATCGCCTGGCAGCCGCCCTGTGCGAGGTACTGCAGCATCGGGTGCGCGGCGTCCCCGAGCAGCGCGATCCGTCCCTTGGCCCAGCCGGGGATGGGCAGCCGGTCATACATCGGCCACCGGTTATCCCGGCCGAGCAGCGGAATGGACTCCTGGACGTGCCCGCAGCAGGCCGCGAAGCGCTCGTCAAGCTCCGCCGGGCTGCCCCAGTCCAGCTCGCCGCGGCGGAGAGCGTCGCTGCGGAAGACCGCGACCTGGTTGTACATCCGCCCGCTGCGCAGCGGGTACTGCACGAGGTGCAGGCCGGGACCTATCCAGGCGAGCACGTCACGCAGGTCGGCGTGCCGGGCGACCTGCTCCATCGGGACGGCGCCGCGGTAGGCGACATAACCGGAGCAGATGGCCTCATCGTCGCTGAACAGGGCCCGCGCGAAGGAGCGCAGCCCGTCGGCGCCGATGGCCGCCGGGCCGGCGAACTCGCGGCCGTCAGCGCAGCTGGCATGCACCCGGGCGCCGTCATCGCGCAGCTGCGTGACCTGCGCGCCGGTCTCCAGGCCCACCCCGGCCGCCACGCAGCCTCGCAGCAGGATGTCGAGCAGGTCAGACCGGTGCAGGACGACGTAGGGGCCGCCGAAGCGGTCGGTGGAATCGGTCAGGTCGAGCGCGGTCAGCTCATGGCCGCCGACGGCGTCGGCGAGGACGAGGCGCCGCGGCAGCACCCCGGCGTCGCAGACCTCGCCCAGCAGGCCCAGCCGCTCCAGGATGCGGGTCGCGTTGGGCGCAAGCTGGATGCCGGCGCCGATCTCGCCGAACTGGTGCGCCCGCTCGAGCACCCGCACCTGCCTGCCCGTCCGGCTGATGGCCAGCGCCGCCGAAAGGCCGCCGATGCCGCCGCCGACGACGAGGATCGCTGGCTCGCGGTCGCTGCTCGCCGTGCCGCCCGCCGTCGCCGGCGTGGCAGGCCGCATCAGGCGCTGCCAGATCCGCCGCCGAGGCTGAGCCGCTCGATGACCGGCGCATCAGAGAACCGGAACAGGTCCAGGCCACCGGCCGCGTCGATGGCGACGGGGCACCACGACGGCACGGCGATCACGTCGCCGCGCTCGACTTCGGTGCGGTGCCCGCCGAGCTCGAAGGCGCCGGAGCCGTCGAGCACCTGCCAGACGCTGGAGCCCACCTCGCGCCAGGCGGAACTGCGGCAGCCCGGCGCGAGGCGGTGCATCTCGGTCCGCATGGTGACCAGGGCGTCCCCGCTGGTGCTCGGGTTGGTGAAGCGGACGGCGGCGTGGCCGGGCCCGACGGCGCCGGGATGACCCTCGGCCGCCAGCTCGATTTGCGCCCTGAGCGCAGCGTCGGTGAACTCCCACCGGTAGGCGAACAGCGGCGAGCTGGGGCAGTCAGCCGCCGACAGCGGCCGCAGGCCCGGATGCGCCCACAGCCGCTCGGACCGGGACCTGGCCGGAGTTGACCAGTCCTGGACTTCGTCGGGGCCGGGCTCGAAGAACGTCGCGTCCAGAAATCCGGTCATCGGGATGTCCAGACCGTCGAGCCAGGCCATCGGCTGATCAGCGCTGTTGTGATGCCCGTGCCAGGCCATGCCGGGGGTCAGCAGCAGGTCGCCGCGGCGCATGGCCACCGGGTCGGTGTCGACCACCGTCCACACGCCCTCGCCTTCCAGCACGAAACGGAAAGCGCTCTGGCTATGCCGGTGGTCAGGCGCGACTTCGCCGGGGCCGAGGTACTGCACCGCCGCCCACAGCGTCGGCGTCGCGAACGGCTCACCGCCCAGGCCCGGGTTGGCCAGGGCGATCGCGCGGCGCTCACCGCCGCGGCCGACGGGAACAAGCTCGCCGGCCCGCTCGGCCAGCGGGTAGAGGTCTTTCCAGCGCCACACGTGCGGGATGGCCCGCGGCGCCGGGCCCGGCGGCATCAGGTCCTCGCGCTGCGTCCACAGGGGCATCAGACCGGCCGCCTCGAAGTCCGCATACAGGCGCTGGATCGCCGGATCGGTCTGCGTCATCGCCTTCTCCGTCCTTCCTGTCCCGGGAACGAGTCTTCCAGGTCATCATCGCCCGGCGCTGCCGCGGCAAGCGAGCGCGCCGGGCGGTCCCAGACGCGGGGGGATTCGGCCCTGGCCGCCGTCGAGGCGGTCACCGCTGCCGAGGGCGCGCCGCCGGGCGAGGCCGTCGGGCACCTCGCAGCGCTGGTGGACAATAACCTGGTGCAGTTCGACGACACCGGCGCCAGGCCCGTCCGGTACCGGGTGTCGGTGAAGATCGTGTCCTGAGCCGTCCGCACGGCGGGCCTTGATTCTGGCCAGCCCCAGATCTCCGGAAGTAGTTGTGCGTCAGGTGTTGAATGCTGGGGGGCGCGAGGCGAGCCGGTAGGTGATGGGCCGGTGGTCGCCCGGCAGCCTCGGCTGGGCGGCGTTGATCTCCTCGAGGAGCAGAGCCAGGGCAGTGGCCACGCGCGGG
>DATJZH010000413.1:0-45340 GCA_035499215.1 Streptosporangiaceae bacterium | reverse complement strand
CGAGGGCGGGCTCGTCTGCGAGGTGCTCGACGATTCTGCTGCGCTGCCCCGGCTGCGGCACCCTGGCTACGAGGACGAGCGCGGCCGCGGCCTGCAGATCGTCAGCCAGGTCGCGCAGCGCTGGGGAACCCGCCGGACCTGCTCGGGCAAGGTGGTCTGGTGCGAGCTGCCGGTACCGCTCAGCTGAACTGCCCCCCGGCTCCCCGGCCCAGCCCCGGCGGCGCCTTCGGCTGCTGCCTGCCCTGAGCGGCTCGTTCCCGCTGGCTAAGCGGGGCGCTGGGTGGCCCGAGATCATCGAGGCGTTCCGCGCCGGCGCCGGGATGGGGCTGGGGCTGGGGCTGGCACGGCCGCGATGACGACGTATCCGATGGTCAGCGGCGCGAGTGCGCAGCCGCCGGACCGCCCTGGCGCACATACAGCCGGAGCCAGATGTCCGACGTCCGCCAGGTGAAGACCTGCCCGAGGTGCAGGCCGGCCAGGATCGGCCTGCCCCGGTAGGTCACCGCCGAGTTCTTGTTGATGTTGATGACCCACAGCCGGGAGACGGTCCCGAGCCGATGCCGGATCACCGGGTAGGACGCGTCCGTCCCGGCGAGGGTGCCCGACGGGATGGCCGGCTGAGCCAGCGCGATGTTGCGCAGCCTGCCCAGCCCGTACGGATAGGCCGCGCCGAAGCTCTGCGCGTTCGGGTTGGTGTACAGCACCGTGTCGCCTGGCCGCCGGTTGGCGGCGACGATCTGGTCGGCCTGCCGGATGTCGTCCCTGTGCCCGCCGGGCTCGCGGATCTGTACCTGCGCGCTGAAGCTGAGCACGGCGAGCGCGATGAAGGCGGCTGTCCCGGCGATCCGGCCGAGGGCCGCGATGCCCGCCCCGATGAGCAGCGCGACGGCCGGGATGCAGAACACCACATAGCGGAAGGTGTACATAGGGGTGATCAGCGACCCGGTCAGCAGCAGGGCCGGCGGCAGGATCACCCACGGCAGGCTGACCTCGCCGAGCATGCGCGGCCAGGTGGCTTTCAGCCGGTCTGCCCCGGCGATCGCGCTTGCGAGGAGACCGCCGCCGATGATGAGGATGGCGGCGACCTGCATTCCCCTGGTGCCGACCAGCTGGCCGAGACCTGTCAGGCCATCGGGCGTCTTCAGCCAGCTCACTTGCCCTCGCTGCAGGTAGCCGAGGTAGAGCAGCGGGCTGGCCAGCACGCACCCGGCCGCCGCAGCGCCCAGCCAGCCCAGCGCGAGCGCCCGGCGTGACTGTCCCGCAGCCGGCCGCCGGCAGCGCAGCGCGACCGTCACCGCGTTCGCCGGGACCAGCAGCAGCCCGAAGATATTGAGGACGCCGAGCAGGGCTACGGCGGCGGCATACCCAGACCACCAGGTGCGGCGCTCGCCGGGCCGTGCCTGCAGGGCCCGGACCAGCAGGTAGCTGGCAATGGCCGCCGCCGTGGTCACCATCGCGTACGAGCGCGCATCCTGCCCGTAGAAGGCGATTTGCGGAAGCACGATGAGCACGACCCCGGCAGCCAGCCCCGCGTGCGGGGACACCAGCCGCCGGCCGAGCGCGGCGACGAAGCCGGCGGCAAGGCACATCGCGATCGCCGACGGCAGCCGGAGGGCAAGCTCGCCCGTGCCGAATATCCGCACGATCACCCAGGCGAGCAGGTAGTAGGCGCCGTGCACGGCATCGACATTGCCCAGCATGCGGACCAGGTCGCCGAAGGGCCGCTGGACGGCGGCGAGCGTTGCCGCCTCGTCCCGCCAGTACGACGGCACCGTGATGCCTGCCAGTACCACGCAGAACGTGAAAACCGACGGCAGGATCCGCATCCACAGCGGACCGGGATCGAAACCCTGCGCTCCGCCCGCGCGCGCCTTCGCGGCGGCGAGCCGGCTGCCCTTCCCGGCTGCCCCGCCGATGACGGCGGGACCACTAGGAGAGGTCATCGCTCAAGTCCTCCGGAAATCAGCGGGCGCCAGCCACCGCGGGCCCGCCCGCAGGCCCGACGAACCCCGCCTATCGCATGGATCCTGACATAGTAGAACCCCTGCCGACCGGAACTCCAGCGTTCTTGCCCGCCGCGGCGCGCTCCGGCACCGGGAAGCCGTACTGCCCGGTCAGGCTCCCCGCACAGCGCGGATCGACTCCCGCAGTGACCCCATCGTAGCCAGCACGGCGGAAGGCTCATAACCGCAGTGCGCCATGCAATTGGCGCACCTCGGGTCTTTCCCTCTGCCGTAGGCCGACCAGTCGGTGGTCTCGATCAGCTCCTGGTAGCTCTTGGCATACCCGTCTGCCATCAGGTAACACGGACGCTGCCAGCCTTTGAGCGAGTAGGACGGGATGCCCCAGGCGGTGCAGCCGAAATCGGCCTTGCCCTCCAGGAAGTCGAGGAACAGCGGGGAATGATTCAGCCGCCAGCGCTTGCGGTTGCCGTCGCCGAAGGCCTTGCGGAACAGCTCGGTGGTCTCCGTCACGCCGAGGAAGTGCTCCTGGTCGGGCGCACGTTCGTAGGCGTAGGCAGGCGAGATCATCATCTCGTCGACCTTGAGATCGTCGTTGAGGTAGCTGAGCACATCGATCACGGTCTGCGGGGTGTCGGTGTTGAAGAAGGTCGTGTTCGTGGTCACCCGGAAGCCGCGGCGCTGGCATTCCCTGATGCTGGCGACTGCCTGGTCGAAGACGCCCTCCTTGCAGACCGAGGCGTCGTGCCGGTCGGCGAGGCCGTCGATGTGCACCGCCCAGGCGAAGTACCTGGACGGCTCGAACTTGTCGATCTTCTTCGGGATGAGCAGCGCGTTGGTGCACAGGAACACGTACTTCTTGCGCTGCACCAGCTCGCGGACGAGCACGTCGATCTGCGGGTGCATGAGCGGCTCGCCGCCGGCGATGGACACCATCGGGGCGCCGCATTCCTCGATCGCCGCCAGCGCCTGCCCGACGGGCATCCGCTGCTTCAGCACGCTGGCAGGTTCCTGGATCTTGCCGCAGCCAGCGCAGGCGAGGTTGCAGGCAAACAGCGGCTCCAGCTCGACGAGCAGCGGGAACTTGTCCCGGCGCGTCAGCTTCTGGCGCATCAGGTAGCTGCCGATGCGCAGGCTCTGCCGCAATGGCATCGTCATGGCTGCCTTACCTCCTTGGGAAGGCCGAATCGGATGGATTCGGTCGCGATCACTCGCTCGGTCACCTCGACGGGCCCGAGGCCGGACAGCGCGGCGACGATCTCGCTGATCATGGCAGGCGGTGCTGAGGCCCCTGCGGTGATCCCGATTGCCGAGGCCCCGGCCAGCCAGCCGAGCTCGATATCGGCCAGGTCGTCAACCAGGTACGCCGGTGTTCCGGCCCGGTTCGCGGTTTCCACCAGCCGCCGCGAGTTGGAGGAGTTGGCCGAGCCGGCGACCAGTACCAGGTCTGATTCCGCGGCGATGGCCCGTATCGCCAGCTGCCGGTTGGTCGTCGCGTAGCAGATGTCGTCGCTGCCGGGGCCGCGCGCCGAAGGGAAGCGCTCGAGCAGCGCGGCGACGACCTCACCGGCCTCCTGCGCCGACAGCGTGGTCTGCATCAGGTAGGCAACCTTGCCAGGGTCGGGCGGCCGCAGGGCCGCGACGTCCTGCGCGTCCTGCACCAGGACCATCGAGCCGGGCGCCTCACCGAGCGTGCCGTCGACCTCCTCATGGCCGGCATGCCCGATCAGCACCACCAGGTAGCCCTCGGCGGCAAACCGCCGCGCCTCGGCATGTACCTTCGCCACCAGCGGGCAGGTCGCGTCGATGGTGTCCAGCCCGCGGGCCGCCGCCGTGGCCCGCACCGCCGGCGATACACCGTGCGCGGAGAACACCACCCGCGATCCGTCGGGAACCTCGCCGAGCTCGTCCACGAAGACCGCGCCGCGCTCCTGCAGCCCGGCTACGACCCGGCTGTTGTGGACGATCTGCTTGCGCACGTATACGGGCTGCCCGGTCTGCTCCAGCGCGCGATCGACGATCTCGATCGCGCGCTCGACGCCGGCGCAGAACGACCGCGGCCCGGCCAGCAGTACCTGCCGGGCGCCGCCAGCGGCCGCCCATCTGCCCAGCGCGGGGGCTGCCAGCCGGAGCGACCGCAGCGCCGCGGCCCCGCCGGACAGAACCCGCGGGCTCAGCAGTCCCTGGCCCGGGCTGTCGGATACGGCCCGGATCACGACGGCAGGCCGCCCGGCGGCCGCGGCCAGCAGCAAGGCTGACTCCAGGTCGGCGGCGAGGGCGCCGTCATGCTGCAGCCTGGCCCGGCCGCCGCCATGCACGATACGGGGCACGGTGGCGATCTTGCCCGCGCGGGCGCGCAGGCCGGCCCGGCGCAGCTCACCGGCCAGCAGCGGCGCTGACGGACAGCTGAGGACCCCGTCCGGACCGCTGACCTCCGTGCCGACGACAAGGTCGCCGGGAGACAGCCCGGCGCAGACCCCGCCGGCGGTGCCGGCCACGGCCAGCATCCCGAATTCGCTGTCGCGCAGGCTGCTCGCCTGGCTAGCGGACCTGCGCGGGCCGAAGCCGGTATGCCGCACCTCGCCGCCGCTGGCGATGCCGCGCCGGACAGCCCTGGCCTCAAGCCCGAGCGGCGCGCATACCAGCAGCCGGCTCATCGGCGGCCTCCCGGCTGCCGCGACCGGGTGCCGCGGCCGGGAGCCGGCCCGCCGGTTCCGTCCGCCCCGGCCGCACTCCGCAGGAACCGGCCGAGCGCACTGACCGGGAACACCAGCCGGTAAAGGTGGTAATTGATGGAAAAGTCACCGGGGAAGCCGGTCCCGGTGAACTGCGGCTCGTCCCACGTCCCGTCTGGCCGCTGGGTGCCGGCCAGCCACCGGATGCCGCGCTCGACAGCGCTTGCTGACTGCGCACCCCCGGCAGCGATCAGCGCCTGCAGCGCCCAGGCAGTCTGCGACGCGGTCGACTCGCCGCGGCCGGCCCAGCTGGGGTCCTCGTAGGAGCACATGTCCTCGCCCCAGCCGCCGTCAGCGTTCTGGCAGCCGATGAGCCAGCCGACGGCGCGGCGGATCGGCGGCTTGCCGGGCAGCACGCCGGCCGCGATCAGGGCAGGAACCACCGCGCTGGTGCCGTACACATAGTTGGCGCCCCACCGGCCGAACCAGGATCCGTCGTCTTCCTGCGCTCGCAGCAGCCAGGCCACCCCGCGCCGGGCCGCACGGCTGCCGGCCAGCCCGGCGGCCGCCAGCGCTTCGACGGTGTGCGCGGTCACGTCCGCCGACGGCGGATCGATGACCTCGCCGAAATCACAGAACGGCAGCCTGGCGACCAGCCTGGAGGTGTTGTCGGCGTCGAAGGCGCCCCACCCGCCGTCCCGGGACTGCATGCCGATCAGCCAGCGGGTCGCCCGCGCCGCGGCGGCGGCCCCGCCCGGACCCGGCGGCAGCCCGGCCCGGCGCAGCGCGAGCAGTACCTCGGCGGTGTCGTCGATGTCGGGATAGCCGTCGTTGTCGAATTCGAAAGCCCAGCCGCCCGGCGCCAGGCCAGGGCGGCGCACCTGCCAGTCGCCCGGACCGCGGATCTCCTCGGCGAGCACCCAGCGCGCGGCCGAGGCAAGCGCGGGGTGATCAGGGGCCAGTCCGGCATCGCCCAGGGCGATCATGGCCAGGGCGGTGTCCCACACCGGGGACTGGCATGCCTCCAGCCGCCGGACCGGGCCCTGCGGCGTGTCCTCCCAGGTGGTGAAGCGGTCAAGGCCGGCCAGCCCGCGCTCGATCACTGGGTGATCGAGGCCGTAGCCGAGCAGGTGCAGCGCGATGAGCGAGTAGACCCAGGGCGGCTGGATGCCGCCCCAGCAACCGTCCCGCTCCTGCCTGGCGATGATCCACTCGGCGCACCTGCGCATCGCCGCGGTCCGGATCGCACGCGCCGGAGCTGCCCGCAGGCCGCGCCGATGGTAGGCGTGCAGCATCCGGTCGAGCTCGCCGAACAGACGGCCCCGGGCATCAGCAGGCCGGCCGGCCGCACCAGGGGAGGCCGGGCTCTCACCGGGCCGGCGGAGCTCATCCAGCCCGAAGGACAGCGGCCGGACCGGGCGCAGCGAGCCGACGATGGTCAGCGGCACGATCGTCTGGCGCGCCCAGCACGCCCAGTCGTACACGTTCAGCGGGAACCAGGCAGGCAGGTAGATCATCTCCGGGGGCATCACCGGCAGGCTGTCCCACGGCCACTGGCCGAACAGAGCCAGCCAGATGCGGGTGAACACCCGGCTTCCCGCTATCCCGCCAGCCGCGCGGACCCAGTCGGCTGCGATGGTCATGTGCCGGGCACCGGGCGGGTCTCCGGCCAGCCGCAGCGCCACGTAAGCCTCGATCGTGGTCGACAGGTCAGCGCGCCCGCCGTGCCAGTTCGCCCAGGTGCCGTCCGCTCGCTGCTGGGACCTGATCCACCGCGCGGCCGCCTCGGTCTGCCCGGCAGTCCGGATACCGAGGAACTCGCGCAGCAGCAGGTCCTCGGCGTCCATCGTGACGTTGGTCTCAAGTTCGCCCTTCCACCAGCCTGCCGGATCCTGCAGGCCAAGCAGGTGGCTGGCCGCGCGGTCGAGTGCCCTCCTGGCGACCTGCGCCGCAGTCTGCCCCTGCGCCGCGGTCTGCCCCCGGGCCTGCGTGATGGTCATGCCGCCGCCATTGACGTGCTCCCCTGGTTATTCATCAGCTGGAAATGCTGAACCTGAATCCTCACCACTGGCGGGCCGTGATGAAGCCGGCGATCCCGGCGAATTCCGCCCGGACCTCATCGGGCATGTCCGTCTCCGCCAGGCACTTGCCGGCCAGCCCCAGCTGCGCGTCCGCCTCGGCTTCTGCCCACTCGCGGCCGCCCGCCTCCTCGACCAGGCCGGCCGCGCGCAGCAGGTCATCCTCGCTGAGCGGATCGCGGATGGCCAGGCAGCGGCCCAGCTCCCCGGCCGCCGCGCTGCCGCCGGCCAGCGCCGCCACCACCGGAAGCGACTTCTTCCTGGCCCGCAGGTCAGAGTGGACCGGCTTGCCGGTCACCTCCGGCGCCCCCCAGATGCCCAGCAGGTCATCGGTGAGCTGGAATGCCAGCCCGGCGTGCGCGCCGAACCCGGCCAGGCCCATGGCCAGCCCTGCGGGCGCGCCGATATGTATGGCGCCGATGCTGCACGCGCAGGCCATCAGCGCTGCCGTCTTGTCCCCGGCCATCTCCAGGCACTCGGCGAGTGTCACATCGGCACGCCGCTCGAAGGCGAGGTCCGCGCCCTGCCCGGCGATCAGGCGCTGCACAGCCGCCGACAGGCAGCGGGCCGCCCAGGGGCTCTGCGGGGCCGGATCTTCCAGCAGCGCTTCCTGGGCCAGCGCGAGCAGCGCATCCCCCGCCAGGATCGCGGCGCCGATGCCGAAGACCGTCCACGCGGTCGGGCGGTGCCGCCGCTCGGTGTCGCAGTCCATGATGTCGTCGTGCAGCAGCGAGAAGTTGTGCACGAGTTCCACCGCGACCGCCGGCGCCACGCCGCGCTCGGGCGGCGCGCCGGCCGCGCGGGCTGACAGCAGGGCCAGCGCGGGGCGCAGTGCCTTGCCGCTGCCGCCCGCGGCAGGCGGCAGCGGCCTGCCGTCGGCACTGGCCAGGCCCAGGTGGTAGGCGGCGACAGTCCCGACCTCGGGGCTGAGCCGCCCGACCAGCGCAGCCATCGCGGGTCCTACCAGGTCGCGGGCCGCGGCCACGCCCGCTGGCATGATCGCGGTCATGACGGCGCGCCGGCGGGCGCCTGCGCGGCCAGCCGGGCACGCTGGCCGCGGCCAGCCGCCGGAGCCAGCCCAGTCAGCTGCCGTTTCATCTGTTGTGCCGCGGTCAGGCCGCTTCGCACCGCGCCCTCCATTGTGTCTGGCCAGCCGGTATCGGTCCAGGCGCCGGCGAGCACGAGCCCGCCGAGCGACGTTGCCGCGCCGGGCCGCAGGGCGCCGCATCCTGGCGCCTGCCGGAATGTCGCCCGGCGCTCCCTGGTCACAAAGAAATCCCGCACCTGCGCCTCGCGCGCGACCGGGAACAGCTGCCGCAGCGCGGGCAGGAACTGCGCGCGCAGTGCCGCGGTGGGCGTATCGACATAATCGTCCGCTGCTGACAGCGACACCGCGAGATATTGCCCCGGATGCACGCCGGCACTCCGGGTCTTGTCGAAAACCCACTGCACGGCTGAGTCGACGCCGGCCGCGAAAGGCAGCCTGGTGACCCGCCGGTCGTAGATCACGTGCACATTGATGATCGGCGAGGCCGCCAGCCTGGCCCAGCGCGCCGCCGCCGCCACCGCCGGGGGCGCCAGCCGGGCCGAGGCCCACGCCGGAACGGCCAGCACCACGCCGTCGGCGCGCAGCACGGCGCCCGCTGCGTCCGTCCGGCTACCGCCAGCCCGGGCAAGCGGCGCGTTCGCGTTGTCGGCCGGCCTCTGTCCATCGGTCAGCCGCGGGTCGCTGCCGTCCGCTCCGGACACGAACCGGACGCTGAACCCGCCGTCGGCGTCGGGCTCGACGGCGACGGCCTTGGCGCCGACACGCACGTCGGCGCCAAGCCTGGTCAGCTTCGCCAACGCGGCCTGGCCGTGCAGCCGGCCGAGCGGTACAGTCGGCACCCCGATGTCCGCGGCGTCGCTGCTCTCCAGCAGCGCTGTCTTGATTACCTTCGCGGCGAGGGCAGTGCTGGCCGCATCGCCGGAGATGTTCAGCGTGGAGACGATGAACAGATCCCACAGCCGTCGCCGGGCCTGCTCCCGCTGCCAGCGGGCGCTGAGCCAGTCGCCCAGCGCGACACCGTCCAGGGCGGGTGCCCGCGGCCGGGCAAACCGCATGGCGATCATGGCGCGGGCCACCTTGAGCCGGTCGACCGGTGCGAGCAGCCGGTACCTGGCCAGCGCGCCGGCCAGGTGCAGTGGCGCGGGCAGGCTGCTGCGCCGCAGCCGGGCCCGGCCGCCCGGAGTCAGCACGGTGACATCGAACCGGTCCTGCAGGGCCACCGAGCCGGTCACGCCCATCTGGGCGAGCAGGTCCCGGTAGGCGGTGCAGCAGCGCAGGAAGACGTGCTGGCCGTTGTCGATCTGCAGTCCGCCGCGGGAGAACGAGCACGTCGCCCCGCCGAGCCAGGGACGCGCTTCGAGGAGCGTGACCTCGATGCCCGCGCCGCGCAGGTCGATAGCGGCGCTGATGCCGGCCAGGCCGCCGCCGACGACCACGACGTGGCGCCCGGTCATGGCCTCGCCCCTGGCGCGGGGAACATGGTCTCCGGCCCGGCGCCGCGGCCAGGGCCGGCCGGGCGGCCCGGCCGGCGGGCCATGCCCGCCAGGCAGGCGGCAGCCACGAGTACCTTCTCGGTGGCCGGCAGCGACAGCCGCCGCAGCAGCGCTTCCGACGGCGCTGCGCAGATGTGCGCAAGCAGCCGCCGGTAGATCCCGGCCATCGCGCCCGCCGACGCGGCGCTGCGCCGGTCGAGCAGGGGCATCAGCCGTATCCCGGTCGCGTACCAGCCCCTGGCTCGCTCCGCCTCGAAGCGGACCAGCCGCTCCAGGCCGGCGTCACCGCTCAGGCGGTCGACCTGGCCTGGCACTAGCACGCAGCCGAACCGCGCGAGATCCTCCGCGGGCAGGTAGACGCGCCCGTTGCCGAGATCCTCGCGGACGTCGCGAAGGATGTTGGTCAGCTGCAGGGCGATCCCGAGCGCGTCAGCGAGCGGCTCGGCCGCAGCCGGGTCGGCGGAGCCGAACACGCTGAGCGACAGCCGCCCGATCGAGCCCGCCACGCACCGGCAGTAGTGCTCGAGCTCGCCGAAAGTCGCGTAGCGGGCTCCCCGCACGTCCGCCTCGCAGCCGTCGATCAGCTCACCGAAAGCAGCCAGCGGCAGGGCGAACCGCGCGGACGCGTCAGCGAGCGCTACCAGGACGAGATCAGCCGCGGGCGGCGGCCCGCCCTCGGTCAGGGCGGCTATCCGGGAGCGGCACTGCGCCAGCGCAGCCAGCTTGTCGTCGGCCGCAAGCACCCCGTCGCCGATGTCGTCGACCCTGCGGGCGAACGCATAGACCGCGGACAGGGCCCGCCGCTTGGCACCGGGCAGCAGCCTGATGCCGTAGGAGAAGTTACGGGCCTGCGTGCTGGTGATCTGCTCGCAGTGCCGGTACGCCGCCTGGACCGGCCCGGCCGCTGGCGCTGCGCTGGTCATGGCCGTTACCGCCCCCTCAGGTAAGCCCTGGCCAGTTCGGCTAGCTGGCGGCTGCGGCGCGGCAGCGGCACGGCGCGCAGCACGTCGTAGTCTGCCGCGGCCAGGGCGGCAAGGGCGCTGCGGCCGCCCGCCACGTACCCGGCAATGGCAGCGCGCGGCCTGCCGCGCAGCGAGGCGACCAGCGCAGCGCCGGAGTCCAGGAGTTCGCCCGCGCGCCGCGCCTCGAACGCGATCAGGGCCCGCACCTGCGGCGTTGCCTGCGCAGCTGCCAGGTCGGCCTCGGTGCAGCCGAACTCAGCCAGATCTTCCTGCGGCAGGTACACCCGGCCCGCGCGCAGGTCCTCGGCCACGTCCTGCCAGTGCTCGACAAGCTGGAGGGCGGTGCAGACGCTGTCGGAGCGGTCGGCCGCGGCCGGCGTGAAGGCTCCGAAGATGTGCAGGACGATCCGTCCGACCGGGTTCGCCGACAGACGGCAGTAGCCGAGCAGCTCCTCGAACGTCTGGTAGCGCGAGACAAGCTGATCCTGCCGGTTTGCCTGGATGAGATCGGCAAACAGTCCCACCGGGACCGCGCAGGCGTCGATGACCGGGCCAAGCGCCCGCACCTCGGCCCGGCGGGCGGTGCCCCCGGCCAGCGCGGCGAGGTCAGCTTCCAGCTCATCGAGCAGCCGCAGCCGGTCCTGCGGCGGCGCGCAGTCGCCGATGTCGTCGGTGATCCTGGCGAACCAGTACACCGCCATCAGCTGCCGCCGCCTGCGCGCGGGCAGCAATTTCAGCGCGACGGGGAAATTCTCTCCCGCCGCCCTGGCAGTGAGCGCGGCCGGCACGGCCGCAGGGTCAGCCGCCGCCCGGACGGGCCCTCCGCCAATCTGCATACTGTCGCGGGCCACGGCTCCCATTTCTGCATAGTTTCGAAATGAATGCAAAATGACGTTGGCGTCACCTGACGTCGGCGTCGCCTTTGGCTTCCTTGGGCAGCCTCGACCTAGCGGCCGTGAGCCGCATGCTATAAGGAGTTGCGGACCAGCGCGAGCGCTGGGTATTACCAATCTGCATCCTGGCAGCAAATCGTTATCCTGACGTTCATGTCATATCCCGCCGTCATGTGCCGTGCTATCGAGCCGTCATGTGCCGTGCTATCGGGCCTGACTGAACCGCCGTTGGCGGCGGCCTGGCCGGCCAGGCGGGCCATCTGGCGGCCGTTCGGTCCGGGGCGCAGGGAGCCCGGCAGATTCACCGCGCCGCGCAGTGACGCACAGTAGCGTGCCGTAACGTATAACGTACCGTAACATGCCATAACGAACGGCGACCTGTCCAGCCGGGCGCGGGCCGCCGCGGAGCGGCGCGCCGGTACCCCCGAGCCGGGGCGAGCCGTGTGCCCGGCTGGCAATCCTTGCGCGCAGAACCCTGACCATTAACGTGATCATGATTAAAGCGGACACCAAATACGCGGGAACACCGGTTGCGCTCGGGCGTTTGGCAGGCGATGCGCGGCAATAGGGTGTTAGGCTCCCATATCTTGCTGGACCTCCCGCGTAACAGCGCCCTCACCGGTCACTTCTCACACCGAGGCCACAGCCATGGGCTTGCGTAACCGATCAATCCGGATGCGGGTGTTCCTGCTGATCTTGATTCCCATCATCGCGCTGGCCGCGCTGTACGCCTTCGCGGCACGGGTGACTGGCAGCGCGGCCCTGAGCATGGCCAGGGCCAAGACCGTCAAGGCCGTGATCGCGGTGCCGACGGCGAACCTGCAGGCTCAGCTGGACGCCGAGCGTCACCTGGCCATGCTCTACCTGGCAAGCCCCGCGCCCCGGCTGCTGACGGCACTCGGCCTGCAGGAGCGCAGCACCGGCCGGGCGCTGCGGGCATTCGGCCAGACAGCCATGTCGCATGCCGTCACGCGCAGCGCATCACCGCGGGAGCTGCGGGCGATCAGGACGCTGCAGGCGGAGGCCGGCGGCCTGGGCAGCCTGCGCGCCAGCGTCACCGCCCGCGCGATCAGCAGGCCGGCTGCGCTCGCTGCCTACAGCGGCCCGGTGTCGGCCGGCTACCAGGTCCTCGACCAGGCGATCTTGCAGGAGACCAATGTCCCGCTGGTGACGCAGGCGCTGGCGATCATCAGGCTGGACCAGGCCGGTCAGACCCTGTACCAGGAGAGCGACCTGCTGGTCAGCGATCTGGCCGCGCGCTCCTTCCCGGCAGCCGACCGGCAGGAGTTCACTGAGCTCGCGGCCGTCCGCAGGTCGCTGCTGACGCAGACGCTGCCGGAACTGACCCCGGCGTATCAGGCGTATTTCGGCAAGTACGTCAGCCCGCAGGCCGCAGCAGCCCTCACCGCACTGGAGAACAAGGCCATCAGATTGCCCGCCAGGGCCATCCTGCCGCCAATCCGGCCGCTGGCCTGGTATTCCGCGGTAGCCCGTTTCTCCGGCGGTTTCGGCCAGGCTATCAGCAGCGCCGGCGGTGATCTCGCCGCGAAAGCCCGGGCGCAGGCGCGATCCACCTACCTGCAGCTGCTCGTCGCGAGCGGGCTCGGCTTGCTGGCAATCATCGTGTCCGTCCTGCTCTCGGTCCTGATCGGCCGCGGTCTGGTCCGCCAGCTGGCCGAGCTGCGCCAGTCCGCGCTCGACCTCGCTCACCGCCGGCTGCCGGACACCGTGGCGCGCCTGCACGGCGGCCAGGACGTCGATATTCCCGCCGAGGCGCCGCCGAAGCCGCGCTCCGGCGAGATCGGCCAGGTCCGGCAGGCGTTCGACGCGGTACGGCGTACTGCCATCGAGGCCGCCGTCGATGAGGCGAGGCTCCGCCGCGGACTCAGCGACGTCTTCCGCAACCTGGCTCGCCGGAGCCAGTCCCTGCTGCACCGGCAGCTGGCCCTGCTCGACGGGATGGAGCGCCGTGCGAGCGAGCCTGAGCAGCTCGAGGATCTCTTCCGCATCGACCACCTCGCTACCCGCATGCGCAGGCATGCCGAAGGCCTGGTCGTTCTGGCCGGCGACTCGCCCGGCCGCGGCTGGCGGCATCCGGTACCGCTCGTCGACGTGCTGCGCGCGGCTGTCGCCGAGGTCGAGGACTACACCAGGATCAGGGTGATCTGTCGAACCGACGCTGCGCTGGCTGGCGCCGCCGTTGCCGACGTGATCCACCTCATCGCAGAACTTGCCGAGAATGCCGCTATCTTTTCGCCGTCAAATACGCCAGTCCGTATTCTCGGCGATGCCGTTGGCAACGGATTCGCCGTCGAGGTCGAGGACCGCGGACTTGGCATCTCTGCCGAGCAGCTGGCCGATATAAATCGCGATCTCGCGGAGCCGCCGCAATTTGACTTGTCCGGCAGCGACCGGCTGGGCCTATTCGTGGCCGGCCGGCTGGCCCAGCGGCATGGCGTCAAGATTTCGCTGCGCGCCTCGGTCTTCGGCGGCACGACAGCGATCGTATTGATCCCGCGCTCGCTGCTGGCCGACCCCGGGCCCGCCGCCTCCGCCAGGCCAGCCGGCCCGCGGGCCGAGCTCCCGCTCCGGCTGGCCCGCCGCCGCAGCGCGCTCAGCCCGGGCCGCGCTCTCGACCCTGGGCCGCCAGGCTTGGCGCCCGCCGGCGCGGCCGAGCTTACCGAGCGGCCAGGCGCGGCAGTTGCCATCGGCGGGCTGCCGGATCCGGGACCAGCGAGCGAACAGGACGATACGCTGGCGGCCGGCGCTGAGCCGAGGGTCAGCACAGCCGACCTGACGCAGCTGGGGCTGCCCGTCAGGATCCGCCGGGAAAGCCTCGCCCCCCAGCTGCGCGAGTCGCCGGCGCTGGCGGCCGGCCCGGCCGCCACGCCCGCAGCGCAGCGCTCGCCCGAGCTCGCCCGCGCCACCATGACCGCCTTGCAGCGCGGCTGGGAACGTGGCCGGTCATCGTCGATCGCGACGCCGGAGGCCGCAATCGCCGCGGGCCCGGCGTCAGCGGGCCCGGCGTCAGCAGGCCCGGCGTCACGCGGCAGAGCCGCACGCGGCCGGGTGCCTGAGGGCGGCGACGGCAGGTGAGAAGCAAGCGCATGCGCTGGTGGTCAGCGCGGCACGGGAGGAATAAGAATGATTCACGCCGGCGAGCTGGACTGGCTGCTCGATGATCTGGCGACGAGGGTCGCGCAGGTCGACAAGGCCGTGATCCTGTCCAGGGACGGGCTGGTCATCGGCGCGTCGCGGGGGCTGCTGCGCGAGGATGCCGAGCGACTGTCCGCCGTGGCCGCCGGATTCCAGAGCCTGGCCACCGGAGCCGGGCAGCATTTCGGCGGCGGGAGTGCCCGGCAGACGATCGTGGAGCTGGAGTCCGGCTTCTTCTTCGTCACGGCCGCGGGCGCGGGCAGCTGCCTGGCCGTGCTGGCGCCAGCCGACGCCGATGTGGGCCTGATCGCCTACGAGATGGCCGTGCTCGTCAAGCGGGTCGGCGAGCACATGACTGTCAGGACGCGGCCGGCACCGTCGGCCGCGGCGATGTGACCGGCCATGGACTCGCCCGATGACCAGTGGCTGGACCAGGACGCGGGCCCGGTCGTCCGCCCGTATGCGGTAACCGGCGGGCGGACCCGGCCGGGCGGCGCCAAACTCGACCTGCTCGCGCTGGTGTCGGCCATCAG
Organism: Streptosporangiaceae bacterium; assembly: GCA_035499215.1. GTDB lineage: Bacteria > Actinomycetota > Actinomycetes > Streptosporangiales > Streptosporangiaceae > DATJZH01. Next base: position 30,541 of record DATJZH010000413.1, on the reverse strand, counting down.
AGGCATGGCCGCCGATCCGGAGTACCTGGGGCCCGAGCACCTGGCCGTCCTGCGCCGATGTCGCCTGCCTACCTCCGTCGCCGACCTGGCCGCCGACCTTGACCTGCCCGTCGGCGTCGTCCGGATCCTGCTGGCTGACATGCGCGAGCGCGGCCTCATCGTGGTCCATCAGCCCAGTCCGATCCGGATGAAGGACCCGGCGGTCCTCAGGGAGGTCGCCGATGGCCTGCGCAGGCTCTGATGCCGGTTGTCTGGCTGTGCGGCACGCCCGGCCAGCGGCGCTTCTGGCTGATGTGGGACGAGCTGGCCCCGGGCGCCCTCGGGCTGCTGCTCAGTGATCCCGCCGGCTGTCTCAGGCCCGCCAGATGAGCACCAGCGCGCAATCGTCGCTGCCGCGCATGCCGTCCTGCATGCTCTGCACGAGCCGGGCCGCGCCGTTGCCGAATCCCGATGCCACCAGCCGGTCCGCAGCGCCGAGCAGCCGGTCGATGCCCGCGTCGATATCTCGTCCGGGCGCTTCTACCAGGCCGTCGGTGTAGAGCATGAGCGCGTCCCCTGGCCGCAGCACGCCGTGCTCGGCGACGCCGCGCAGGTCCGGGACGACGCCAAGGACAATGCCGCGCGCCCTGGTCAGCCGCCAGGTCCCGCTGCCGGCCGCGAAGTGCGCGGCAGGCGGGTGACCAGCCGACGAGACCACGTAGTCCCCGGTGGCCAGGTCAAGCGTCAGCTGAACCGCCGTGACGAAGCCCTCGCCGGGCACTTCCCGGCGCAGGTAGGCGTTGCATGCGGGCAGGAACTCATCGCGCGGCACGGAACCAAGCAGCCCGCCGAACGCCCCGGAAAGCAGCAGCGCCCTGGTTCCCGCGTCAATTCCTTTGCCGGACACGTCGACCAGGGCGGCCTCGAGCGTCTTGCCGTCGCAGACCGATACGAGGAAGTCGCCGCCGAACGACGAGCCGCCGGCGGCCTTGAGTACCGACACCGATCCCCAGCCGTCCGGCAGCACCGGCAATCTGCTCTGAACCCTGATCCGGTCCCGCAGTTCGATCAGCATATGATCTCCGCGCAGGCCCTGAACGCCGAGTTTTTCCCTGGTCCGCGCGAGCACATCGGCGAAAGCAGCCGTGATCACGATGGTCGCGACGATGCCCGGCCCGACCTTGCCGCCCAGCCAGTCATAGCACAGCATCGCTGCGACGACGCCGAACAGAATGCGCAGCGCCCGCGGCCACAGCAGCAGGCCGCCCGCCAGAATCGGGAGGATCATGACGCCCGGCGAGAACCACCACTCGGACAGCCGGACCGCGGCTGCGCCGATGGCCACCACGACCAGGGCCAGGCCGAACGCCAGCCTGCGGTTCCTGGTGATGAACTGGCGGCTGAGCAGCCCGCGAGCCCGCCGCGCACAAGTCCGTGCGGCAGCAGAGAACCGGGGCGGAACGAGCGAAACCATGATGGCCGCACTTTATCGGTATGCGGCGCGGACCGGTATTGCGCAGTTCCGGCTGCTTCCCGGCCCAGCGGTTAATCGGTCGCCGCGCACGCGCTGGCTGGGGTACGAATGCGACCATGACCGACGCTATCCCGATCCGGCCCATCAGCGCGGACGAGTTCCCCGCCTTCTACGCCGTCCCCGAGCACGCCTTCAATTCGAACTGGCCAACCCAGCCGGCGATGGACGAATACCTCGTGACGTTCGAGCGGCAGCGAAGCCTGGCCGCATTCGACGGCGAGGACATCGTCGGGACTGCCGTTGCCTACAGCTTCCGGATGACCATACCCGGCGGGATGACGAGCGTCGGCGGAGTCAGCTCCGTCAGCGTGCTGCCCACCTACCGCAGGCGGGGCATCATGTCCGCGCTGATGCGCCGCCAGCTCGCCGATATCCGGAAGCAGGGCGAGGCAGTTGCGGCGCTCTTCACATCAGAGCCGGGCATTTACGGCCGGTTCGGTTACGGCTGCGCATCTGAGCAGCTGCGCGTTCTCTTCCGGCGCGGCGAGAGCCAGCTGAAGCCGCCAGCTTCGGCAGCTCAGGGCTCAGCCAGCGCCCCGGCGGCCGTCCGTGCCGCCGAGCCGCAGCTGGCACGGCCGGAGCTGGCGAAGGTCTACGACATGGTCCTGCCACGGCGGCCGGGCATGATGGCCAGGGATGAGCGCTGGTGGACCTCGGCGCTCGCGGACCCGGAGTGGGGCAGGTGCGGCAGCGCCCCGCTGCGCGCCGTGGTGGCCGAGGACACCTTTGGCCCCCGCGGCTACGCCCTCTACCGCCTACCGCGCCGAGCCGGACTGGGGCGAGGACGGCGTGGCGGCCGGGACTCTCGTCATCAGAGAGCTCGTGTCGGCCGACCCGGTCGCTACCGCCGCGCTCTGGACGGACCTGCTGAGCAGAGACCTGATCGGCGAGGTCCATGCGCCGCTGCGGCCGGTCGACGATCCGGTCCTGCAGCTGCTGGCCGACCGGCGCAGAGCGCGGGCCTACCTCACGGACGGGCTGTGGGTCCGGCTGACGGACGTTCCTGCAGCGCTGGGCCGGCGGACCTATTCTCGCGACGTCGATGTGGTGATCGACGTCACAGACGAGCTGATCCCCGCCAACTCGGGCCGCTGGCGGCTGCAAGCGGGCGGGCTCAGCGGCCCGGCGGCGCGCTGCGAGCGTGCCGATGCGCCAGCAGACATCGCGCTCGGGGTGCAGGCGCTGGGAGGCGCCTATCTCGGCGGAACCAGGCTGGGGGCCCTTGCTGCCGCCGGACAGGTCGCCGAGCTGCGGCCCGGCGCACTCGCCGCGCTCTGCGCGGCGATGTCGTGGGACCCGGCGCCGTGGTGCCCGGTCATGTTCTGACCCGGCTGCCGCGGCCGCAGCGGCTAGCTGGCCGCCGGGCAGCGGCGACATGCGTCCCGGCCGGTGCGACACTGGCCGCAGGGAGGACGGCGATGACCGGGATGAAGATAACTGTCGACGCGGCGATGCGGGCCAGGGACGTTTCCCGCCCGCGGCCGGCCGACGAGGCAGCCGCCGCCGGCACAGCAGACACAGCCAGCGCCGCCAGCGCGGCCACTGCGGACCGCACGGTCGCTGCCGGGCCGGGCGCCGGCGATCGCGGCAGGCCGAGTCCCCCGCGCAGCGGCAGTCCCCCGCCCGGCGGCAGCCCCGAGCGCTCTGGCGGCCGCACCGGCAGTCGCGGACCCGTCCGTTCGAATAGCCCCGGGCACTCCGGTCAGGGCGGAGACAGGTCCCCGGAACCGGGCGCGAAGCCGGCCCGCGACGCGAAGCCGGCCCAGGGCCGCAAGCCGGCCCGCGGCCCGAAGCCGGCCCAGGACGCGGGAGCAGGGCAAGACGGCGACCACGATGCAGGCTCCGCCGACCGGCCAGCCGATACCGGGCCGCCGGCCAGGGGCACGCGGCGGGCGCGGTCCCGGCGGTCACGCCGCCGATAAGCTGCGGCATCTGCGCGCCCGGGCCGGTACCTCCGGTGACCCGAGTCAGCTGACCGAGTCAGCTGCCGCCGGGCAGCGGCGGCAGCTCGCCGGACTGCTCATAGTCAGAGATCATCGTCAGCCGCCGGATGTGCCGCGGCTCCCCGGAGAACGCTGTCGCGACGAAAACGCGGGCGAAGCTGACCGCCTCGTCCGGCGGGTGCATCCGGGCGCCCAGGCTCAGCACGTTCGCATTGTTATGCAGCCGGGCTAGCCGCGCGGTTTCCTCGCTCCAGGCGAGCGCCGCGCGCACTCCGCTGATCTTGTTGGCGGCGATCTGCTCGCCGTTGCCGGAACCGCCGATAACGATCGCGATGCTGCCCGGCTCGGCGGCGGCCGCCGCCGCCGCCCGCATCACATACGGCGGATAGTCATCATCGGCCGCATAGCGGGATGGACCGCAGTCCACCGCCTCATGGCCGGCGCCGGTCAGCCATCGCGCCAGCCGCGCCTTCAGCTCGAATCCTGCGTGGTCCGATCCCAGGTACACGTGCACGTCGGCCAGTCTGGCAGACCCGCCGCCGCCGCACCGCCCCGGTTGCCGGAGTGCGGGCAGCCGGCCGGTCCGGTTCCCGCCGTCAGAACTGCAGCGCCTTGATCTCCAGGAACTCCTCAAGGCCGTGCACGCCGAGCTCCCGCCCGTAGCCGGACTGTCCGAACCCGCCAAACGGAGCAGCCACGTTGAACGCGCCGCCGTTGACCTCAACCTGCCCGGCGCGGAGCCGGCGAGCGACGGCGACGGCGTGATCCTGATCGGCGGACCATACGCCTGCCGCCAGGCCGTACGGCGTCCCGTTGGCGATCGACACCGCCTCGTCCTCAGTCGCGTAGCTGATGACGCACAGGACCGGGCCGAAGATCTCTTCCCGGGCGATGACCATCTCAGGCGTCACGTCGGCAAAGATCGTAGGCAGAACGTAGCTGCCGGTGTCCAGGCCAGCCGGCGGCCGGGTGCCGCCCGTCACCAACCTCGCGCCCTCGGCAATGCCGCGCTCGATATAGCCGATGACGCGTTCGCGCTGCGCTGCCGATGCGAGCGGTCCAAGGCGCGTGCCCGCCGCCAGCGGGTCGCCCGGCTGGTAGCGCTCGGCGTTCTTGACGGCCTGCCCCACCGCCTCGGCGCAGACATCACGATGCACGAGCATGCGGCTGAGGGCATTGCAGGTCTGCCCGGCGTTAGTGAAGGCCCTGGCCACCCCGACCTTGACTGCGGTCGCCAGGTCGGCGTCCGGCAAGATGACGTTGGCCGACTTGCCGCCCAGCTCGAGAGTCACCCGCTTTACGGTCGCGGCGGCGACCTCCGCGACGCGCCGCCCGGCCCCGACAGACCCGGTGAAGGACACCACGTCAATGCCGGGATGGCCGGCGATGGCTTCCCCCGTCACCTGCCCGGTCCCGCTGACCAGGTTGAATACTCCGGCGGGCAAGCCGGTCTCGGCGAAGATCGCGGCGAGCTCGTAGGCAGCCAGCGGGGCTGCCTCGCTCGGCTTCAGCACGATGGTGCAGCCCGCTGCCAGCGCGGCGGCCACCTTCGCGACGACCTGGTGCAACGGGTAGTTCCACGGAGTAATCGCGCCGACCACTCCAGCTGGCTCCCGGACTATCAGCGAGTTACCGACCCGCTCGCCGCCGAAGTCGTAACTGCCCAGCAGATCGATGTAGCTGGCAAGAACGGCGAGCGGCGTGCCGACCTGGACCTTGCGCGCGAAGCCCAGCGGCGAGCCCATGTCGGCGGAAATGGCCGCCGCGACCGAGCCGGCCCGCTCGGCGAGGAGCTGCCTGGCAGCGTCGAGATGCTGCGCGCGCACTGCGGTGCCCCTGCCGGCCCAGCCAGGAAAGGCGGCCCGGGCGGCCGCCACCGCCCCATCCACGTCTGCCGGGTGGCCAGCGGGAACACGGTCGATGACCGCCTGGGTAGCGGGGTTGACCACGTCGATGGCCGCCCCGCTCGCTGACGGCGTCCACCGGCCGTCGATGAAGTTGCGGCGCATGCAATCATCCTTCCGCATTCGCCTCCGGCCACGCGAGAACCGGTCGTACCCGGCAGCACAGGCGCCCTCCCGATGATTACACAACGTAGACTTTCTTTCCGGCCCGGCGGAGTCTGGTCGCTTCATCGGGCGCCAGTCGGCCATCTCCGTGCCGGTTTCGCAAATGAACGGCAGCTGTTTGCTCCGTCAATCAATCCGCTTGCCAGTGAAAACGTTTGTAAGCCAGGGGCGCCACTTCATTTTGTGATAGAACGCTCCCTGTAAGTTACGGAGACCCAGACATCGCTTTCTGTCACGAGGTCATGGACCCCGACCAAAGGCATCCGGATGACGCACCAGGCTCCCTGCCGATGGCAGCCGCCGCGGCCCAGGCCGCAGCACCGCGCGGGCGCCGTACGTCCGTCGCTCCCGCGCCACGACCAAGTCCGGCGCGCCCTGCGGCTCCTCGTCGCTGCCGGAACGTGCATCGCCGGTCTGTGCCTCGTCGTCGGCCTGGTCGCGCTCGTGGCAGCGCTGACAGAGTCCAGCCGGGCCGCGAACGTCGCCGCTAACTCCAGGGCCACGCCAGCCATGATCACGTCCGTTACCGGCAGCGGGAATCGCACCGTGGCGGACCTGGCGACCGCCGCCACCGGCTGGCGGCTCAGCTGGTCGTACGCCTGCGGCCCGGCGCGCACCGGCCGTCATCTGACTGTCCGCGAAGTCCCGGTGACCGGCCCGCCGCGCACGGTCGTGGCCGCCCGCGGCCAGTCCGGCCATGGCGTCAGCAGCGTTTACCACGAGTCAGGCCCGCACGGCCTCGCCGTGATTTCCGGGTGCTCGTGGAAGCTGCGGGTGGTCGGGCGCACGTGACGGCGCGCGCCCGCTCAGTCGAAGACCGGGTTCCTGGTCCGGCTGCGCTTGAGCTCGAAAAAGCCGTCGGTGCCCGCCACCAGCAGCAGGCCGTCCCACAGTTTCGCCGCGGCCTCGCCGCGCGGAATCGGCGACATCACCGGACCGAAAACCGAGACGCCAGCCACCGAGATGATCGGCGTGCCCACGTCGTAGCCAACCCGGTCCATGCCGTCGGCGTGCGACGTGCGTACCGCCTCGTCGTACCGGGTCGATTCGGCGGCGTCGGCCAGCTCGGCCGGCAGGCCGACATCAGCCAGCGCGGCCTCGATCGTGCCCCGGTCCCGCTCGGCCTTCTCCTGGTGGAAGCGGGTGCCGAGCGCGGTGTACAGCGGCAGCAGCACTCCCGGCCCGAACTTCTGCTCGGCGGCGATGCACACCCGCACCGGGCCCCAGGCCTTGTCCATCCGCTCCCGGTAACGCTCGGGCAGATCGTCCTTGCCCGCGTTCAGCACGGCAAGGCTCATCACGTGCCAGCGCGCGGCCACCGGCCGGAGCTTCTCCACCTCGAGGAGCCACCGGGACGTGATCCACGCCCACGGGCATATGGGATCGAACCAGAAATCGACTTGGGTAGGCTCTTGACTGGCCATGCCCTCCTCCTGCTGGGCTCGGGGTTTGCTAGTGCGAAAACCGGGGAGAGCGTGCGGGCATTCCGCCGAGCGAGGATGCCGGGTTAGTCCGGCCGGAAGGGATTACTGCCAGTGCCGAGCAACCTGACGCGCGACGAAGCTCGCGAGCGTGCCCTTCTGCTCGAAGTGCAGTCCTATCACGTCGAGCTGGACCTGACCGGCGGTGACACCGCTTTCGGATCGGTGAGCACAGTCAGGTTCCGCTGCGCGCGCCCTGGCAGCTCGACCTTCATCGACCTGTCGGCACCGCGGGTGCATGAGATCACGCTGAACGGCGACCCGGTCCCGCTGCAGAGGTTCGATGGCAACCGGATCGTCCTGGACGGCCTCGCCGCGGACAACGAGCTGCGGGTGGCCGCTGACTGTGCCTACTCGCGCAGCGGCGAGGGCTTGCACAGGTTCGCCGACCCCGCCGACGGCGGCGTCTACATGTACTCCGACCTGGAGACCTTCGACGCGCACCGGATTTACGCCTGCTTCGACCAGCCGGACCTGAAGGCCAGGTTCGCCCTGCGGGTGAACGCCCGGCCAGGCTGGCAGGTCATCTCCAACATGGCGCCAGCGACGCAGCCGCGCCGCACCGACGACGGCGCGGTCAGCTGGCGGTTCCCGCTCACCGCGATGCTGCCCGCCTACATCACCGCGGTTGCCGCGGGCCCCTATCACGTGGTCAGGGACACCCACGACGGCATCCCGCTGGGCATCTTCTGCCGGCAGTCCCTGGCCAGCTACCTCGACCCCGACGAGATCTTCGAGGTCACCCGGCAGGGTTTCGACTACTTTCATGACGCCTTCGGCGTCCGCTACCCTTTTGGCAAGTACGACCAGCTCTTCGTGCCCGAGTTCAAGGCGGGCGCGATGGAGAACGCCGGCTGCGTCACCTTCCTGGAGGACTACGTCTTCCGGTCCAGGGTTACCGACTCGGCCAGGGAAGCCAGGGCCGAGACCATCCTGCACGAGATGGCCCACATGTGGTTCGGCAACCTGGTCACCATGCGCTGGTGGGACGACCTGTGGCTGAACGAGTCGTTCGCCACCTGGGCCGGAACCGTCGGCCAGGCCGAGGCTACCCGCTGGCGGGGGGCCTGGACGACCTTCGCCCAGGCGTGGAAGGCCTGGGCATACCGCCAGGACCAGCTGCCATCGACCCACCCCATCGCGGCGGACATCCCCGACATCGACGCGGTCGAGGTCAACTTCGACGGCATCACCTATGCCAAGGGCGCGGCCGTGCTCAAGCAGCTGGTTGCCTACGTCGGCAGGGAGAACTTCCTGGCCGGCGTACGCGGCTACTTCGGCCAGCACGCGTACGGCAACGCCACCCTCGGCGACCTGCTCGCCGCCCTCGAGCAGGCGTCGGGCCGGGATCTGTCGTCCTGGTCCAAGGCGTGGCTGGAAACGGCGGGCGTCAACACGCTCCGGCCGGAGTTCGAGACCGGCGCCGACGGCCAGTTCACCGCCTTTGCCGTGCTCCAGGAAGCGGCCGCCAGCCAGCCTGCACTGCGCCCGCACCGGATCGCGATCGGCCTGTATGACCGGACCGGCGCAGGCATGTGCCGCCGGCGGCGGGTGGAGCTCGACGTGGCCGGCGACCGCACCGAGGTGCCCGACCTGGCCGGCGAGCAGCAGCCGGACCTTGTGCTGATCAACGACGATGACCTGAGCTACGCCAAGATCCGCCTGGACGAGCGGTCGCTGCGCACGCTGATCAGCGGAATCGGCGAGTTCACTGAGTCGCTGCCCGCCGCGCTGTGCTGGGCCGCTGCCTGGGACATGGTCCGGGACGGCGAGATGGCCACCCGGGACTATGTCAGCCTGGTGCTGTCTGGCATCGACTCGATCACCGACATCTCCGTGCTGCAGACCGTGCTGCGGCAGGCCGCGACGGCAGTCCGGCGGTTCGCCGACCCGGCTTGGCGGCCGACCGGGCTCGCGCAGCTGGCCGCGGCACTGCGCGATCAGCTGGTCCGGGCCGAGCCGGGCTCCGATCATCAGCTCTCCTACGCGATCGCGTTCGCCGACGTGGCCCGTGCGCCGGCCGATCTGGACCTGCTGGCGGCGCTGCTGGACGGCTCGACCGCGATCGAAGGGCTTGCCATCGACACCGAGCTGCGCTGGCGCCTGCTGCACCGGCTGGTCAGCCGGGGCGCCGCCAGCGAAGCCAAGATCGACGCCGAGCTGGAGCGTGATCGCACCGACGCCGGCGAGCGGCACGCCGCGACCTGCCGGGCGTCGATCCCGGAGCCAGAGGCCAAGGAAGCGGCCTGGACCGGGCTCGTGTCCGGCGCGATGCCGAACGCCCGGTTCCGCGCCACGCTGGCGGGATTCCAGAACCTCGACCAGGACGAGCTGCTCGTGCCGTTCGCGGCGCGGTTCTTCGACGTGGTGGGCCAGGTGTGGCGAGACTTCGGCTCGGACATGGCGCAGCGGTTCGCCGAGCAGGCCTACCCGATCAGCGTCATCAGCGCGCCCGCCATCGACGCGGCCGACGAGTACATCGCCAGGACGAGCCCGCCCGCCGCGCTGCGCAGGCTCCTCGCCGAGGGCCGCGACGACGTCGCACGGGCGCTGCGCTGCCGCGAGCGCGATCGCCGGCCGGGCTGATTACGCTGCAGGCTGTCGCCAGCGCGTCAGCCGCCAGCGGCAGCGCTGGCGACAGCCTGCAGCAGCGGCAGGTCCGGCAGGTCTTCCAGCAGCACCGCATGCCCGTCGGCGTCGCAGAGCGGGATCCGCCAGTTCGGGTACTCGTCCTTGGTGCCAGGCATGTTCTGCGCCCGGAGATCTCCGACCGCGTCGGCCAGTGACACGCCGACGAGGATGGCTGACGTCCGCGCCAGGTAGGCGTAGAGAGCCACGGTAAATTCGGCCGCGGCCGGACGCCGGCCGGGCTGCAGCAGGCCCTCCCGCACCAGAGCGCCCTGCCAGCGGGAGAGCATCTTCTCGGCGCCTCTGCGCTCTGCGTCTTCTGATTCCCTCAGCAGGCCGAGCCGCGCGCGAACGGTCACCTGCCGGCCGCTGAGAAAGCCGGAGACGGTGGGAAGATCATGGCTGCCGACCGTGGCCATGCACCCCCGCCGCCAGTGCGCCGGCCGCAGCGGCGCACCGTCGGGTTCGTCAGCGAACCAGAGCATCGTGGTGCCGAGGATCCCGTTGGCCGCCAGGTAGCGGCGGATCCACGGGTCGACGGTGCCCAGGTCCTCCCCGATGGCCACCGCACCGGCCCGCACAGCCTCCCGCACCAGGGCCGCCACCATGGCCTCATGGTCATAGCGGACGTAGGCCCCCCGGTCCGGAGAGAGCCCTTCGGGTACCCACCACAGCCGCATCAGGCCCATCACGTGGTCGGCACGCAGACCGCCGGCGTGCCGCAGTGCGGCGCGGAACAGCTCTGCCAGCGGGCGATAGCCCGCCGCGGCCAGCCGCTGCGGGTGCCACGGGGTCTGCGTCCAGTCCTGGCCGCGCTGATTGAACCCGTCCGGCGGCGCGCCCACGCTGACCCCGCGGACGAGCAGGCCCTGGTACGCCCAGGCGTCGGCTCCGCCGGGGTGCACGCCCACGGCAAGGTCGCTGATGACCCCGATATCCATGCCGGCCGCCAGCGCCGCCTGCTGCGCTGCTGCCAGCTGCTCGTCGGCCAGCCATTGCAGCCAGGCATGAAACTCGGCCCGCTGCGCCAGCGGGCCGGCTGCCAGCGCCGCCCGCGCCCGGCTGGGATCTGCCACCTCATCGGGCCAGTGCCGCCAGTCGGCTCCGTGCACCTCGGCCAGGGCGCACCAGCCGGACCAGTCGGCGAGCGCGGCGCCCTCACGGGCCCGGAACCGCTCGAAGTCAGCCTGCCGCTGCCCGGTGCGCACGGCCCGGTGAATCATCTCCAGCGCCTCGCGTTTCGCTGTCCAGACCTCATCCCGGTCGATGTGGTCCGGGCGTCCGTTGCCGGCCCGCAGCGGCGCCGCCAGCTGCTCGATGCGCTCGCGCTGCGCCGCGGCCAGCTGGCGGTACTCGGGGATGTCCTCGATCCGCAGGTACAGCGGGCTGGTGTAGCGCCGCGTCATCGGCAGATAGGGCGACGGGCTGACCGGCGTCACCGGCTCGGCCGCGTGCAGCGGATTGACCAGGATGAAGCCGGCGCCGAGGTCAGCGGCGCTCCAGGATGCGAGCTTGGCCAGGTCGGCGAGGTCGCCATGGCCCCAGGATTGCCGCGACCGCACCGAGTAGAGCTGGACAGTGAATCCCCAGAAGCGACGCTGAGGAACATGCGGCGTGCCCAGCGCTCCCGCGCGATCCGCCAGCAGCTGCCCGGCGGCCGGCCGACCTTCCGGCTGCCCGGCACAGCACGGCCGCGGGGTGTCCGGCGGCCGGGGGGCGGTCTGCGCCGAGGCGTCGAGGGCGGCCAGGATCCCGGCGAGAGTTTCCTCGCCCACCTCGACGTCTTCCATGCGCGCGTTCCGGTAGACCGGCGCGATCCCTGCTGCCTCCGCGCGGCGTATGAGCTCGGGGTTGGTCATCCCCTCATGATTGCCCATCGGCTCATGATCAAGTAGCCGGGTCCCGGCGCCGGGTTCAGGCATCCGCGGGAAAGCGGGGCGATCGCACGGCCGGGCCAGGCGCCGGCTTTCCCCGGCGCGCCGCCAGCCCGGTTGTCATCACTTAGCGTAGTCACACTGGAACGCCGGCCAGCAGCCGGTCAGGACAACCGCCAGCGGCCAGGTTGCCTCGGCGCCGGCGACAGTGCGCTCCGCCAGGCCGACCGCGCTGCCGCCGCTCCATAGTTCCACGGCGAACCACCCGAGCAGGCCGAGCAGCGCGAGGGCGGCAGCCACGCTGACAGCAGGGCGCAGGCCGACCGGAACTGAGGTCCCCCGCCGCCCGGCGCAGCCAGGCCAGGTCGCCATGGCCACCGAGCCGGCGGCGGCCGCGAGCCCGTGCGGCAGCGAGCCGCCGCCGCCCGCGGGCAGCGGATTCGCCGCGACCGCGATGGTGGCCGCGCCGCCCGCCATCAGCAGCAGCCGTCCCGGCAGCCTGGCCAGCTGGAGCGCGGCTCCGGTGCCGAGGTAACAGACCCCGACCCCGGCCAGGGCCGCCGTCATCACCCACCGGTCAGCGGCACCGCGCGCGGCGAGGGCGCTAATAGTCTTGGTAACAGGATCAAAATGACCAGGCTGCAGCGCAGCGGCTACTGTCCATCCGACGATGAGCAGCACCGGAGCGGCAGCCGACGACAGCAGACCCCACCAGCGGACGCCGGTCCGCGCGAGGGCGGTGCCGTCACTGCCGTGGCGCACCGCGCGGCAGCACCGCGACCCAGGTCTGGCCGGCTGTCCTAGAGCTTGGTCAGCTTGGCGTCGGGCGTCGTGATGCGCTGCTGCAGTGAACCGAAGTCGACGAGCACGGCAACCTCCTCCTCGACACCGATGATGCGGCCGAGGCCGTACTTGTCATGGGTGACCTGATCGTGCACCGCGTAGTGCTCGACTGGCCGGACCACGACCGGCTTGTTGAAGGGACTGCCGGGCAGAGAGCGCCGGCTGGCGGCGCGGGCTGGCTTCATCTATTACAGTATGCGCCCCTCCCGGACCGATCGCACGCCGGAACTGCAGCGGGCGGCCGGATGGCTGCCCAGATCACAGCTGCAGCGGCGGCAAGCGCGGCGGCTTCGCCGGCGTGCCGGTGCCAGCTGGCCAGGCGACGCGGATCCCGCTGGCCCCGGCCGCCGGTCACGATCGCGCCGGGGTACCCGTGGGCGGCGTGGCGGAACCCGCGGCGGCCGCCGCCGCGCTGCCCTCAAGCCGCAGCTGCGGCACGACCGGCTCGAGCGAGCCCGGCATCCACCAGGCACGCGAGCCCAGCAGCGACATCAGCGACGGCACCAGGACCATCCGCACCAGGGATGCGTCGATGAGCACGGCGAATGCCATCCCGATCGAGAGCATCTTCACCGTAGGGTCGCTATTCAGCACGAAGCTCGCGAACACGACGACCATGATGGCCGCGGCGGTGGTGATGACCCTGGCCGTCGCGCCGATCCCGATCGCGACGCTGCGATGCGGATCACGGGTGACGATCCAGGCCTCGTGAACTCTGGACAGCAGGAAGACCTCGTAGTCCATCGACAGGCCGAAGACGATGCAGAACACCAGCATCGGCACGTAAGCCGGGATCGGCAGCGTTGTGTGCAGTCCGATCAGGCTCGCGCCCCAGCCCCACTGGAAGATCGCCACGATGACCCCGTAGGCGGCGCCAATCGACAGCAGATTGAGCATCGCCGCCTTCGTCGCGATCACCACGGACCGGAACGCCACCGTCAGCAGGATGAAAGAGATCGCGACCACGGCCAGGATCAGCCACAGTATCCGGCTCGTGATCCGCTTGGTGAAGTCGACGGCCCCTGCCGTGGTACCCGTGACGTACGTGGTCGCATGCTCCCTGGGCAGCACGTTATCGCGCAGGTCGCCGACCAGGCTGGTGGTGGCGGTGCTCTGCGGCCGCGTTGTCGGGATCACGTTGAACACCGCCGTGGTGCCGGCCGGGTTCACCGCGGCCGGCGTCACCGACGCGACGCCCGAGGTCTTGGAGATGTCCGACTGCATCGTGGTGAGCAGCGAGTTATCCGCCGAGCTTGACTGCTTCGGCAGCTTCACCACCACGGTCAGCGGACCGTTCACCCCCACCCCGAAGCCCTGGGATATCAGGTCGTAGGCACGGCGGCTGCTGTCGGACGTGGGGTTCGTGCCGTTGTCCGGCTGGCCGAGCGTGATCGAAAGCAGCGGGATCGCGAGCACGACGAGCACCGCCACGCTCAGCGCCGCCCACGGCCAGGGCCGGGCGCTCACTTTCCGGCCCCACCGGGCGAACGCGCTGTGCTCGTGCTGCTCACGGGTGACCGCTGCTGACTGCGCGGCCTGTTCCCGCACGGACAGCCCGGCCTTCCTGGCACGGATGCGGGCCGACAGCGCCCGCACGTTCCCCCTGGCCACGCCCATGAACGCTGGCACCAGGGTCAGCGCCGCCGCCATCGTGACGGCGACGACCACCGCCGCGGCCAGGCCCAGCGACCCGACGAAGGCGACTCCCGCGATGTACAGGCCCAGGATGGAGATCACGACCGTGCCGCCGGCCACGACGATCGCGGCACCGGAGGTCCCCTCGGCGTGCTTCGCTGAGGTGACGACGTCCATCCCGCTGTCCAGCTGGTCCCGGTGCCGTGCGCTCAGGAACAGCCCGTAGTCCACGGCAACGCCGAGCCCGAGCAGCGTGGCGATGGTCGGCGCGGTGGTCGGGAACGTGATCACCGCCGCGAGCAGCCCGAGCAGCGAGAGCCCCGCGACGACGCTGAAGATCGCCGACAGCAGCGGGATCGCGGCCGCGATCAGGGAGCCGAACATGAATACCAGCAGCACCAGCGCGCAGGACAGGCCGATGATCTCGGACGTCAGGTCATTGGTCTGCTGCCCGATCTGCCCCGCGCCGGCCCCGTACTCGACCTGCAGGCCGGCCTTCCTGGCGGGGGCCACCGCGTTGTCCAGCTTGCTCAGGTATGCGGTATCCAGCGAATCCGGGTTCACATTCCATCCGACGCTCGCGTACGCGATCGTGCCGTCCCTGGACACGGCGCCGGAGCCCGACGAGGAGAACGGGCTGACCGCCTTGATGACGTTCGGCAGCTTCGCCACGTTGCTGGCTGCCTGGTTGACCGCGGTCTGCTGGGCGGCGACCGTGCCGCTGCGGGCGCGGAAGACGATCTGCCCGCCGTATCCGCCTTGCTGCGGGAAGGTGCTGTTCAGCACGTCAAGGCCAGTCGCGGAATCACTGCCCGACACCGTGTAGTCGTTGACGTACTCGCCGCCGAAAGCATGGCGGGCGCCGAGCAGTCCGCCGAGGACGATCAGCCAGGCGATGATGACGATCCAGTGCCGCCGGGCCGCGAAGCCGCCAAGCCGCTCAAGTATCTGGTTCACTGCCTCATCCCCCGGGTGAGTCCGGCAGCCGGCAGACCGGTTACCGCCAGCAACGGCGAGACTAGTGTAATCTGATGATTTTTCCCTGTCCGGCAGCGCCCGTCCGCACCCTGCGCGGTGATCAGCTGGCTCCGGCCCGGGCATTCGCGCCGGACGGCGCGCCCATCCGCCTGCCGGGCCTGCCGGCCTGCTGGCCGGTACGCTGACCAGGGCCTCCGGCTGACGCCGGCGGCGCCTTCGGCATACGACCGAGGAACAACCGTCCGATCGCCGTGCGAGGGGCCAGTGACCGAGATAGCAAGACTGCGCGCACCGCGGTGCGCGGCGCTGGTCGTCGCGGTGGCTGCGCTGGCCGGCGCCTGCTCGGGCCAGACCACGAGCCCGGCCGCGGCGGGGAGCCCGCGGGTCAGCGAGGTGGCCAGCGCGCACGCCGGCCAGTCGCCGGCGGCCGGCTCGGGATCAGCGTCCCCGTCGCCGGTGGCGCAGCGCCCGGACGCGTCGCCGACGCTCATCCGGGTGCCGCCGCCGCCGGGTCGCCTGCGCCAGACCAGAGTCTTCCCCGCCGCGCGCAGCCGGGTGTTCAGCGCGGAGATGACGGACCTGTGGGCCGCCGTGGTGACCGGCAGGCCCGCGCTGGCGGGCCAGGCATTCTTCCCGCTGGCCGCCTACGAGCAGGTCAAGGCGATCTACGATCCGGCGGCGGACTGGCACAGCCGCCTGATGGGGGACTTCCAGCTCGATGTCCGTGCCGCGCACCGATTCCTGGGACGTCAGGCCAGGCGGGCCAGGCTGGTCACGGTGATCGTGCCGTCAGCGCAGGCCAGCTGGATCAGCCCCGGCGCCTGCTACAACTCCGTGGGCTACTGGCACGTGGCCGGCGCGCGGATCGTCTACTCCGGCCACGGCCAGCTGCGCTCGATCGGCATCGCCTCGCTGATCTCCTGGCGCGGCCGGTGGTACGTCGTGCACTTCGGGGCCGTGCTCCGCGCCGCGGCCGCCGGCGTCGTTGACCAGCCGGCGGCCGGCACCGGCTCGCCGGGACCGGCCGGCGGGTGCTGACCAGACGGGCAGCGGCGCCGGCCTACCAGATCGCCGGGCGCCGGCCGCGCCAGGGCCGCGCGGCCTCGAGCTGTGCCGACAGCGAGATCAGCGTGCCCTCAGCGCCGATCCGGCCGGCCAGCATCACCCCGATCGGCAGTCCGGCGGCCGTCCAGTGCAGCGGGACGCTGACAGCGGGCTGGCCGGACAGGTTGTACAGCGCGGTCCACGGCGTGAACCGCTTCTGCCGCTCGAAATTCTCGGCCGGCTCGACCTCGTCGAAATAGCCGACCGGCGCCGGGGGCGATGCCAGCGTCGGGTGCAGCATCGCGTCGTAGCTGTTCAGCATGCTCAGCGCCTGCCGCGAGACAGCCTGCAGGCAGGTCTGAGCGAGGAGCAGGTCCGCCGCCCCGAGCGCGAAGCCGCGGCCGCGCAGGTACCTGGTGAGCGGCAGCAGCTCTGCCTCCCGGGCAGCAGTGACCGGGGCCAGGGTGGCCATCGAGTACCACAGCGTCTCGAACGCGGGAATAACATCCGGCGTGAACGGCACCTCGACATCCTCGACGTCGTGCCCGAGGCTGGCCAGCAGCGCACTGGCATCCTGGTAGGCGGCCACGCAGTCCGGATGCGGGTCAGCGCCCGGCAGCACCGTCTGCAGTGACCGGGCGATGCGCAGCCGGCCCGGCTCGCGGCCGGCGAAACCGAGGAAGGTCTCGCCGGCCGCCAGCGGCGGCTGGGTGTACATATCACCCGGGTAATTGCCGGTCATCACGTCGAGCAGCAGAGCCGCATCGGCCACCGTCCGCGCGATCGGGCCGCTGGTGGCAAGCCCGGCCAGGTCGGGCATGATCGGGCCGAGCGAGATCCGGCCGCGGCTCGGCTTGATCCCGAACAGCCCGCACACGCTGCACGGGATCCTGATGGAGCCGCCGCCGTCACTGCCCTGCGCCGCGGGCGCCAGGCCCGCCGCGACCGCCGCGGCCGCGCCGCCGCTGGAACCGCCCGCCGAGCGTGACAGGTCCCACGGGGTGCGGGCCGGCGGGCCGATTTTCGTCTCCGTGTAGCACGGCAGGCCGAACTCCGGCGCAGCCGTCTTCCCGGTGAGGACCGACCCGGCAGCGCGCAGCCGCGTCACCACATAATCGTCGTCGGCGGCCAGGTTGTCGGCGAACGCCATGCTGCCGAAGGTGAGCCGCACCCCGGCGACCATGTTCAGGTCCTTGACCGGGATGGGCACGCCGGTCAGCGGCGGCAGCGCCGCGCCCGGCCCGCCGCTGTCCCTGCGGCTGGCCGCGGCTGCCTTCTCCGCCTGGTCCGCCTGCTGGCGGGCGATCTCGCTGGTGACCGTGTAGAAGGCGCCGACCTGCTCGTTGAGCCGGTCGATCCGGTCCAGGTAATGGTCGGTGATCTCGACCGGCGAAAGGTCACCGGCGCCGATGGCGGCGGTCAGCTCGAGCACCGTGAGGTCATGAATCTCGGTCACGTGACCGAACAGTAGCCCGCGGGCCCGACCCGGTCCAGCAGGCGCAGCCCGGGGTCAGAATCTGACAGCGCGTTTCCCGGCATGCTGATTCGGTTACCCTCACAGGTGTGGACCGGGAGACCGGGCCGGAGATCGAGCAGACCGGGCCAGCACTGCCGGCCGAGGCCCTGCATGAGGCGAGCACCCCCGTCGCCCCAGCCTCACGTCCGGCGCTGACAGGCATGGGGGCGGATCCGCGTGTGCCCGTGTGGATCCGCCGGGCCGTCATGGCGGCTGTCACGGGAATAGCGGTGACGATCTGGCTGCAATGGCGGGTCGGGCTGACCTTCGCGGTCCTCGTGGCCGTCGTGGACACGGTCTACCAGTCGAAGAGGATGGCGCTCATTCCCGCGGCGGCGCGGGTCACCGCGGCGCAGCGCCGCACCCGGCGGCGGCTGCTGCTGCTGCGGCCGGCCGGCTACCTGGCACTGAACGCCCGGGCGATTCCCGGCAGCGATTCCGTCATCGATCACCTGGTCATCGGGCCGGCCGGCGTATTCGCCCTGGACTCCGAGTACTGGGACCGGCGGCTGCCGGTGCGGACCACGGCCGGGAAAGTCCTCTACCACGGGCCGGCCAACAAGAAGGAACGGCTGGTGCACGCCCGCTGGGAGGCGGGGCAGGCTTCCCTGCTGATAGGGGCTTCGCTCGGGCAGCCGCTCGGCGTCCGGCCGGTGATGGTGATATACGGGCCGACCATCCCGTGGGCGGTTGCCAGCCTGCGCGGCGTTGACGTGTTCAGCGGATCGCGGGTCCGCAGGTATTTCCGGCGGAAGTCGCGGGCGTCCCGGCACCGGCACCTGACCAGATGGCAGATCAGCCACATCTACGAGGCCGCGGCCAGGACTCTCCCGCCCGTGCGGTGACGGTGACGGACGCCGGATGCGCCGGGCGGCGGGGGCGGCGCCAGCGCGGCGCGGCTACTGTGTGACCTTGCGAAGCCTCGGCGAAGGGCAGGATGTGGCGCCAGCACGGGACTGGGTTGCGGGTGCGCGGCCGCGGACGCTGCCCGCGGCCGTCGTCCCCGTTGTCGTTGGCTCGGGCGTCGCGTTCGGCTACGGGCTGTTCTCACCGTGGCGGGCGGCGCTGGCACTGATCGTCGCGCTGGCGCTGCAGGTCGGCGTCAACTTCGCCAACGACTACAGCGACGGAATCCGGGGCACGGACAGGCAGCGCGTCGGGCCCGTCCGGCTGGTCGCGGCGGAGCTCGCCCCGCCCCGGCACGTGCTGGCGGCAGCGCTGTGCTGCTTCGCCGTCGCCTGTGTCGCCGGCCTGGTCCTGGCCGTGGCGACCTCCTGGTGGCTGCTGCTGCTTGGCGCCGCGGCCGTTGCCGCTGCCTGGTTCTACACCGGCGGCGGGCGGCCCTACGGATACCTGGCCCTCGGCGAGGTGTCGGTTTTCCTGTTCTTCGGCGTGGCTGCCGTGGCCGGGACCGCCTACGTGCAGATGCGGTCGCTGGCCTGGCTGGCCCTGGCCGCGGCGGTTCCGGTCGGGCTGCTCGCGTGCGCGCTGCTCATCATCAACAACCTGCGTGACATACCGACCGACAGCCTGACCGGGAAGCGGACCCTGGCCGTGGTGCTCGGCGACAGGCGGACCCGCCTGCTGTACGCGGCGTGCGTGGCGGCGCCGTTCGGCGTCGCGGTCGCCGTCGCGCCGGCGGCACCGCTGGCCCTGATCGCGCTGGCCGCGGCGCCGTTCGCCTGGCCGCCGCTGCGCCAGGTGCAGGGCGGCGCCTCAGGCCCCGGTCTTATCGCCGCGCTGGGCCAGACCGGGCGGCTGCAGCTGGCCTTCGGCGTCCTGCTGACCATCGGCCTGGCGATCCGTCCCGGGTAGCGCCGCGAGCGGGTCGCCGCCGAGCCGCGGTACTGGCAGGCTCGTGGCCTCCGCCGGAGCCAGAGCATCGGGAGCCGACCCGTTTGCCGCCGGAGCCGTGGCGTCCCTGGCCGGGACGCGTGCCTCCGATGACTGGCGGCCGCCCGCTGATGCGTCGAAGGCGGAGCCGAGGGCCTTCAGCGCGCCGGTCAGCTCGCTGGGGACCATCCACAGGGTGTTCGCGGGGCCCTGCGCGAGCTGCGGCAGCGTCTGCATCAGGTACTGGTAGGCGAGCAGCTTGGGGTCGGGGTCGTTCTGGTGAATCGACTGGAACACCGTCTCGATGGCCTTCGCCTCGCCCTGGGCGCGCAGGATCGCGCCCTGCCGCTCGCCCTCCGCCCGCAGGATGTTGCTCTGCTTCTCGCCCTCCGCGGTGAGGATCTGGGCTTGCCGCTGGCCCTCGGCGTTGAGAACCGCCGCGCGCTTCTCGCGCTCGGCCCGCATCTGCTTCTCCATCGCGTCAATGATGGTCTTCGGCGGGTTGATCGCCTTGATCTCCACCCGGGTCACCCGGATCCCCCACTTGCCCGAGGCGTCGTCCAGCACGCCGCGGAGCTGGGTGTTGATCTTGTCGCGCGAGGTCAGGGTCACCTCCAGGTCCATGGTCCCGATCACGCTGCGCAGCATCGTCGCGGTCAGCTGCTCGATCGCCTGGATGTAGTCGACGATCTCGTAGTCGGCCGCACGCGGGTCGGTGACCTGGAAGAACAGCACGGTATCGATCTCTACGACCACGTTGTCCTCGGTGATGACCGGCTGGCCGCGGAACGCCACGACCTGCTCGCGCAAGTCGATCTCCTTCTTGACCCGGTCGATGAGCGGAACGATCAGGTTCATCCCCGGCTCGAGCGTCTTGCGGTACCGGCCGAGCCGCTCGACGTTGCGCGCGCGGGCCTGCGGCACGATCCGGACCGTCCGCAGCGCGACCAGCACGATCAGCACGATGATGACCGCTGCCGCGATACCGCCAGCACCAATTAGCATGATCACTCCCTGGGATAGACGAGGGCGGTCGCGCCCTCGATCTGCATGACGTCCACGGTGGTGCCGGCCGGGATCACCAGGGTCTCGTCGTAGGGACGCGCGGACCACAGCTCGCCGCCGATCCGGACCTTCCCGGCATGGGCAGTGACTTCCTCCAGCACGTACGCGGTCCGCCCGACGAGCGCGGCCGTTCCGCTGCGCAGCAGCGGCGGCTGCCGCAGGTGGCGCATGGCGAAGGGCCGGGCGATGCCGAGCCCGGCGGCGGCGGCCAGCACGAACGCCCCGAACTGCAGCGGCGCGTTCCCGCCGGCTGCGCCGACCGCAGCGCCGACCAGCGCAGCTATGGCGATCAGGCCGAACGCGAACGTCGTCGTGAGGATCTCCGCGACGCCGAGCACGGCCGCCGCGATGATCCAGACGATCCACGTTCCCATTTCCGCTCCGGGCAGGAACACAGCGGGCAGATACTCTGACACTAACCCCGCCGGCCCCGTTACGCGCAGTTGCATCTGGGCTGAACGCCGTAAACGCCAGGGCCTTCACACCGCGCGGCAAGACGCAGGATCATTGAAGCACCCGATTCCGGAGGATCCGTCATGTCCGGTGGAACTCAGCTGTCGTACAGCCACGGAACATCGCCAGCCGGCCTGCTGGGCGAGACCATCGGCGGCAACCTGCGACGGATCGCGGCCGGCCATCCCGACAGCGAGGCCGTCGTCGACGTGCTGACGGGCAGCCGGCGGACCTACGCCGACCTCGACGCCGACACCGATGTCCTGGCCCGCGGCCTGCTCGGGGCGGGCATCGAGAAGGGCGACCGGGTCGGGATCTGGGCGCCGAACTGCGCCGAGTGGGTGCTGCTGCAGTACGCCACCGCGAAGATCGGGGCGATCCTGGTCAACATCAACCCGGCGTACCGAACCCATGAGCTCGGCTTTGCGCTGCGCCAGTCCGGCATCCGGCTCCTGGTCAGCGCGGCGGGCTTCAAGACCAGCGACTACCGCGGCATGATCGACGAGGTGCGCGGCGAGCTCGATGAGCTCGAGCAGGTGGTCTACCTGGGCGCGGCGGGCTGGGATGAGCTTGTGGCGTCGGGTGCCGCGGCCGCCGGGTCGCCCGCCCTGGACCGGCGCACGGCTGAGCTGTCCTTTGACGACCCGATCAACATTCAGTACACCAGCGGCACGACGGGCTTCCCCAAGGGCGCGACCCTGTCGCACCACAACATCCTCAACAACGGCTTCTTCATCGGCGAGCTATGCCGGTACACCGCCGCCGACCGGGCCTGCATCCCGGTGCCGTTCTACCACTGCTTCGGGATGGTGCTGGGCAACCTTGCCTGCACGACGCATGGCGCGTGCATAGTGATCCCGGCGCCGAGCTTCGAGCCGGCTGCCACGCTGCAGGCGGTACAGCAGGAGAGGTGCACGTCGCTGTACGGGGTCCCGACCATGTTCATCGCCGAGCTGGCGATGCCGGATTTCGGCTCCTACGACCTGTCAACCCTGCGCACCGGCATCATGGCCGGATCGCCCTGCCCGGTGGAGGTGATGAAACGCGTCGTCAGCGAGATGCACATGTCCGAGGTCACGATCTGCTACGGGATGACCGAGACGTCGCCGGTATCGGCGCAGACCAGGGCCGACGACGAGCTCGACCGGCGGGTCTCGACGGTCGGCCAGGTGCACCCGCATCTCGAGGTCAAGGTGACCCACCCGGCGACCGGCCTGGTCATGGCCCGCGGCGCGCCGGGGGAACTGTGCACCCGCGGCTACTCGGTGATGCTGGGCTACTGGAACGAGCCGGAAAAGACCGCCGAGGTCATCGATGCCGCCCGCTGGATGCACACCGGCGACCTGGCGGTGATGGATGACGCGGGCTACCTCAACATCGTCGGGCGGATCAAGGACATGGTGATCCGCGGTGGCGAGAACATCTACCCGCGGGAGGTCGAGGAATTCCTGTACACCCATCCGGAGATCGAGGATGTGCAGGTCATCGGCGTGCCCGATGCGAAGTACGGCGAGGAGCTGTGCGCCTGGGTCAAGCTTCGCCCCGGCAGCGAGCTGACCAGCGAGGAGATCAGGGCCTTCTGCACCGGCAAGATCGCGCACTACAAGGTCCCCCGCTACGTGCGGTTCACCAGCGAGTTCCCGATGACCATCACCGGAAAGGTGCAGAAGTTCAAGATGCGGGAGGTCTCGGTTACCGAGCTGGATCTGGGCGGCGCGAGCAGGATCACAACCGCCTGACCTGACTGCCGCGCTGCCCGCCGGCCGCCGCCGGTAATGGCGCCGGCGCAACCCGCTGAACTGCACAATCAGCGGGTCAGGCAGGCCGTGTCCGGGAATGCCGGAGCTGGCCGGACTGCTGGTATCCATAGACTCGTCATGACTCTCGCCGAACAGACCGCGACCCTGGCCGATCAGCTGCCCGAGACGGCCGGCCCCGACTCGCTTTTCGACGCCTTCGCCAGCTGGACCGCCGGGCAGGGGCTGGTGCTGTACCCGCATCAGGAAGAGGCGCTGATCGAGATCGTCTCGGGCGCCAACGTGATCTTGAGCACCCCGACCGGCTCGGGCAAGAGCCTCGTGGCCGCCGGCGCGCATTTCGCGGCGCTCGCCGGCGGCGCGCGCAGCTTCTACAGCGCCCCGATCAAGGCGCTGGTGTCGGAGAAGTTCTTCGCCCTGTGCGAGATGTTCGGCCCGGCGAATGTCGGCATGATGACCGGAGATGCCAGCGTGAACGCGGCCGCGCCGATCATCTGCTGCACCGCGGAGATCATCGCCAGCATCGCGCTGCGCGAGGGGCCGCGGGCCGACGTCGGCCAGGTGGTCATGGACGAGTTCCATTTCTACGCCGACCCCGACCGCGGCTGGGCCTGGCAGGTACCGCTGATCGAGCTGCCGCAGGCGCAGTTCGTGCTGATGTCGGCGACGCTCGGCGACGTCAGCCGGTTCGAGCGCGATCTGGCCAGACGGACAGGCCGGCCGACCGCCGTAGTCCGCTCGGCCGACCGGCCGGTGCCGCTGCTGTTCTCCTATGTGCTCACGCCGCTGCACGAGACGCTGGAGGAACTGCTCGCCACCCGGCAGGCACCGGTTTACGTGGTGCACTTCACCCAGGCAGCCGCGGTTGAGCAGGCCCAGGCGCTCATGAGCATCAACGTGTGCACACGCAGCGAAAAGGACGCCATCGCCGAGCTGATCGGCGGCTTCCGGTTCAGCGCGGGCTTCGGCAGGACGCTGTCCCGGCTGGTCCGCCACGGCATCGGCGTGCACCACGCCGGGATGCTGCCCAGGTACCGGCGGCTGGTAGAGACGCTGGCCCAGGCTGGCCTGCTGAAGGTGATCTGCGGCACCGATACCCTCGGCGTGGGCATCAACGTCCCGATCCGCACTGTGCTGTTCACCGCATTGTCGAAGTACGACGGGACCAGGAACCGGCATCTGCAGGCACGCGAGTTCCATCAGATCGCCGGGCGGGCGGGCCGGGCCGGCTATGACACGGCCGGCGGGGTCGTCGTGCAGGCGCCCGAGCATGTCGTGGAGAACGAGAAAGCGCTGGCCAAGGCCGGCGATGATGCGAAGAAGCGGCGCAAGGTGGTGCGCAGGAAGCCGCCGCAGGGTTTCGTCTCCTGGGGCAAGCCCACCTTCGAGCGGCTGGTGGCCGCCGAGCCCGAGCCGCTGCAGTCCAGTTTCACGGTCAGCCACGCGATGCTGCTCGGCGTCATCGGCCGGCCCGGCGACGCGTTCGCCGCGATGCGGCACCTGCTGACCGACAACCACGAGGACCCGGCCGCGCAGCGCCGTCACATCCGCCGGGCCTTCGCGATCTACCGCGCGCTGCTGGCCGGCGGCGTGGTCGAACGGCTCGCCGAGCCCGATGCCGATGGCCGCCGCTGGCGGCTGACCGTTGACCTGCAGGCTGACTTCGCGCTCAACCAGCCGCTGTCGCCGCTCGCGCTGGCGGCGATCGAGCTGCTGGACCGGCAGGCGCCCAGCTACCCGCTGGATGTGCTGTCGGTCATCGAGGCCACTCTCGATGACCCGCGGCAGGTGCTGTCGGCGCAGCTGTTCAAGGCGCGGGGCGAGGCGGTCGCGCGGATGAAGGCCGACGGCGTCGACTACGAGACGCGGCTGGACCTGCTCGACTCGGTCACCTACCCGCGGCCGCTGGCCGACCTCGTCGAGGGCGCCTACGACATCTACCGGCGGGGCCACCCCTGGGTTGCCGATTACCAGCTGCGGCCCAAGTCAGTGGCCCGCGACATGTACGAGCGGGCCATGACGTTCGTGCAGTACGTCGGGTACTACGGGCTGTCCCGGTCCGAGGGGCTGGTGCTGCGGTACCTGGCCGATGCCTATAAGGCGCTGCGGCAGACCGTGCCGGAGGAGGCCAGGACCGAGGACCTTGCCGACCTGATCGAGTGGCTCGGCGAGCTGGTCCGGCAGGTCGACTCCAGCCTGATCGACGAGTGGGAGAAGCTGCGCGATCCCGCGCAGCAGCGCGCCGCCCCGCTGGACGAGCGGCCGCCGGCGGTGACCAGCAATCCCCGGGCGTTCCGGGTGCTCGTGCGCAACGCGCTCTTCCGCCGGGTCGAGCTCGCCGCGCTGCGCCGCTACGATGAGCTTGGCGCGCTGGACGCCGCGGCCGGCTGGGACGCCGATGCCTGGGCGACCGCGCTGGAGCCGTATTTCGCCGAGCACGCCGACATCGGCACCGGCCCCGACGCGCGGGGTCCGGCTCTGCTGATCATCGAGACGCAGGCCGGCCACTGGTCGGTGCGCCAGATCTTCGACGACCCGGCGGGAGACCACGACTGGGGCATCAGCGCGCGGATCGACCTGGCCGCCTCCGACGAGGCCGGCGAGGCGGTGCTGCAGGTGACCGGCGCCGGTCAGCTGTAGCGGCGAAGGCGCACGACCGCAGCGCGGGCACGCTGGCCGGCCGGGTACCGGACGCTCAGCCTGCGGCGGCGCGTACCTCAAGCCGGTCCAGCAGCGCCATGGTCGCGCTGGTGACCGCCTCGACGGCCTGATCGAAGGCTTCGGCGTTATGCCGGGCCGGCCGCCGGAAGCCGCTGACCTTCCGGATGTACTGCAGCGCGGCTGCCCGCACGTCCTGCTCGGTCACATTCTCGGCGTAGGGCGCACGCAGGGTCTTGATGCTCCGGCACATACCACGACAGTACGTCAAGCGGCCCGATGCCGCCGGGCGCAGGCGGGGACCGCGCTACACGCCGGCGTACTGCTGCTCGGGAACGATTACACGCCGGCATACTGCTGCTCGGGAACGATTACACGCCGGCGTAATCCTGCTCGGGAACGATCTCGACGCCGAGCGGCACGAGCGTAATCGGGATGATCTTGAAGTTGGCCAGGCCGAGGGGGATGCCGATGATCGTGATGCACAGCAGCGCGCCGGTGACGAGATGGCCAATTGCCAGCCACCAGCCAAACAGGATGATCCAGATGATATTGCCGATCAGCGCTCCGGCGCCCGCGCTGCGCCGCGGCGCTATCGTGCGGCCGAACGGCCAGAGGACGTAGCCCGCGATGCGGAAGGAGGCAATGCCGAACGGGATCGTGATGATCAGGATGAAACACACGATCCCGGCTAGCGCGTAGGCGATTGCCATCCAGAAACCGCACAGCACCAGCCAGATCACGTTGAGTATCGCCCGCATCCCGCCCTCCCTCCGCCGGGCCGGCTGCCGCCGGCTGCGCTACCCGAGACCTAGCATGCCCTCCATCCCGACAGTTAGGCCAGCCGGCAGCGATGCGAGGCCCCGGACGGCCATCAGCACTCCGGGCATGAATGATGCCCGGTCCAGCGAGTCATGCCGGACGGTCAGCACCTCACCGTGCCCGCCGAGCAGCACCTCCTGATGCGCCAGCAGCCCGGCCAGCCGGACTGAGTGGACATGCACTCCGTCCAGCACGGCGCCGCGCGCGCCGTCCATCTCGCTCGCGGTCGCGTCCGGCGATGGCCCGAGATCCGCGGCGGCCCGGGCCGCGCTGATCAGCGTCGCGGTGCGCGCGGCCGTGCCGGACGGGGCGTCGGCCTTGGCCGGGTGATGCAGCTCGATGATCTCCGCGGACTCGAAGAACGGCGCCGCTAGCTGGGCGAACCGCATCATCAGCACGGCGCCGACGGAGAAGTTGGGCACGATGAGCACCCGGGTTCCCGGTGCCCGGTGCAGCCATTCCGCGGCGACTGCCAGCCGCATATCGTCGAACCCGGAGGTCCCGACGATGACGTCGAGCCCGTGCGCAACGCACCAGCGCAGGTTCTCCATCACGACGCCCGGATCAGTGAAGTCCACCACGACGTCGCAGCCGGCCAGCGAGTCGAGGGCGTCATCGGCGTCAACGGCAGCGGACAGCTCAAGGTCGCCGGCGGCGTCCACTGTCCGGCACACCTGCGACCCCATGCGCCCCTTGGCGCCGAGCACACCCGTCCTGATCATTTCGCTGCCTCTCTCGCCGGGCCGATGGGAGCCACGGCCGGCCGGGCGGCCGCTGGGTCAGAGCGCCGCCGCCGCGGCCAGGGACTCGGCGTCGTCGAACGGGCCCACGACGGCGAGCGCCTTGGGCTGCGCGAGCACGGCAGCGGCTACCTCCCGCACGTCGTCGTGAGTCACGCTGTCGATCGAGGCGAGTATCTCATTGACCGGCTCCAGCCGCGGATAGACCAGCTCGGCCTTGCCCAGCCTGGTCATCCGGGAGGACGGATCCTCGAGCCCGAGCACGATGGAGCCGCGCAGCTGTCCCTTGCCGCGACCGAGTTCCTCATCGGTCAGCCCGCCGGAGACGACCTTGGCGATCTCGTCCCGGCAGATGGCGAGCACCTCGTCCGCCTTGGCGGGCAGGCACCCCGCATAGACCCCCCAGATGCCGGTGTCCGCGTGCTGCGAGCTGAAGCTGTAGACGGAGTACGCCAGGCCCCGGTTCTCCCGCACCTCCTGGAACAGCCGCGACGACATGCCGCCGCCGAGCGCCGCGTTCAGCACCCCGAGCGCGAACCTGCGGTCATCGGTCCGCGAAAGCGCGGCACAGCCGAGCACGAGGTTGGCCTGCTCGAGCGGGCGTGAGACCAGCCGGACGCCGGTGCCCGTGCCGCCGTGGTCCGGCCCGGTCAGGCGCGGCGGCAGCGGCGGGATCTCGCCGGTCAGGATACCGCCGAAGGACGACCGGGTGAGCTCCACGACCTGATCGTGCTCGAGACTGCCCGCGGCTGCCACCACCAGGGCGTCCGGGGTGTACCTGGCGCGGTAGTAGTCGCTGATCTGGGCCTGGGTGATCGAGTTGATCGAGTCGGCGGTGCCGAGGATGGGCCGGCCCAGCGGCGTGTCGCCGAACAGCTGCGCGGCGAAGGTCTCGTGGACCGTGTCCGTCGGGTCGTCGTCGTTCATCGCGATCTCTTCGAGGATCACGCCGCGCTCGGCCTCGACGTCCTTCGGCTCGATCAGCGAGCTGTTCACCATGTCGGACAGCACGTCGATCGCGAGCGGCAGGTCAGCGTCCAGCACGCGCGCGTAGTAGCAGGTGTACTCCTTGGCGGTGAACGCGTTCAGCTCGCCGCCGACGGCGTCCATCGCCGCGGAGATTTCCAGCGCGGTGCGCCGGGCAGTGCCCTTGAAGAGCAGGTGCTCCAGGTAATGCGTGGCCCCGGCGTGCTCCTGGCCCTCGTCGCGCGAGCCGACTCCGGCCCAGATCCCGAAGGCCGTCGACCGTACGGCAGGCAGCGACTCGGTGATGACCCGAAGACCACCGGGCAGGACCGTGCGGGTGACCGCGCGGTCGCCGCCCCCGGCTGGCAGCTGCTGGTGCGCTGTCATGAGTTACCGGATCCGCGGCTGCGCTGGCGGCTGCGGTGGTGCTCGCCGCCGCGGTCGCCCCGGTCGCCGCCCCGGTCCCGGTCGCCCCGGTCGCCGCGCCGGTCGTCACCGCCGCCGCCCTGGTTATCGCCGGCCGCCTCGCGCTCCACGACCTCGACCGGTACCAGGGACAGCTTGCCCCGGTCGTCGACCTCACGGATCTCGACCTGGATCTTGTCACCGACCTTGATCACGTCGTCGACGTTCTCGATCCGCATTCCGCCGTGCAGCTTGCGGATCTGCGTGATGTGCAGCAGGCCGTCCTTGCCGGGCAGCAGCGAGACGAACGCGCCGAACGTCGTGGTCTTCACCACCGTGCCGAGGAACCGCTCGCCGACCTCGGGAATGTGCGGGTTGGCGATAGCATTGATCGCCGACCTGGCGGCTTCGGCCGAGCTGCCGTCGGTGGCGCCGATGTAGATGGTGCCGTCATCCTCGATCGTGATCTCGGCGCCGGTGTCCTCCTGGATCGAGTTGATCATCTTGCCCTTCGGGCCGATGACCTCGCCGATCTTGTCCACCGGGACCCGTACCGTGATGATCCGCGGCGCGTACTCGCTCATCTCGCCGGGACCGTCGATGGCCTCTCCCATGACCTCGAGTATGGTCAGCCGGGCGCCGCGGGCCTGCCTGAGCGCCGCGCCGAGCACCGACGCGGGGATGCCGTCCAGCTTGGTGTCGAGCTGCAGCGCGGTGATGATGTCCCTGGTGCCGGCGACCTTGAAATCCATGTCGCCGAACGCGTCCTCGGCCCCGAGGATGTCGGTCAGGGTGACGTACTCGCCGCCCTCGTAGATCAGGCCCATCGCGATGCCCGAGACATTGCCCTTCAGCGGCACCCCCGCGTCGAGCAGCGACATCGTCGAGGCGCAGACGGAGCCCATCGAGGTGGATCCGTTGGAGCCGATCGCCTCGGAGACCTGGCGGATCGCGTAGGGGAACTCCTCGCGGGTGGGCAGCACCGGGATCAGCGCGCGCTCGGCCAGCGCGCCGTGACCGACCTCGCGGCGCTTGGGCGAGCCCACCCGGCCGGTCTCGCCGGTGGAGTACGGCGGCATGTTGTAGTTGTGCATGTAGCGCTTGGTGCGCTCCGGGTTGAGCGTGTCGATCATCTGCTCCATGCGGAGCATGTTCAGCGTGGTGACGCCGAGGATCTGGGTCTCGCCCCGCTCGAACAGCGCCGAGCCGTGCACCCGGGGGATGATGCCCGCCTCGGCGGACAGCTGCCGGATGTCGGTCAGGCCGCGGCCGTCGATCCGCACGCCGTCGCGGATGATCCGCTCCCGGACCAGCTTCTTGGTCAGCGACCGGAACGCGGCGCTGATCTCCTTCTCCCGGCCCTCGAACTGGCCGCCCAGCCGCTCGGCCGCCCGGGCCTTGACCCGGTCGGTCTCCGCCTCCCGGTCCTGCTTGCCGGCGATCGTGAGTGCCTTGGCCAGGTCGTCGGAGATCTCGGCGGCCAGCGCGTCGTAGACGTCCTGCTGGTAGTCGACGAAGATCGGGAAGTCGGCGACTTCCTTGGCGGCGTGCGCCGCCACCTGCAGCTGGCCCTCGCAGAGCAGCCTGATGAACGGCTTGGCCGCCTCGAGCCCGGCCGCCACGGTGTCCTCGGTGGGCGCCACGGCCCCGCTGCCGGAGTCGGCCAGCAGGCGCAGCGTGCTGGCGGTGGACTCGGCCTCCACCATCATGATCGCGACGTCGCCGTCCTCGAGCACCCGGCCGGCCACCACCATGTCGAACGTGGCCTCCTCCAGCTGCGAGTGGGTCGGGAAGCCGACCCACTGGCCCTTGATCAAGGCCACCCGGACGCCGCCGATCGGCCCGGAGAACGGCAGGCCGGCCAGCTGGGTGGACAGCGAGGCCGCGTTGATCGCGACCACGTCGTAGAGGTGGTCGGGGTTCAGGGCCAGGATCGTCTCGACGATCTGGATCTCGTTGCGCAGGCCGTGCGTGAACGACGGGCGCAGCGGCCGGTCGATCAGGCGGCAGGTGAGGATCGCGTCCTCGGACGGGCGGCCCTCGCGGCGGAAGAACGAGCCGGGGATCCGGCCTGCCGCGTACATCCGCTCCTCCACGTCCACGGTGAGCGGGAAGAAGTCGAGCCCTTCCTTGGGGTGCTTGGACGCGGTGGTCGCGGACAGCACCATGGTGTCGTCGTCGAGGTACACGACGGCCGAGCCTGCGGCGAGACGGGCCAGCCGACCGGTCTCGAACCGGATCTTATGAACGCCGAACGAGCCGTTGTCGATGATGACCTCGGCGGTATGCACACCCTCCTGGGCAGTCGTCATGAGTGA